>CAYVQO010000018.1:0-12242 GCA_964452835.1 uncultured Sphingorhabdus sp. | reverse complement strand
GGAACATGCAGGGCTGCAAATTCATCTACTTTTGTCATCATCATACCCCTTCACGTTCCAGCAATTTTGCCTTGCGTTCCAACCCATAGGCATAGCCGCCAAGCGACCCATCAGTGCGCACCACGCGGTGGCAGGGGATCAGGACAGCGACATTGTTCGCGCCATTGGCTGAACCCGCCGCCCGCACCGCCTTGGGCTTGCCAACAGCGGCAGCGATATCTGCATAGCTGCGCGTTTCGCCCGCCGGGATGCGGCGCAATTCCTGCCACACCGCTTCCTGAAATGCTGTGCCTGCCACATCAAGCGGCAGATCAGGCATGCGCGCCGGATTTTCGACCGCCGCCACAGCGCCTTTGGCAAGTTCAGTCATGGCGCTATCGGCAGGCAGGATTTCTGCCTGAGGGAAACGGCGAACCAGTTCGCCCTCATCCTCATCGAAGGACAAGCGGCAAATGCCCTTGTCAGTCGCGGCCACCAGCATCTCGCCGAGCGACGTCGGTACCAGCGCCCATCGAATCACGGCCCCCGCCCCACCATTTTTCCACGCGCTCGGTGTCATCCCTAATCGACCTTTCGTTTCGGCGTAAAATCGGCTTGGGCCCGAATAGCCAGCCTCATATATCGCGTCGGTTACCCGGCCATTGCTAGAAAGCGCTGTCTCAGCGCGCTTGGCCCGCTGCGCCCGGGCATAGGCTGCCGGTGTTACGCCGGTCGCGCGCTTGAAAAGCCGGTGGAAATGGTGCGGCGCATAGCCCACCGCCTCGGCCAGTTCTTCCAACGCAGGCGGTTCCTCGTCGCCGAGCAGCTCCAGAGCCTTTGCCACAGCGACTTCATCACGCCCAACATCATCGGGTAGACAGCGCTTGCATGCCCTGAGGCCCGTCGCAGCCGCGGCCCGACCATCGGCAAAAAAGCGCACATTTTCCCGCGCCGGATGCCGCGCAGCGCAGCTTGGCCGACAATAAATCCCTGTGGTCAGCACACCTGTCACAAACCGCCCGTCAAACGACCGGTCGCGGCGCAGCACGGCGTTCCAGGCTATGTCGGCGTTGATCATGTCAGTTCCGTTCCACCTTTGCCGAAAAACAGCCATGCGCGGCATTATGGGCATGGATATAGGCGATCTCGTCGCTTTCGAACAGTTCACGAATCCGCGCATCGGCCTGCCCCGGCAATGCCAAAGCGGCATTGAGCAAATTACCATCGCAGTCAAAGCCACGCAGCGCAATCGGTCGGCCTTCGAACACCGGCGGGGTTTCATCGACATATTCCGCCGCCGCATCAGCAACCTCGCGGACATAGATGGCATAGGCCGAACGATAGGGTGTGGCGACATCATGGCTGACATGGTGCAACAGGATCAGGCTGTCGCCCTCATCCGCATCCCGCAGCGAGACCCGGCAGGGGAAGCCGCGACTGGCCGTCGCTGTCACCCGGCGCGCGTTGATCGCGGCAAGTTCGGCGTCGCTCATGGAAAAAAGCGGGGCATGCTTGGCGGGGTTCAGGCCGGTGATGCGGTAGGTCATTTTGCGTTCCTTTCGTCGTTTGACCGTCCAATAGCCCCTGCCCTGCACGGCTGCTTCCCGCATCTTGCTTTCAAAACAAATTTACCGCGCCTAGGATGGCTCCATGGCAAAAGCGACCATCGGCGGCGGACCCAAAAAGGTGCTCTATGCGCTTGCCACCGCGCGGCGGATCGGGCTGAAGAATAGCGCCAAGGCGCTGACTTCGAATAATGCCTGCAAGGCCTGTGGCCTCGGCATGGGCGGACAGCGCGGCGGGATGGTCAACGAGCTGGGCGAGTTTCCGTCGGTCTGCAATAAATCGATCCAGGCGCAATCGACCGATATACAGCAACCGATCCCTGTCGAGGTGCTGACGCATCCGCTCTCCGACCTGCGCGAGCTGGATGGACATGAGCTGGAGCATCTGGGGCGGCTGGGGACGCCGATCTACAAGGCAGCAGACTGCGACCATTTCGTGGCCGTCGAATGGGACTGGGCGCTCGACCATGCCGCCGCACGGCTGCGCGCCACCGAGCCCAACCGAAGCTTCTTCTATTCCTCGGGCCGATCCTCGAACGAGGCTGGCTTCCTCTTCCAGCTGATCGCCCGTGTCTGGGGCACCAACAATGTCAACAATTGCTCTTATTATTGCCATCAGGCGACAGGCGTCGGCCTTGAAAGCACCATTGGCACCGGCACTTCGACCGTCGAACTTGCCGACCTTGGCAAATGCGACTTCATGCTCGTTATCGGTGCCAACCCCAGCAGCAACCACCCGCGCTTCATCCACCAGCTGAAGGGCATCCGCGAACGCGGCGGTGAAGTGGTGTTTATCAATCCGGCGAAGGAACCCGGCCTGGTCAAATTCGCCGTCCCCAAAAGCCCGCGTTCGATGCTGTCGGGTGGAACCGAGATTGCCAGCGACTATCTGCAACCGCGCATCGGCGGCGACATTGCGCTGCTCAAGGGGCTGGCGAAGGCGGTGCTGGCGCTGGGCGCGGAGGATTCCCACTTTATCACAGCGCACAGCACAGGTTTTGCCGAATGGCGCACCGATGTGGAGGCGCAGGGCTGGCCGACCATCGAAGCACAATCGGGCATCCCCCGCGCCGATATCGAACGGGTCGCGGCGCTCTATGCCAAAGCCAAAGACGCAGTTTTCGCCTGGGGCATGGGCGTCACCCATCATGTCCATGGCTGTGACACAGTGGAATATATTGCAGGCCTTGCACTGCTGCGCGGGATGATCGGGCGACCGGGCGCGGGCCTGCTCCCCTTGCGCGGGCACAGCAATGTGCAGGGCATTGGCACAATCGGGGTGAAGCCTGTGCTGCCTGCTGAGATATTCAAGGCGATAGAAGATAATCTGGGCGTTACTCTGCCCAAGAGCAAAGGCCATGACACCATGGCGGCAATGAAGGCCGCCGAGGCTGGCGAAATTGACGCTGCGATTATCATGGGCGGAAATCTGTTGGAGGCGAATCCGCAGCGCGAATGGGCGCACAAAGCGATGGAGCGGATCGGTTTCAAATTGTTCCTGACCACCACCATCAATCGCGGCCATATCGATGGCATTGATGGCGGCGAGGCATTGATCCTCCCCGTCACCGCACGCGATGAGGAGTGGCAGCCGACAAGCCAAGAATCGATGTTCAACTATGTCCGTCTGTCAGACGGCGGCATTGACCGGCTGGACAACGTCCGCCCCGAAGTGGCGATACTGGCCGATCTCGCCCAGCGCCTGTTGCCCGACACACCCATCGACTGGGAGGCCTACAAACAACACCGCCATATCCGCGAGGCAATTGCTAGGACGGTGCCGGGCATGGAACCGCTCGCCGACATCGATGTCGCCAAGCAGGAATTCCACATCGCCAACCGCCTTCTGCACACGCCCCGTTTCAACACGCCGGACGGCAAAGCCCATTTCGTTACCCGCGCCACGCCTGAACCGCACAAGGCCGCACTGATGCTGACAACCGTTCGGTCAGAGGGGCAATTCAACACCATCATCTACGAGCGCACTGATAGCTATCGGGGAGGCGCAGACCGCTGGACGGTGATGCTCGCGCCGGAGGATATTGTTGCCCATGGCCTGACCGACGGCGGTACTGCCACGCTTGTCTCGCAGCACGGCCGCATGGAGAATGTGACCATCAAATCATTCGACCTCGCCCGTGGCAGCGTGATGGCCTATTATCCGGAAGCAAACATCCTGACGGGAACCGAGATCGACCCGCGATCCAAAACCCCCAGCTTCAAAGCGACACCTGTCTGGTTTGAAGTCTGAGGCTTGCCTAGCGCCCTTGCCGCTGCCACATCATAGCCATGCGTGAAAAGGAACTCCGGCTGGCGCTTATCTGCTATGGCGGGGTTAGCTTGGCTGTTTACATGCACGGTATCACGCGTGAGATCTGGCACATGGTCCGCGCCAGCCGTGCCTTTCACGAAGGCACACCGACCGAAGGCGGCAGTGAGGAGATTTACCGTGAACTGATCGCCGAAATGGAGGCGAAATCCGGTGTGCGGATGCGCGTCATCACGGACATTATCACCGGGGCCAGCGCAGGCGGGATCAATGGCATTTTTTTGGCGCAGGCAATCGTCACCGGGCAGTCGCTTGAGCCTCTTACCGATTTGTGGCTACGCGAAGCCGATGTTGAGGTGTTGCTTGATCCCGATGCGCGTCCATTGTCCCGATTCTCCAAATTCTGGGCAGCCCCCATTGCATGGATGGTCTTGCGGCGGCGCGGCGGCGCGATTGAACGGACCGTCGCGGCGGAAGCACAAGATGAAGTCGCGACCAAACTCTCGCGCTTTGTCCGGGCCCGCTGGTTCCAGCCGCCATTTGGCGGGCGTGGCTTTTCTCGCCTGTTGCTCAATGCCTTTCAGACCATGGCAAGCGGACCGGCGGGGCATCCGTTGCTGCCAGGTGGACAACCGCTTGACCTGTTTGTCACTGTCACCGATTTTCACGGCCATAGCGAGCAACTGCGCCTGAACAGCCCCGCTAATGTGACCGAGACCGAACACCGTATCAGCATTGGATTTTCCACGCGGGGCAAACCGGCTGGAGAAATTGCGCATGCCGCCGAACTGGTCTTTGCCGGCCGTGCTACGGCGAGTTTTCCGGGAGCATTTCCGCCCTTTACCGTTCGCGAGCTGGACGGCCTTTTGAAAAGCCGCAAGGTTGAATGGGGGCAACGCGATGCTTTTTTACAGCGGATCCTGCCGCAACATTTTGCCGCAGGCACAGCCGAAGACGCGTTTCTGATCGATGGATCAGTGCTTGCCAATGCGCCCTTTTCGCAAGCCATCGGTGCGCTGCGCAACCGCCCGGCCAGGCGAGAGGTTGACCGCCGCTTTGTCTATATTGACCCAAAGCCCGGTCGACCCAGCTTCCGTATCCGCAAGCGCAAGACCGATGGAACCGATCAGGTCAAAGCCCCCGGTTTCTTCGCAACCATATTCGGCGCAACTTCCGATATCCCGCGCGAACAGCCAATCCGCGATAGCCTGAACGCGATTGAAGGGCGGTCGCAACGAATCGCCCGGATGCGCGAAATCACCGAACATCTCCGCCCCGAAGTGGAAGAAATGATTGAGGCAATGCTGGGCCGCACATGGTTTTTGTCAAAGCCAACGCCAGAGCGGATGGTAAAATGGCGGATCAGCATGCTGGAAAAAGCTGTGGCGGCCAGCGGCTACAGCTACCCTGCCTATGCGCATTTGCGGCTAGTCGGGCTGATGGACGATATTGTCTCCACCGCACGCCGGGTGTTGCCAGAGGGCGGAGACGAACATTTTGCGCAGCTGCGTGAAGCTGTCTGGAATGAAATCTGCGCACGAGATCTGGACCGCGTGACTGGCGCAAAGGGCA
The DNA here is from genome assembly GCA_964452835.1 of uncultured Sphingorhabdus sp. Classification (GTDB taxonomy): domain Bacteria; phylum Pseudomonadota; class Alphaproteobacteria; order Sphingomonadales; family Sphingomonadaceae; genus Sphingorhabdus_B. Next base: position 6,857 of record CAYVQO010000018.1, on the reverse strand, counting down.
AAGTGATGGCACGCCCCACCATACGCTTCTTCCGCCAACAGGATGTCCGTTTCCGTATCCGCCGCCTGCGCTTCCTTGCCCGGCGATTGGCCGAGGACATTGAAGGGACGGCTGACGTTCCGGCCGCCGCATCGGACGCCATGCGCGACGCCATTTATGCAAGCCTATCGCGCTATTTCGAGATGGAAACGGCGGAGTATCTGAGCCCACAGGTCGCCGATGCTGTGCGCATGGCCACAAGCGACCCCGGCAGGCTGATCGATCAGCTCGCAAACTGTCGCGATTTGAAAGCTGCTGACGATGCAACGGATCGGGCCCTGCTGGATGCCATGATGCAGCTGCCGGAAGCGGCGCGGCGGACCATGCTGTTCGGCTATCTGGGGTATACGCTTTATGACATTGCCACTTTGCCCTTGCTTCAGGGGGAGGGGCTGGATGAATTTGATCCCGTTAAGGTGGATCGCATTGCGCCCGACGATGCCACCACCATCCGCAGCGGCGGTGCCGCCGCCACGCTAAAGGGGATCGAGTTCAACAATTTCGGTGCTTTCTTCAGCCGCGCCTATCGCGAGAATGACTATCTTTGGGGACGGCTGCACGGCGTTGACCGGCTGGTGGATATATTGGTCTCTGCGCTGCCGACGGGTAAGGAGCTGGATAAAGGCTCGGTGCTGGCGCTGAAGAAAAAGGCCTTCACCGCCATCCTTGATCAGGAGGAAAAGCGGCTGAAGCGGGTAAGGCCGCTTATTGCGGCTCTGAGGGATGAAATAGGCGGCTAATCATCCCACGTCGCAAACGTTACAGTATTTCGGTAGTAAGACCTTATCGGTTTGCCACTCGCGTCCATAGCGGGTTCAAACTTGGCCCGGCGCATCATTGAGCCGCACACTGCATTGTCAAATTCCTTGGGCCGTGTGGATGCTTGAATATGGCAACCGACAGGCTTTCCTCTCTCATCCACATCCATTCGAAATTCGACAATGGCAGATTGGCCTTCACCAAGCATCTTCATCGGATAGTCGCTGGTAGTAACCCACATCCCCGGATTACCTGCGGGCTTTGCATGCTTGAGCAAAGTCTTGTGCGCCTCCACATCAATGCCCCATTTGGACACCATGTCATCGACGCAGCTTTGCAACACCGCGAAAGGTTTATCCATCGCGCCCAGATTCAAGATCACCGGCTGCTTTTTGCCCTGTTTGAGCTTGAGGAAAGTGACCGCCTTCTCCCGGGCAGCGCCCAATGGCGGCAGCGGCTCAGGATCCCCCGTCGGTTTCGGATCGGCTGACAGGCGAATGGCGGAGTGAATCACAAGCGCAAACATCCCATCGTCCGCTGTCGCAGCATGATACCCAACCTCTTGCTCGCCTTCGCCAGGACCGAACTGGAGCGTCAGCCGCCCCCTTGACAAAGTTTTGATCGGAGCGCCGGCCAAAACCAGTCGAAACTGGTCACCCGGTGCATAGCGGCTGAACGCGATGAGCGTCCTGTTGTCGCCTTCGCCGAAGACACGACGTAATTGGCAGCTATCCTCCTTGAAATCGACCACCCATTGCGATGTCGATTGCAATCGCAGCGGCACAACGACCTGCTCTGCGGCGTCAATCGGTGTTGCGACCAGCGACAGTAAAACCAAAGACCCGAATGGAGATTTCTTTCTGTTCACCGCACGGCACCCTTCGCAGTCAAATTCCCATAGACTGTCTCGACAAAGGCATCGGCGGAGATGAAACCCTTGGGGTTTACACCAAAGCCATCGGCCGGGCGCATCGCCTTTATCTCATCCAGCGTCTTGCCTGCCTTTATCGCGGTATCAACCTTGCCGACAATCGCCACCAGCATGTCATGATAGGCCTGTAATTCGGCTTTGCTCGCGACTTCGCCATGGCCGGGAATGATCTTCGTATTGTCATCGGCCATTGCCAGCGCCTTTTCCGCTGCTGCAATCACGCCGCGCACATTGCCGCCGCTGCCGGTGTCGACAAAGGGGTAGCTCATTTTGTGGAAGAACAGGTCGCCCATGTGGATGACGTTGGATTTGGTCCAGTGGATGATGCTGTCGCCATCAGTATGCGCGGGCGGGACGGAGATAACCCGGACTTCTTCACCATTAAGATGCAGCTTCAGCCCCTCGGCATAGGTGACCACAGGCAATGCAGCCTTTGGGCTCGCCTTCACTTCGCCAAAGCGGGTCTTCTGGTCGCTTGCCATGCGGACGCGGACATTGTCATGCGCCATGATAATCGCGCCGGCCTTGCCCAGATTTTCATTCCCGCCGCTATGGTCGCCATGCCAATGGGTGTTGATCAGGAATTTGACTGGCTGCGCGCCCAAGGCTGCGACTGCCGCCTGTATTTTCGCGGTCAGCGGCGCGAACTGATCATCGATCAGGATCGTGCCGTCCTCTCCATAGGAAACGCCGATATTCCCGCCCGCACCGAAAAGCACAGCTACACCGGGGGCCAGTGGCTGGGTCTTGATTTCAACCTTTGACATATCCTGCTGCGCATGCGCGGGGAGAAAGGCCACGCCACAGGCAAGCGCCAACGCAAGAGTACGGATTTTCATAGTCATTCTCCCAACAGCAGCTTCAGACAGCCGCTTCTAACTTTATTTCGCCTGCTTCCACCAGCAGTTTCAATATGACTGCTGCGCCGCATTGTTGCGACCGGGCCGTGTTGCTGAATTTGCCATCAGCGACAAATTTGCCGCGATCATAATGGTTGGAGAAGCTCCAAAGATAGGGTGTCGGCACACCCAGCCCGCGATAGCCCAGCCCGTTATAGGCCTCCAGCCGGTAGAGCGTGCGCTCCAGGCTCCAATCCTTCTGGCCGGTATAGCCGAGCAAGCGCAAGGCATCCTTTGCACTTGATTCCCAATCGGAGGGCGGCAGCCAGACCGAGGGGCGACCCGCTGGCACCTGCCGCGTGCGCGCCGTTAGCGGAAAATCGCCATTGTGCAGATGGGCCCTGAAATTAAAGCTCGCCTCCAACCCGTGGGTCACGGCAATGAAGTACCACGGTACGCCTGTTGCTGCCTCCACCCGTTCATAGCGGGCACGCGATTTGCGGACCATTTCCAGATGCCAATTGGCACTGTCGGCATAGTTGGGCCGCACTTCAAGCTTGCGGAACATCCGTGCATATTCCGGCTTCAGCGTGGCATAGTCGCGTGCACGGCTTAACGGCCTGTCACTGTCATCTTCCGCTGATGGCGGGTTCGGGCTTGGGGGCGATGGCGGGGCTTCAGCTGCAGGGGGCGCTGGCTCACCGGGGGCGCCGGGAACAAAGATAATCTGCGGCGGCGGCTCCTCTGGCTGCTGGTAGAAACGCATACCGCCGGGTGTAGGGCGATACTCCATCGCAATCGGAGCAAGCCGTAGCGCCTCTGGCAGTTCATGTTGGCCCTGATGCAATTCCGCTAGCAACTCGCCTGCCTTGTCGGCAAAGCCGAGGTCTATATCTTCGCTGCGATCAATCAGCGCCACGAGGCGAGGCATTGCCATTTGATAGAGCGATTCGGCCAAATCGGCGAGCGACTGCCCCTTGCCAAGCGCAAGTTTCGATTGCGGCAGCCCCTTGCGGTCTGCCTCGCGTTCCAAGCGCAAAACAGAATCGGCGATGCGGATATAATTGAGTGGCTTGCGCGGGATAATGTCCAATATCTCGCGTGGGACCTCCAGCCCCAGCACCTTGCCGTCCTGCGCATAGCCGCGTGACGCCGCCCATAAAGCGAAGGCAGAACCGCCTGCCATCTGCAAAAATTCTCGCTTGTCGAACCTATGGTTAGCCATCGACTCGCCCCTTCATGAATATCTTAGCATTTGAAGGGCTTGGAGTCTTGTGCTGGCTGGCGACCACGGCCTAGTCGGTCAGATCGTCCCAGATTTCCTTGACCCGATCAAAAAAGCCGCGCGATTGCGGGCATTCGTCGCCGGTTTCGGTTTCGCGATATTCGCGCAGGATTTCCTTTTGCCGGGCCGTCAACCGGGTCGGGGTTTCAACATCTATCTGGATTACCAGATCACCTCTGCCACGCCCTTGCAACACAGGCATGCCTGCGCCGCGCTGCCGCAGTTGCTTGCCCGACTGAATACCTTCGGGGATAGTGATCACATGCTTTGCACCATCCAGACCGGGGATGGTGATTTCGCCGCCCAGTGCTGCTGTCGAAAAGCTGATTGGCGCACGGCAAAATAATGTCGTTCCGTCACGTTCAAAAACCTTGTGCCGTGAGACATGGATGAAGATGTAAAGATCGCCTGCGGCTGCACCATTGGGACCAGCCTCACCTTTGCCAGCGACGCGAATACGGGTGCCTTCATCGACGCCCGGTGGAATATCAACCTGAATCGCCTTGCGTGCATCAACACGCCCGTCGCCGCCACATTTGCGACACGGGTTCTCGATGACTTCGCCACGTCCGTGGCATGTTGGGCAAGTGCGTTCGACGACGAAAAAGCCCTGCTGTGCCCGCACCTTGCCATGCCCGCCGCAAAGGTTGCAGCGGCGTGATCCGGTGCCGGGCTGCGCGCCAGACCCCGAACAATCGCCACAATGTTCTGCGACATCAATTCTGATCTCGGTCGATTTGCCATGGAAGGCTTCGTCCAGACTGATTTCCAGATCATAACGCAGATCAGCACCGCGCACTGGCCCACGCTGGCGTCCGCCGCCAAAGGCATCACCAAAGAAGCTCTCAAAAATGTCGGAAAAATCGCTGAAGCCGGCGCCGCCGCGCCCGCCGCCGCCACCCATTCCACCATTCTCAAAGGCTGCTTTGCCAAAACGGTCATAGGCCGCCCGCTTTTGCGGGTCTTTCAGCACATCATAGGCCTCATTGATGGCCTTGAACTTGGCTTCAGATTTGTCGCAACCGGGGTTGCGGTCGGGATGGCATTCCATCGCCAACCGGCGGTAAGCGGTTTTCAGCGTCTTTTCATCCGCCGTCCGCTCTACTTCGAGCAGTTCATAATAATCGATATCGAGGCTCACGACCGACGTCCCTCCAACCCTTGGCCGTCATCCCACCATTGGCAGGAGTGACGGCCACCGGTAATCATCAGTCTTTCTTGTCTTCGTCGACTTCGGAAAACTCGGCATCGACGACATTGTCATCCGCCGGAGCCTCTTCCGCAGCCCCGCCCGCCGACGCACCGGCTGCCTGCTCCTGTTCGTAGATCGCTTGACCCATCTTCATTGCAACCTGCGCAAGAGCCGTGGCCTTTTCCTTCATCGCTTCGGAGTCACCACCTTCGATCGCCGCTTTGGTTTCAGCAACCGCCGCCTCAATCTCGCCCTTCAAGCCAGCGTCAATCTTGTCGCCATGCTCTTCGAGCTGCTTCTCCGTGGTGTGGACAAGGCTTTCGGCATTGTTCTTGGCTTCCGCCGCTTCACGCCGCTTCTTGTCTTCCTCCGCAAACTGCTCGGCATCCTTGACCATTTGATCGATATCAGCATCGGACAGGCCACCGGAGGCCTGGATTTTGATCTGCTGTTCCTTGCCAGTCCCCTTGTCCTTGGCGGTCACGCTGACCAAGCCATTGGCGTCAATGTCAAAGGTAACCTCAATCTGCGGCACACCGCGCGGTGCGGGGGGAATGCCGACAAGGTCGAAATTCCCGAGCAGCTTGTTATCCGCTGCCATTTCGCGCTCGCCCTGGAACACGCGGATCGTCACGGCATTCTGGTTGTCGTCCGCAGTTGAATAGGTCTGCGACTTTTTGGTCGGGATGGTCGTGTTGCGGTCGATCATGCGGGTGAACACGCCGCCCAGCGTCTCGATGCCCAGCGACAGCGGCGTTACATCGAGCAGCAAAACGTCCTTCACGTCGCCCTGCAACACGCCTGCCTGAATGGCGGCACCCATAGCAACGACTTCATCGGGATTCACGCCGACATGCGGCTCCTTGCCAAAAAAGGCCTTCACCACTTCGCGCACCTTGGGCATGCGGGTCATACCGCCAACCATGACGACTTCGTCAATGGCATCGGCCTTAATCCCAGCATCGGCGATGGCCTTTTTGCATGGCTCCAGCGTACGCTTGATCAGGTCGTCAACCAGCTTTTCCAGATCGGCACGGCTAATGTTTTTAACCAGGTGCTTCGGCCCATTCTGGTCAGCGGTGATGAAGGGCAGGTTGACTTCCGTGGTCTGCGCCGAAGAAAGCTCAATCTTCGCCTTTTCCGCTGCTTCCTTCAAACGCTGGAGAGCCAGCTTATCCTTGGTCAGGTCAATGCTCTCTGCCTTTTTGAAATCGGCTGCGAGGAATTCGACCAGCTTGCTGTCAAAATCTTCACCACCCAGGAAGGTATCGCCATTGGTCGACTTCACCTCAAACACGCCGTCGCCAACTTCCAGGATAGAGATGTCAAAGGTACCGCCACCAAGGTCGTAAACCGCAATGGTCTTATTCTCATCCTTATCAAGGCCGTAAGCCAGGGCAGCCGCGGTCGGCTCGTTTATGATACGCAGCACTTCAAGGCCGGCAATCTGTCCGGCGTCCTTGGTCGCCTGACGCTGCGCATCGTTGAAATAGGCTGGCACGGTGATGACAGCCTGCGTCACCGTTTCGCCCAGATAGGCTTCTGCGGTTTCTTTCATCTTCTGCAGCGTGAAGGCCGAAATTTGCGAAGGCGAATAATCTTCACCGCCTGCCTTCACCCAGGCATCACCATTCTTGCCCTTTACGATATTATAAGGGACGAGTTCCATGTCCTTCTTGGTCAATGGATCGTCAAAGCGGCGGCCGATCAGGCGTTTCACCGCATAAATTGTGTTGTCCGGATTGGTCACTGCCTGGCGCTTGGCGGGCTGGCCGATCAGGCGCTCACCATCTTTCGCAAAGGCGACGATCG
>CAYVQO010000017.1:5515-26895 GCA_964452835.1 uncultured Sphingorhabdus sp. | reverse complement strand
TGGATGAGGCAGTGCAGCCGCTGCTGCTTGCAGCGCGCAGCTTTGCCGTGATCACCTCGCCCATATGCCGCGCCCCTATCGCCCGGCTGCTGCGGGCGCAATTTGCCGATGTGGCTGTACTCTCATTTCTGGAAATCCCCGAAACCAAGGCGGTCGAGGTGATTGCCAGCATAGGCGGCCAACGCACGCCTGCCCTGCTTTCCGACATTAGCGATTTTGAAAAGGAAAACTGATCGATGTTACATTTGAATATCACCACGACAGAAAAAAGAAGCAGCACAGCAATCGGATGTGGCGGTTATGAACTAGGGCCAGAGGAAATCTTGCGCCAGCATGGCGAGATGGTTCGTCGAATCGCATGGCATGTCTATTCGCGCGTCTCCGCCTCGTTGGAACTGGAAGACCTAGTTCAAACCGGCTTGATGGCCTTGCTTGAGGCGGCTCGCGGATACGAAGACCGTGGTTACGCCTTTGCGACTTATGCTTCAACGCGAGTACGTGGCGCTATGATTGATCAGCTTCGAAAGGAAGCACGGATGACACGATCTGCCATGCAAGCGCGGCGAAAACTTTCGGGCACCAGAAATGCTTTGGAGCAGCAACTGATGCGTTCGCCTACTTCTGCCGAGATGGCATCTGCGTTGGGTCTCGACGCTGAGGCATACCACAGCATCGTTTCTAGCTCGGTGCCGATCGAGGATGGGAGTATTGACGATCACTACACTGATCAGACAATGGAATTTGCTGATCTGGGCCCTGGAGCGGACAGCGGAATGGAGTTGTCCGAGCGAAGTGAGTGTCTTTCAGAATGCATTTCCAATTTGCCGGAGCGTGAAGCTTTGGTACTCCAGCTGTTCTTCGTGGAAGAGTGCAACCTCGAAGAGATTGGACAAATTCTCGGGGTTGGTGCCGCTAGAGTCTGCCAGATTAAGAAGCAAGCAATTGAAAGGCTTCGGGCAACGATGCAAGCTTGGGCATAAGCTCGCAAATGACCTTTGGTTCATGACGTTTCTGTGACTGCTGCCAAAATCAGACCCGATTCGCCTTCATTTCGGATGTTTTTCCTGTAGGGGGGCAAACGATGGTAAACTCGATCTTAACGCTGACGCTGATATTGCAAAATTGGCCGGCGACTGGCAACCAGCTTGCTCACTTGCAGGCGCTACACTAATTTGGCAAGGATTGTAAATCCATGGAAATGCAAGAAGAATATGAAGATCTAAGGGCGAGGTTTGAAATCCTGTTGAGCGATCTCGATCGCTTGCAGTTGCCTTTTGTTGCAGTGCATGTCGATTTGGCGCTCCGTCGGCTGGAAGACTATCTCCTATCACATGAGGTAGCGTTGTCGGCGAATCGGCTGGCTTGACCTCACTACAAAGTTGAAAAATTTTACGTGATGCACGATATTCGCCATGTGCTGACAGGAGCATGTGGTGGGCTACAGCGAAGACGAAGAGAGTAAAGTTGGGCGTCTGACGGAAAAGCAGCGTCAGTGCATGGAACTTGTCGTACTCAGACAATCGTCAAAGCAAATTGCCCGCCAACTTGGGATATCTAAGCCCACAGTGGATCAACGCATTGCAAATGCACGCAATATACTGGGTGCGAGCAGTCGTGACGAAGCAGCTCTGATGTACGCCAGGCATGCACATATATATGACCGCGTCATATGTGATCCGGTAGGTGTTCCAAAGCCAGAAAAAAACTGGGAATTGACCGATCAGGGTGGCTTGCCTGACGGCATGATGATGCTCCAAGAACCCGCGATCCCCTTCAGCGGCGTTACGGAACAAAGTTATGTTGGCAGGCATCCATTCCTGCGGGGCCCTTCTGTAGATTTCAATTCCGCGCAGCGTATTTTGATAATCGTCGGATTGACCGTTGGAATCTTGGCAATAGTTTTGGTCGGCCTAGCCGTTGCCCAGAGCCTATCCAGCATTTTTACTGCTCCGTAGCTATAGACCTAACCCAAAATAGTGCCACTGGTAGGGGTGCATGCCTGCCAGTGCAGGAGACAATTATGCCAATGAATACAGATATCGCCACAACCAGGATTGCCAGGCAAGTACCAGCCACGGAGGTTTCTGTGGACGAAGCAATTATCTCAGTAGCGTCCCTTATCGCGACGCTTGTTCAGGCGCGGCGCGATACCGGTGTACCAGCAGCAACTGGTCAAGCAACCATTACACGATTGGCCAAAGCTCAAATGTCGCTTGTTGCAGTCAGCAATGATGTATTGCGTGCGCACAAGGATTTGACCTTGATCGCAGAAGTGCATGCAGGACTCGATTTGCGTGAGTGCCCATCAGGAAAGGCGGCGCTTGATAACGCCGACAATCTTCGCGCCATTGCATGAATTGCATCAATTGACAACTTTGCTGCTGCGTGTTCGTCTCGCGCGGTGAGACTGATCCTCTTTCTGGTATTGCTTTTCTGCAGTGTCGCCTACGCCCTGCGCAGAGGTGGGGGCCCCGAACGTGCAGTGGCGGCGACCCTCATTTTTATGCTTATATCGGAGCTAGCAGTAGATGCCTTTGTACAGTCCAGATTTGCTTTTTTCGATCCTTACCGATGCGCGATTGACGCAGTTGCATGGCTTGCGCTGTTGTTCGTCGCTCTCAAAGCAAAGAGGCTTTGGCCGTTATGCGTGAGCGCGCTTCAAACGACTTCGCTGATAGCTCACGTAGCTATGCTTCTCGACATCTCGATCCATCCGGCAGCATATCTCACGATGCAAGTGGCGAGTTCGTATCCATTGTTGATCATCCTGATCATCGCGACCTACATGCACCAAAAAAGGCTTTTAGTGAACGGCACCGATCCATCTTGGAGGCCTTAGTTACTCCCGTCGAGCCGCATGATGCTGCTGCAATTTCGAAAGCACTTATAAGGGAGTTTTCGACTCTGGGCCGTGTTCTTTGCGAAAACAGGGAGTCTCTAGAACGCGTAATCGGAGTGAACGATCGCGTGTCGGATCTTTTGCAGGCAACTCACACGGCCATTGTTGAAGGGCTCAGATCGGAAGTACCTTCTCGCATACTGAACTCCACAGACCAGCGGTTGATAGACTATTTGGTTGCGACAATGGGTTCTAAATCAACTGAATCTCTCCGAATAGTGTTTTTATCCCAATCCAAAAACCTAGTTGGCGATGAAGTTATTTGTACAGGTTCTGTCAATTCCATAACAGTCAACGCACGATGCATATTCAAACGCGCTTTTGAGCTTGCTGCTACATCACTAGTTTTGGTACACAACCATCCAGGTGGCAACGCTCAGCCGAGCAAGTGCGACGTACAGTTCACCAAAGAACTCTTATTGCTCGCACGTCCGCTCGGCATCGAAATCAGTGATCACATCATAATTGCTGGATCGAAATGGTTCAGTTTCCTAAGGCACGGGTTAATATGAAAAAAATTTAGCCGAAACGATTTCGAATCGAAAAAGTTTCAGATCATGTATGTATCGCAAATTAAGGCATTACTATGATCAAAGATAACAATAGATCCGACGACTTTTCAGGCAATATTAGCCTAATAAGAGCCAAAAAATACTATCGAGCTAGGCAAAAAAGAAGATATGTATTTGATAATATTGACATATTTGGCGAACCAGCTTGGGATATATTGATTGATTTGTTCATAGCGTATGAAGAAGGCAGATCGGTTTCTGTATCCAGTCTTTGCATCGCTTCAAATGTTCCGGCCACTACGGCCCTGCGATGGATTGCTATCCTTGAAAACCAAGAAATAATCATAAGGACCGCAGATCCCTCAGATGGACGGCGATCTTTCCTGTCACTTACGGATACTTACCGTTGCAAGATTAGCGAGTTTTTCGCAAAGCATTTTTAAACTTAGTATTTTTTGTACATATCGCCCTGTGCGTAAAGCCATAATTGCTGACGCCAGACTGGTGACTTGAAACAACGGCTGTCCTTTCAACGGTTAGCATACCAAACCCCAATTCGCCTCCCACATAACGGCACATCAAAATTTCGGGCTAAATTTTCTTCGAGCGCAGCCGTAATCATAGCTAACCGCACTCTCCCACAAGGGTTCGGTTCTGTCGACAGGTAGACGTTCCCAAAGGCATGGGTCCCTTTGCCTTCTGGGAACGTCTTCTCAATGCAGAGATTGCATTGGTTCCCGACGCGGAGGCAGAATAAGGCTCCTCTTCCAAAACAGGTCTTCACGGCTCGTTGGCAAGGTGCAACGGCGAGTGAAAAGCGCCCTTTCGCCTAGAAGGAAAATATATAGCAAACATGCTAGGAATTTGATCCTGCCAGCATTGCGAAAGATAGCGATGCTGGCAGGATCCTGTTGAGCTATAAGCGCAGACGTGGATGGTGTGGATGTATCGCGCCTATGTTGTTATTAACGACACGATAAATGACAATTTTAGCAGGTTTTCATTAAAGCGTATTGTAAAATTGCTAATAGGGTTCGAAAAGAATTTAAGACATGACTTTTATGTTCAAATATTACTAATGAACTATATTTTAATTACCATTACAAGGAGTTTTTTATAGGGAGGCCGTGGTTTATTTCTAGCCATGCGCGAAGCTCTGTGTACCGGACGGGATGTCGAAACTTTATACCCACATACTCTTGGTTGCACCAAACGATGTTGGCATGTCGAGAGGATATTCCATCCGTTTGCAATTTAACCGCGAAGTTAGGACGCAAAACTAGGCCTTTTGGAAGATTTCCAAGTCGAGCACCGGATAAGGCGATATCATTGATTGTGCAGATGGCGCCGATCCCATCTACGATGAGTGTAGCCAATGCTCGACATCGATAACGAGGAGCCCGGGCCTTCACCCGTTCAAGCTTATGTCCCGGTCGCATTAAGTAGCGAGCGACGTCGATTGGCTGAATAAATTCTACACCGGCATGTCCGTTTTTGCTCCATACCACCTGTCCAACTGAATGCAGATCAGACCTCAGTTCTACACTAACCTGTTGTCCCTCATTCAACTGGACGTTGGTCTCCAGCAGGACGCCGGAAGTAGAGATGTTTTTGATCCGGCAAATCGAATCTGCAAAATCTCCTGATAACTTGGCAACCAATATGACCGCCACGTGTCGTTTTGAAGAACGCCGGTCCTCCTTTGTTTCCGCCGGATCGATGTTGTTCACATACGACATTAACCCAAAGTCCTGAGTCATCGGTCTTGTTGCTCGCTCGATGCCTTTTTAAATATCTCAGGGTTTACGGCGACAACACCTGAGAATTTAGGTGTCCACTTCGCTGCCGTGTCCTATTGGACCTAAACCCACGAATGTGGGCATGTCGGTTCTCCAATCAGTTACCGCCGTCTCTTGCGAGAAAAAAATCCAGCGGGCTTTCGACCGCCACCCCCATGGCTGTTCCGGTTATGGGGCCTTTCTGGGGGCCAGTTTGAAGGGCAGTTCAAAATAAATAGATAAAAACAAATATATAGGGCCAGCAGTCGTGTCTTCTTCTGGCACCATTTTCCTGTTCAGTGATAATCGGCGGCGGGAAGTTGCGCGGAGGCTTTAGTCGCGGCCTTGGAGCAGCATCGCTTTCAACCCATCCCGGTCCAACTTGCCGTTCGCATTTTTGGGGAATTCTTCCAACCACATATATTCGGCCGGTTGCATATAATTGGGCAAGGCTGCCTTCATATGGGCGGTCAGCGCTGCATCATTGGCTTCTCCTGACGCCCGCACGAAAAGCACAATCGCCTCACCCAGCCGGTCATCCTTGCGGCCAAGGGCGCAGGCTTCGACGACCACCCCGCTTTCCACTGCCGCTTCCTCCACTTCGGTGGGGGAGACGCGGTTGCCGCTAGTCTTGATCATCGCATCGTCGCGGCCGACGAAATATAGCAGGCCCGCTTCGTCGCGCCATACCGTGTCGCCAGACCAGACCGCCATGCCACCATAAAGCGACCATGATGGCGCGGGCTTATAGCGGGCGGCGGTGCGCTCGGCATCCTGCCAATAGCCTTGCGCGACCAATGGCCCGGCATGGACCAATTCGCCATGCGCGCCGGGCGCGGCTGCGCTTCCATCCTTTGCGACGACCATGATTTCCGCATGGGGAATCGCTTTCCCCATGCTGACCGGGTTGGCATCGATCAGAGCAGGATCCAGATAGGTAGAGCGGAACGCCTCGGTCAGGCCGTACATGGCGTAAATATCAGTCTTTGCGCCAAAGATATTGCGCAGCGCCTTTACCAGAGACGGCGTCAGGGCACCGCCGCTGTTCGTCAGACGGCGCATGTTTGCAGTGGCTTCTGCGGGCCAATCCTGCTCGGCCAGTTGCACCCACAGCGGCGGCACAGCGGCGAGGGTAGTGACGGCATATTTGGCGCAGGCCTTGATTACATCGCGCGGGGCAAGATAGTCCAATGGCACCACACAGCCGCCAGCCTGCCATGTGCTGAAGAGCTGGTTCTGCCCATAGTCAAAGCTGAGCGGTAGCACCGCAAGCGTTACATCGTCTGCGGCAAGCTTCAGATAGTCCGCCACGCTGACAGCGCCGATCGTGAGGTTGGCATGGCTGAGCATCACACCCTTTGGCCGCCCCGTCGAACCGCTGGTGTAGAGGATGGCTGCCAGGCTGTTTGTGTCGGTATCGGCGGGGAGCGGTGGGAGTGCGGGAGAGGTTTCGTCGTCGAGGTGAGCGAGGATATTGGATTCGTCAATGACTTCATAGCCCGTCCCCGCCACGCCTGGAGCGGAAGGGATTAATTGTCCGGCCCGCACCGTGCTTGTTACCAAGCCCCTTGCCCCGCTATCTGTCATGATATGCGCAACCTGCGCAGGCTTCAAAAGCGGATTTACCGGCACATGCACAAGTCCGGCACGCACGGCCGCCAGCGGCATCAGACAGGCCAGTTCAGTCTTAGGCAACCAGGTCGCAATGTGGTCCCCGGCGACAAAGCCCTGATCCGCCAGAAATTTTGCCAATCGACCGATACGGATGTTTAACGCCTGAAAGCTATAGACACAGTCCTTAAGGCGCAGCGCGGGGGCATCCGGCTTGCCATGCAGGGGCAGATGATCGAGTGGAAAAGCTGGCAAATTTTTTGTCATCGGTTCATTTGGCATTGGGATATCTGGTTGTTTTATGCAGTTAATCGGGGGCGATAATTGCCAGTGAAAGGTGAATATCACTATAATTTCCTGACCGCGCAAGCGGCGGCAGCAGGCGCGCTTGACCGTGAGCGGCAGCCGTCGCTGTTTGACCGGATCGACTGGCTGGAAAGCCTGCACCGCATGGCGCTGCGTGATCGACAGCCGTTGCTGCTGCGGGCCAGCGATGGCGCGGCGGAAGCCTGGCTGCCGCTGATGCAGGCAGGGCGCGGCCATTATGCAGCACTTGCCAACTGGTATAATTTCCACTGGCGGCCGATTTTTGCAAGCACCAGCGATGAGGTGACAAGACTGGCGCTGCTCCGAGAGGTCGCGGCACTGGCAAAGACGCAGGCCCGGCGGCTTACCCTATCGCCGCTGCCCGATGAGGATCATAGCGCGACGTTAATCGCCAATGCCTTTACCCAGGCCGGTTGGCAGGTGTTTCGCGAGCCATGCGATGAAAACCATTATCTGGATGTCAAAGGCCGCAGCTTTGACAGCTACTGGGAGGCGCGCCCCAGCCGGTTGAAGAACACGGTAAAGCGCAAGGGTAAATCGGGCGCCGTCACCATCAGGATTGAGCGCGAATTTAACGCTGAAAGCTGGGCGGATTATGAGCGCGTTTACGCCCGCAGCTGGAAACCGCATGAAGGCAGCCCCCATTTCCTGCGCCAGCTAGCAGAACGGGAAAGCATAGCCGGTGCGTTGCGGCTGGGCCTTGCCTATATCGATGGCCTGCCCGTTGCCGCGCAATTCTGGACCGTGGAAAATGGCAGCGCATTGATCCATAAATTGGCGCATGACGAACGGCATATGGCGTCCTCACCCGGCACTTTGTTGTCAGCAGCGCTGTTCCAGCATGTCATTGATATTGACCATGTAAACCTGATTGATTTTGGTACCGGCAATGATGCCTATAAGGCGGAATGGATGGAGGCGGTGCGCCCGCGCTACCGGCTTGAACTTTTCTGGCCCAACCACCCCGCCAATTGGCCGCACATTGCCTTGCGGCAGTTTCGCGCTTATCGCGCCCAAAAATAGGAAAGACAGCAATGCCCTTTGTTCCCGATGAAGTCGAAACCACCATCCGCGCGTTGTTGATTGATGTGCTGGGCGTTGCCCCGGCGACGGTTGCCGCGATGACCGATGATACGCCTTTGTTCGGCGCTTTGCCGGAACTCGACTCAATGGCCGTCGCCGGGCTGCTGACCGAAATGGAAGACCGCTTGGACATCATGATCGACGATGATGAAATTGATGGCGAGCTGTTCGAGAGCTTTGGCAGCCTTGTTGCCTTTGCCAGGGCCAAGGTATCGGAGTGAGTGCGCCGCAATATCGGAGCTATGATTATAAGGGGCAGCGCGAATATTGCCTGACCTTTGGCGCGGGTGCAGCGCGGCAGATCCTGATCATCCCGCCGCTGTTCGACGAAATGAACCGGGTGAGGCGCATGCTGGTGCAGGCGATGCGCGATCTGGAAGCGCGTGGCGTCGGAACAGTGTTGATCGACTTGCCCGGCTGTAATGAGAGTATGGCTCCGCTTGAGGATCAATCGCTTGAAGGCTGGCGAGAGGCCGTGGCCGCCTGTGCCGGGCAGCTGGGTGCGACGCATATTGCGGCGCTGCGCGGCGGGGCGCTGGTCGATGATGCGCCTGTTCTGCCGCATTGGAGACTGGCCCCGGCCAAGGGCGCTTCGATCCTGAAAACCATGATCCGCACGCGCATTGCGGGTGAGAAAGAAGCAGGCCGCACGCTAGGCGAGGCGGAATTGCTGGCGCAGCCCGGTCCGATTGAGCTGGGCGGCAACAGCATTGGGTCTGCCATGATCGCGCAGCTTCAATTGGCGGTCCCTTCACCAGCATCCGGTCTCACAGAACGCAAGCTGGGAGAGGACATCAGCGGTTCCCCGCTCTGGTTGCGTGCTGAGCCGCAGGATGATGCTGCCATGTCCGCCAGCATTGCTGACGACCTTGACCATTGGAGCGCGGCATGCGCCGGATGATCAGCTTTGCTTGCGAAGGCGCACAGCTTGCTGGCACGCTTGATGGAGGCACTGGTGCCACCGGCCTGCTGATTGTCAGCGGCGGCAATGAAATCCGCAGCGGAGCGCATGCCGGACAGACGGCAATGGCCGCGCATTTCGCCGCGCTTGGCCACTCGGTGCTGCGCTATGACCGGCGCGGCATTGGAGAAAGCGAAGGCAGCAATGGCGGCTTTGAAACAAGCGGTCCTGATATTGCCGCTGCTGTTGCTGCTTTCCGGCATGAGGTGCCATCGCTGAAGCGCCTGATCGCCTTCGGCAATTGCGACGCAGCCAGCGCGCTAGTGCTCCATCATCGGGGGCTTGCCATTGACGCCCTGATCCTTGCCAATCCATGGGTGCTTGAGAACGGCGCAGAAGACGCGCCAGTTCCTCCATCCCCCTCGGCCATACGGGCGCGCTATTGGAACCGGCTGAAAAACCCGCGCAGCCTCGTTGATCTGTTCACGGGCAAGATTAATTTGAAGAAGCTTGCTGGTGGCATTGCCAAGGCAGCGCAGGGTGAAAAGCCCAGCGGGCTTACCACGCGGTTGGCAGAGGCGCTGACCGGCTCATCGACTTCTGCTACTATTTTGATCGCAGAGCGTGATACAACGGCCATGGCCTTTATGGCCGCATGGAAAAACGCAGCTTTTGAGAAAGTGCGGTCCCGAGCCAGCCTCACCTCCTACCCAACCGCCTCGCACAGCTTTGCTGATGCAGCGGCAAAGGCCTGGCTGCTTGAGCAGATTGAGCGCCAGCTTCGGCAATAAACGCCCGGACCATTTGAGGCGCAGATAACAGCCAGCCGCGTGCTTACGCGGCCTTACGCGCCTTCAGTAGCAGCTCTGCCACACCGTAAGTGCGTTCATTGTCGACATCGATCGCAAAGGCGCCATCGGGCGTAACCAATGGCACAACACGCACGCCAAAACGGCTGCTGATCGCTAGAAAGGCGCGGTCTAACGTCCACCAGCCAAGGCGAAAACGGATCAGGTTCCAAATGCCAAAGGCCTTGGCAATGCGGGCACGGTTCTTGGCAAATTGGCCCCCTTCACGAAAGGCCTCTGTTGCCGCCAGCGCCTTCGCATTGCGCAGCCAGAAAACATTGCAGTTGGAAATCGCCATATCGCTGAATTCATAGAATTTGCGTTGCCCGTCTGGATGCGCTGCCCGGATGGACTCGCGGGTTGCCAGCACCACCACGGCGTCGCCTTCGCCGGCCAGCGCTTCTTCATGCACCCCGCGCAGATAATCGGGTTCAGCCAGCACATTGTCCGCCGTCGTGATCATCAGCGGGAATGCGCTTTCACCGCCTGCGGCGGCAATTGCCGCCTCCACGCTTTCAACAATTCCCGCCTGCGCCGCGCACAGATGCAGGCGGCCTGCAGCCGTCAATTCGGCCACACCCGGCAAGTCGGCAATCACCGCGGGATCATGGATCGAAACATAGATACGCGCTTCTGGAAAAGCAGGGGCTACGGCCTCAAGCACCCATTGCAGCAATGGTTTACCAGCAATGGGCACGCGGCATTTGTGGCTCACACCGGCACGCTCTGCCAGAGGATCAAGTTTGCCATCGCGCTTTCCGGCGAGGATCAATATGGTCGGCTGGTTCGTCATCTGCGCGCCTATAGGCAGGCGGGGGGATTGCGGCAAGCGTGCTCAGGCTCTAAGCGCTGCGACCATATGTCAAAACCGCTTCGCATCGCATTGGCCGGGCTCGGCACCGTTGGCACCGGGGTTATCCGGCTGGTTGAGGAAAATCGCGCGCTGATTGCCCGCCGAGCCGGTCGGCCTATTATCATCAGCGCCGTGACTGCGCGTGACCGGGCCAAGGATCGCGGCGTTGATCTGTCGCCCTATCGTTGGGTCGATGATATGGGCGAGCTGGCAACGGCTGATGATGTTGATGTTGTCGTTGAACTGGTCGGCGGCTCTGATGGCCCGGCGCTTACGCTGGCGCGCGAAACGCTGGGCAATGGCCGGGCGCTGGTCACTGCAAACAAGGCGATGGTCGCGCACCATGGCGCAGAGCTGGGTGCGCTTGCCGAAGAGCGGCATGCGCCCTTGAAATTTGAGGCGGCGGTGGCGGGAGGTATCCCGGTGATTCAGGGCCTGCGCGATGGCGCCGCCGCCAACCGGATCGACCGCGTATATGGCATCCTTAATGGCACCTGCAATTTCATCCTGTCCGCCATGGAACGTGACGGGCGTGACTTTGCCGAGGTGTTGGCGGACGCGCAGGCCAAGGGATTTGCCGAGGCCGACCCCAGTTTTGACATTGATGGCGTTGATGCGGCGCACAAGCTGTCGATCCTCGCTTCTTTAAGCTTTGGTTCCACGATCGATTTTGCCGGAGTGGAAATACGCGGCATCCGCAAGATACTGGCCGCTGATATCGCGCAGGCGCAGGCGCTTGGCTATCGTATCCGGCTGATTGGCTTTGCCGAAATTGACGGTGAAAATGGGGATGCCCAGCTGTTTCAGCGCGTCCATCCCTGTCTGGTTCCGCTCAACCATCCCTTGGCGCATGTTACTGGTGCCACCAATGCCGTGGTGGCAGAGGGCAATTTTTCAGGCCGGCTGCTGTTCCAGGGTGCTGGCGCAGGGGACCGCCCCACAGCCTCTGCCGTCGTTGCCGATCTGGTCGATATTGCCCGCAAGGAAACCGGCCCTGCCTTTTCCATGCCGACTGCGGAGCTGGAGCAGCTGCCCCGCGCCGCCTCTGCGCACCGCATCGGCCGTACCTATTTGCGCATGATCGTTGCCGACCGGGCAGGCGTTCTGGCAGAAATCGCTGCGGCCATGCGCGATGCCGGACTGTCGATCGAAAGCCTGATCCAGCGCGAAGTGGCCGACGGCTCAGCGCTGATCTCCATGGTTACGCATGAAGGCGCGGAGGCCGCGATTGACGCGACACTGAAGACATTGGGGGGCTCAGACAGCTTGCTGGGCGAACCCATGGTAATGCATATATTGGCTGATTAAGGGCTGTTTCGTTGCCCTGCCAGCATTTGGCTGGGCTATCAAAGCTTGTGACCGGTCCGGTCGCGTTTCGTTTCCAGATAGTGCAAGTTGTGGGGATTGGCGGCGATTTTCAGCGGCAAACGTTCGGCAACCCTAATTCCCTCCGCTTCCAGCCCGGCGACTTTTTCGGGATTGTTGGTTAGCAGGCGTACCTTATCGACCGCCAGCAGGCGCAGCATCTGCGCCGCGACGGCAAAATCACGCGCATCAACCGCAAAGCCCAACCGAATATTGGCATCAACGGTATCGAAGCCCTGATCCTGCAGCGCATAGGCGCGCAGCTTGTTGACCAAACCAATGCCACGCCCTTCCTGCCGCAGATAAAGCAATATGCCCCATTGCGCATCGGCAATGTGTTGCAGCGCCTCATGCAGTTGTGGCCCACAGTCACATTTCAGGCTGCCCAGCACATCGCCTGTCAGGCATTCGCTGTGCAGACGCACGACTGGTGCAGCGTCGTTACGCTGCCCCACCACCAGTGCGACATGATCAGCAGCATCAGCGGTTGAACGAAAGGCAACAAGCTCTGCCTGCACGCTGGCTGCAACCGGCAATTTGGCACGCGCCGCAATACGCAATGCTGCCGCATCCTGAAAAGCGGCAATGTCAGCGACGGTAGCAGTCACCTCCGCCTGATCGACATCCACAATCAAAAACGCCGGGAGCAATCCGGCCTCGCGCGCGAGTTCCATCGCTGCCATTGCTGCGCCTGCATCGGGTAGGGGCTGCGCTGCAAAAGGCCCCTTCATGGGGTAACGCATGTCCAATGCAGGATCGGCAATGGCCAGCGCCAATATTGCATCCAGATCAGCGGGGACGGAAATCAGCACTGGCAAGGCAATATCTGCGGCGGCAAACTGGTTCGCCAGTTTCAGCGTCGCTGCTCGCGATGATGAAAGCAGAATCGCCGAAGCACCGTCGACAGAGCTGGTGGTTTCTATCGCGATCAGGCCAATCGCCGCATGGCTGCCCTGCACGGCAACCGCCCAGCCGCGGCGCAGCGCATCAATAGCCTTTGCCGCAGCTTTCGGATCTGCACCGTTCAAAGGCGAAACTCCGTGACAATAGGCACATGGTCGGATGGCTTGCCCCAGTTGCGGCAGGGCTTGTGCACCGTGTGGGCTACAGCCTTGTCGGTCAGATCAGGCGTGACCCACATATGGTCCAGCCGACGGCCACGGTCCGACGTTTCCCAATCCTGCGCCCGGTAACTCCACCAAGTATAAAGCTGCTGATCAGCGGGAACAAATTGCCGGGCCAGATCAACCCAATTGCCGGCCGCCTGCAAGCGCCCCAGTGCCTCTACCTCAATCGGTGTGTGGCTGACGACGTTCAGAAGCTGCTTGTGGCTCCACACGTCATTTTCCAGCGGTGCGACGTTGAAATCGCCGGTGAGGATGGTTGGTTCAGAGACCCCGCCAGACCAGTCTGTCATTCGCTGCAGAAAATCCAGCTTCTGGCCAAATTTGGGATTTTCGTCCCGGTCGGGAATGTCGCCGCCCGCTGGTATGTAGACATTTTCCAGCCGCACACCGCCCGGTATCTCAACGCCGACATGCCGCGCTTCGCCATTGGCCTGCCAGTCATTGACGGTACGATTATGCAGCGGAACGCGCGCGATAATGGCGACCCCATGGTGCATTGGCTGCCCGTTGATCACAATATGGTTATAGCCCAATTGGCGAAAGGGCCCTTCGGGGAACAGCCCGTCAATCACTTTGGTTTCCTGCAGGCAGAGAATGTCGGGCGCCTCTTCGGTTAGGAAGCGTTCGACAATGTCGATGCGCGCACGGACCGAGTTGATATTCCAGGAAGCGATGCGAAGAGTAGTTGCCATGCGAGGGTGCTTAGGGATGAGGGGGCGTCGGAGCAAGCGACAACCATTTCAGAGCGTGACATGAGGTTGTTGGCGCGGCACACACGGTTATGGTAAAGCGATAATTGTTAGTGGATAACAATGAGGAGGTTTTAATGTCGGTCAATCGCCTATTATTATCTACGACACTTGCCTCACTGGTCGTGTTGACGCCCGGCCTCGCCATGGCGGAAAACGACAAGGATGGGATCATCGTCACCGGCAAATCGCTTAGCGATACCGAAGCCGACCTAAAAAATTGCATCGCACGGGGATGTCCGCCCGACGAGGAGATCCGCGTTGCATTGGCACATGCGGAGAACCAGTTCATTACAGGCGAGTATCGTGATGCCAAATCCACGCTGCACCGGACAGTTGGACGCAATCGCAAATTTGGCGATACATATCCAATCGAGGTTTCAGACCTTTTCCGTGCCCGCGGCCGGGTGGCAGAGCATCTGGGCGAGGCTGATGATTTTCGCCTGGCAGTGCTCGACATGCGCGATGTCTTGCGCGACAACCTACCTGCCGATGATGCGCGTGCGATGGTGGCCCAGATTGAAGTGGGCGAAAGCCGCGCCAAGCTGGGCTACCCAAAGGAAGCCATCAGGATTTTTGATGACATGGAGATCAAGGCGCGGGCGGCTGGCCATAACCGCGTTGCCGCCTATGCCACGCTTCGCCGCCTGTTGATCGAATATGATATGGCCATCGACAATGATGCCTTTGGCCAAATGAAGCGCGCTGCGGCCGGGCTGCGCGAGCTGGCAGACAATCCCCGCGCCGGCGCAGAAGATTTCGCCATGGTCGCAGAGGTCGTACTGGCCCGCCTCGACAGGCAGGCAGGCAATCAAGCGTCGACTGAGGCAATTATCAAACGCTTTGCCGAAAAAGGCGGGGCCAGCAGGCCGATTCTCCTTTCGGCCGACCCTGTCGCCATTCCGAAAGGCCGCGACCTCAATACTGGTATGGAGGAAGCAGCACGACGTACCATGCAGGGGGTGGCTTCAACGAAGGTCATCGGCAGCACCGGGCTTCAGCTTCTGCCGGGAAGCTTCGAGGATCGCTGGCTGGACATTGGTTTCTGGATTAATGCCAATGGCCTGGTTAGCGATGTTGAAGTGCTGCGGTCATCGGGCGACCTGCACTGGGCGAAATGGGTAGCCGATTCAATCAAATCCCGAATATATGCGCCGCTCTCGACGAAGGGGCGTGAGGCGTCTCCGGGATTTTATATGGTTGAACGCTATACCTACACATCGCGTTATCTCGGCCGGGATGCCACCACAGGGTCGCGGTTGCCAACCCGGTCTCCCAACGCAAGGATTGAGCGGCTGGACATAACGCCGGAAAATTATGACCAGCCATTTACGGTGCCAAGCAAAGCATCCGACTGACAGAGAGCCCAAAAAAGCAAAGCCCTCATCCCGGGGGCAATTGGGATGAGGGCCGAGCTTGCGTTCGTCACGCTGATATCGAGAGCCAATCTGGATGCTGCGGGCAACAGGGGGAAAACCGCGCAGCGACTGACTTTCGATGGCTTCAAATTAGGCCCGGCAACCTGTCCCTTAGATTAACAAGGCTGTTCAGCCTATCATCTGGTCGGCCCAATGGCTCCACTCATCGTCCCGCCGCCGCTATTTGCGTTTTGTTGGGCGCGGGTCCTTCCAGGTGAAGCTCGATTGGGCAATGGGCGTGTTATATTTGATGCCGCTGAGTCGGATTGATGTACGATTGCTTTTTGAATCGAGCGCCACCCAGCCAGTGAGGGTCAGTCCGCCGGGTGCACCTGCTTGCCGTGCAAATACCATGGTGATCGTGCCATATTCCGGGCGCTTAGGATCTTTGACCTCAACCGAAATCACATTTCTGTCGCCGGTATTTACGCGTTTGCCAAATCGGGCCAGATCCTTGCCGGGATCAAGCAGCGCTGCAAGCGGGCTGTTCTTGATGGGCCAGCGCTGCACCTGCTTCACCTCATAATCGATCATGGTCAGCGCCTTGCCATCGGCAACGATCAGCAGCGGCACACCCTTTTGATATTCAAAACGGACATGGCCGGGGCGTTTCAGCAAAAGCCTTCCGGTCAGTGCCTGCCCCTTACGATCGGTTTGCGTGAAACTGGCAGTCATCGTTCCAACGGCCTGCATATGGGCAACCACTTCTGACAGATCATTGCTGCTTTGCGCAGGGGCAGCAGCACTGGTGACCAGCATCAGCGGGGATAGCGCAAGCGCGGCAAGGGCATATTTCATTTGGTTTTCCTTGGTCCTTTATCGCGGGCGCTTAGGAGAGGCAGGTTGAACGGTGACTTAATCGGTCAAATGGGCTCGCCATTGCGGTCGCGCAGCACCTCGCGGCGGCCGATATGGTTGGGTGCGCTGATATAGCCATCCTCCTCCATCCGGTCGATCAGCCGTGCAGCGCTGTTATAGCCTATCCGTAATTGCCGCTGGATCCAGCTGGTGGAGGCTTTCTGGCTTTCAAAGACAATCTGGCAGGCCTTGCGGTAGGTTGCATCTTCGGGGCTGTCATCACCGCCAATGCCGTCCAAAGCAAAGCCGCCATCTTCGGGTTCTTCAGTAACCGACTGGATATAATCAGGCTCGCCCTGAGCCCGCCAGTGATCTGCGACCTTGCGGACTTCATCGTCTGACACAAAGGGGCCATGAATACGAGTCAGCCCCTTGCCACCGGCCATATAGAGCATGTCGCCCTTACCCAGCAATTGTTCGGCGCCCTGCTCGCCAAGGATGGTGCGGCTGTCGATCTTGCTGGTGACATGGAAGCTGATTCGGGTCGGCAGGTTGGCCTTGATCACGCCAGTGATAACATCAACCGAGGGCCGCTGTGTCGCCATGATCAGGTGGATGCCCGCTGCCCGCGCCTTCTGCGCCAGCCGCTGGATCAGGAATTCCACTTCCTTGCCCGCCGTCATCATCAGGTCGGCCAGCTCATCAACAATCACGACAATTTGCGGCAGCGGGGCATAGTCATGCTGCTGGTCTTCATATTGCGGCAGCCCGGTCATCGGATCATAGCCGATTTGCACACGGCGGCCCAGCGGCGTGCCTTTGGCCTTGGCCGCCAGCACCTTTTCATTGAACCCGCCCAGATTGCGCACGCCAATGGAGGACATCATGCGGTAGCGATCCTCCATCTGCTCCACCGCCCATTTCAGCGCCCGGATCGCCTTGGCGGGCTCTGTCACCACAGGAGCCAGAAGATGCGGAATATCATCATAGATGCTCAGTTCCAGCATCTTGGGATCGATCATGATCATCCGGCACTGGTCGGGCGTCAGCCGATAGAGCAGCGACAGGATCATGCAGTTGAGGCCAACCGATTTGCCCGAACCTGTTGTGCCTGCAACCAGCAAATGCGGCATAGGCTGCAAATCGGCAATCACCGGGTCGCCAGAGATATTCTTACCCAATATGATTGGCAGCTGCCCCTTTTGCTCGGCAAAGGCACCCGAGCCAATCATTTCATGCAGGACAACTGCCTCCCGATTGTGATTGGGAAGCTCAATCCCCATCACTGTGCGCCCCGGAATGGTGGAGACACGGGCGGACAGCGCTGACATGTTGCGAGCGATATCCTCGGCTAGCTGGATCACGCGTGAGGCTTTGACGCCCGGCGCTGGCTCCAGCTCATACATGGTAACCACTGGGCCAGGACGAACAGCCGTGATTTCACCCTTTACATGGAAGTCGTCGAGCACCGATTCGAGCAGCCGTGCGTTGCGTTCCAGCGCTGCCTTGTCCAGCTTTGGCGCATTTGATGGCGGTGGCGGATCGAGCAGGTCAATCGAGGGCAGCTTGAATGGACCAAAGAAATCGCCTTGCTTAGCACTTTTGGCAAAATTGGCCTGAGGGGGCGCCTTTGGCGGTTCCTTGATTTCGGGTGGGCGGCGCGTGTCGGGTTCGACCGGTGGGCGCGGGGGGGCGGGTTTGGCTACATTGATGACCGGATCATCAACATCGATCGCCTCTTTGCCCTTTCCGCCAAATTGCGGCAGCGGAATTGCAGGGATACGGAACAGCGGCTTTTCAAGCTCCAGCGAGCGCAGGACGAGCGCGATCCCACCCAGCAGCGATCCAGCGATCAGAACAACCCGCGTCGCCGATCGCCAACCCTCGGCGATTGTGTCGACCAATGCCGTTGCGGCATTATCCAAAAGCAAGGCAGGCATTCCGCCCCAGCCTGCGGGCAGGCCGGTATCGGTTCCATGCTGCCAATGCGCCATGCCAAAACCAATCAGCACCATACCAGCAAGGCATAGTAGCAGCTGCCTTTTCCATGTCGGTTGCGGCACATCACGCCACAGGCGGCGCGCCATCACCAGCATCAGCGGCACCAGCAATATGGCCGGCAGGCCAAGCAAAAACAGCGCGCCGTCACCCAGATAGGCACCCATTTGCCCCATCCAATTATCAGGGGCAGAGGTGGCGGCACTGTTGAATGCCCGGTCAGAGGCGGAATAGGTCAGCACCGAAACCGCATAGAATAGGGCAAAGAGCGCAAGCAGCCCCGCGCCGATCAGCGCGCCGCTGCGCAGTAGCGAAAGCCGCATGACTTGCCGCCAATCGGCCAATGGGGCTTTGGGTGAACGTGAAGCCATAACGCCTTTTCGGCTGCTGCGGACTCGCCGTCAAGAGTCCGCCCCATGATTAGGGGTAAAAATCGCATGGTATTCGGCTTCGTGCCTTGGCATAGCCAGGCCATGGACAGACAGGATGTAATCATAATTGGCGGCGGGCTGATCGGGCTTGCGCAGGCGCTGGCGCTGGCGGCACATGGCATTACCAGCCATGTCATTGACCGCGCCGACCCAGCAACCATGCTGGCAAGCGGCTTTGACGGGCGGACTTCAGCCATTTCGAGCGCGAGCATGAAGATGTTTGAGGCCATTGGCCTGGGCGATGCGCTGGCCGGGCATGGCTGCCCCATCGAACAGATTTGGGTGAGCGACAACCTGCGGCCGGGCGCGCTCGATTTTGTGCCGGGCAGCGATGATGGCTATTTGGGGCAGATGTTCGAAAACCGGACATTGCGGCAGAAGCTGTATGAGTCCGCAAAGGCCAGCCCGCATATCAAGCTGCATATGCCAATGGGCATTGCAAGGCAGGAGCGGAGCGAAGCCAATGTGCGCGTTACGCTGGACGACGGCACAATATTGACCGGCAGCCTGCTGATTGTCGCCGAAGGCCGCGCCAGCGCAACACGCGAAGCCGCCGGGATCAAGGTTGCGCAGTGGAAATATGACCATGAGGCGCTGGTCAGCGTGATCGCGCATGAAAAGCCGCATGGCAATATCGCCTATGAGATTTTCTATGCGACAGGCCCTTTTGCCCTGCTGCCGATGCTGGATGAAGCCGGGGAAGATGGTGGCAGGCACCGGTCAGCGGTGGTCTGGTCCGTCAGCCGCGATGATGCGCCTGCCTATCGCAAGCTTTCGCCCCGCGCACTCGCTGCAGAAATAGAAAAGGCGAGCGGCGGGTTGCTAGGCAGCATCGAAATGGCAGCACCTGTTTCTGGCTATCCGCTAGGCTTTCACCATGCTGCACATATCACCGAAACGCGGCTCGCGCTGATTGGCGACAGCGCCCACGGCATCCATCCCATTGCCGGGCAGGGCTTGAATCTTGGTCTGCGCGATGTGGCGGCGATGGCTGAAGTGCTGGTCGATGGTGCCCGGCTTGGCCTTGATTTCGGCGATGCCCAATTGCTTGCCCGTTATGAGCGCTGGCGCAGCGTTGATACCCTGCTGGTGGCGATGGCAACGGACAGCCTGAACCGGCTTTTTGGCATCCGCGGCAAAACCGCCTCCGCCGTCCGCCGCATGGGCTTGGGCGCAGTCCAGCGGTTCAAGCCAGCCAAGGCCCTGTTCATGGCCGAAGCGCGCGGCGAAGCAGGCGACTTACCGAAGTTGCTACAGGGAGTGTTGGCCTGAATTCCCGAAGGCTGTGCAAATATTTGGGTCAGGGGTGAAGAAATAGAAGAGGCGCAGAGGCATTGCACAAACCGCTCTGTGCCTCTTTCTTCTCTTGTCCTCCTATGAAATAACCAGCGCTTACCCAGCCGTCACTGGTACCAGCCTGATTTCCACGCGCCGGTTTTGCGAACGCCCTTCCTCCGTTGTGTTCGACGCCCGCGGCTGACTTTCGCCATAGCCTTTGGTTGCCAGCCGCGCCTGCTTTACGCCGCGCCCGCTGAGATAAGCGGCAACTATGTTGGCGCGCTGTTCGGACAGGGTCTGGTTATACGCGTCCGATCCAGTCGAATCGGTGTGGCCCAGCACATCGACATAGGTTTTCTCATATTCGGTCAGCGTCGCAGCAACTTTGTCGAGCGTAGAGCGGAATGCCGGGTCAAGGTTTGAACTGTTGACTGCAAAAGTTACTTCGGACGGCATATCAAGCACCAGCTCATTGCCTTCACGGGTTACGCCAACGCCCGTTCCGGCGGTCTGGCGGCGCAGCTTCTTTTCCTGTTCGTCCATATAATGGCCGACACCGGCTCCGGCTATTGCACCAATACCAGCGCCCAATATCTTCTCGGTTCGATCACGCCTGCCACCGACCAGATCGCCGAGCAAATAGCCGCCGAGTGCGCCCGCCGCGCCGCCGATAACTGTTTTGGAAATCCGCTTATTGCCCGTTTCCGGATTGGTCGCGCAGGCCGACAGCGGCGGCACAAGAATAAGGATAAGAGAGGCAAATTTGGCTGTGCGGTTCATGGGCATTCTCCAGCTAGGACAATGCCTGCTCAGCACAGCAAAGCTGAACCGAAAATGATCCAGACGGTGGAATCACCCACGTCCGCGATAAGGCGCAACCCCCTGATCTGGTAGCCATAGCCCTGCGGGCGGCGGGCTGGATTGCCAGAATATATCAAGCGGAATGCCGCCGCGTGGATACCAATAGCCACCAATGCGCAGCCATTTGGGTTTCATTTCATCAAACAGCCGCCTGCCAATGCCAACAGTGCAATCTTCGTGAAATCCCTGATGGTTGCGGAAAGAACCGAGGAAAAGCTTCAGCGATTTCGATTCGACAATTGTTTCCTCTGGCGCATAATCAATCACCAGATGTGCAAAATCAGGCTGACCGGTTACCGGGCATAATGAGGTGAATTCGGGCGCGGCGAAACGTACCAGATAGAGTTCGCCAGCGCGCGGATTGGGCACATAGTCCAGCTCTGCGTCGTCGGGCGAGGAAGGTAAGGCGCTGTTCTGGCCAAGAAATTTCGGAGGATTGTGATCAGTCATGCGCTTTATCTAGACATTTGCACCGCTTATGTCATTCCCCCGCGTCATTCACCGTCCATTCAAGCTGCAAATCAATGCCAAGTCCGATGCAAC
>CAYVQO010000017.1:0-5415 GCA_964452835.1 uncultured Sphingorhabdus sp. | reverse complement strand
CCCGCGTCATTCACCGTCCATTCAAGCTGCAAATCAATGCCAAGTCCGATGCAACCTGCGCAATATTTCAACCTCCCAGTGATGCTACTGGCCACAGCATTGCTGGCGTCTGGCTTTGGTATGGCGGCAGCTGCGCAAGATGCTGCACCGGAAACCCCGACTGAGCTTAAAGATTTCCGCCTCGACACGCCGCCGGTGCGCGAAAAGGCACCACAACCCTCGCCACCGCCTGAGGCCAGCCCACAACCGGAAGCCAAAACAGAAGCTCCGCAGCCTAAAAGAGCAGTGCCGCGTTCAGCCGCCGAAGCACCCTCCAGGCAGCAAAGGCCAAGCGAGTCCGATGCGCCAGCTACAGAGCCATTGCCTTCGGCGGGGGCTTCAGAGCCTCAGCCTGAGCCTGTGCTCGAGACCTCGCCCGAAGCAGAAGCCCCCGTTAGGGCTGAGCCAACGCAGTCCAAAGCTGAAGGCGCTAAGCTGCCATCGCTGCTGCTTGGCCTTTGGCCGGTCCTTGCGGCCTTAATGGCCTTGCTTGCGGGATGGATGGCTTTTCGCTGGTTCAGCAACCGCCAGCCGGACGCTTTGGAAGGCGTCTCAGCCGTCATCACAACGCCCGCCGCACCAGCAATCCCCACACCTACGGCAAAATCCGCTGTTCCGCCGAAAGTCGCGTCAACCAGCAAGCTGACTGCGAGTTTTGAACCTAGCGATGCCCGGCTAAGCCTTGCCAATCTAACAATCACAGGCTGCTTGCGGCTCCGCTATGATGGTGCCGCAGCGCTCCCGTCGCTGCGCCTGCGTAACCTCGTCATCTCGGCAAGCGAAGGACAGCGCGCCTTTATCGATAGCTTCCATAGCGACCCCAAGGCCGGGCAAATCGATACATTGGGGGGAGTCCAGCCCGGTGAGGAAATCGTTCTGACGCTGGAACTACAAGTGCCGCGTGACGCCCTTCAGGCCTTTGACTGGCGGGAACGGCGGTTTGTTGCGCCGATATTATTGCTCAATCTGTCCTGCGATGACCCCTCGGTCGCTCCATGCCGGATCAACTGTCTGGTGGGGCAGCAAGGCGATCCGACCTCACCGCGCATGCGTCCCTTACCCATTGATCGCGGACCCCGGCATTTTGCTGCATTGCGCTTTTCCCCGATTGCCGCTTGAAAGGCTCGACTAGCGCGACAAACCGACTTATCGTGCGGTGCAACATGAAGAATCGGCAAGATTCTCGACGGGATAGGGAACGAGACGACCCATGGATCTATTGGTAACCACAGAATGGCTTTCAAAAGAATTGGGCGCATCTGATCTGCGCGTTGTTGATGCAACATGGTTCCTGCCCGATAGCGGTCGAAATGCTGCTGCCGAATATGAAGGCGGCCATATTCCCGGCGCTGTCTTCATGGATCTGGCTGAAATTGCCGATGCCAATTCCGCGCTCCCCAACATGCTGCCTGCGCCTGAAAAATTTGCCAGCCGCATGCAGTCGCTTGGCCTTGGTGATGGCAGCCGGATCGTTGTCTATGACGATAGCCCGTTCAAGTCAGCTACCCGCGCATGGTGGATGTTGACGCTGTTCGGTGCGCATGACGTTGCCATTTTGGATGGCGGCATTGCCAAATGGAAAGCGGAAGGCCGGGCACTGGAAACCGGAAAGCCCGCACTGCGCCATCGGCATTTCACGGTGTGGAAAGACGATACAGCTGTCCGCACCAAAGCCGACATGCTGGCCAATTTGCACAGCAAAGATGCACAAGTTGTTGATGCACGCGGGGCGGCACGCTTCACAGGAGAAGAAAAAGAGCCGCGCGCCGATATGGTATCTGGCCATATTCCGGGCAGCCGCAACTTGCCCTATTCCAACCTTTACAATGCAGATGGCACATGGAAGCAAGGCGATGCCCTGATTGCCGCATTCAAGGAAGCAGGCGTTGATCTCGACAAGCCAATGATCACCACTTGCGGTTCAGGCATGACCGCAGCAGCCGTGCTTTTTGCTGCTCGCCTGACAGGCAAAAAGGACGTGTCGCTCTATGATGGCAGCTGGAGTGAATGGGGGCTGGACCCTGATACGCCCAAGGCGCAGGGTGCGGCCTGATTTTGGCGAATAGCGACGGCAAAAAGCCAGATACCAAAATTGTCACCGGGGGGCGGCGCAAGGCGCTGACTGGTGCGGTCGTGAACCCGCCGGTCTGGCGGGCCAGCACGCATCTTTATGACACTGTCGCGGCTCTCGACGCAGGCAATAGGAGCAATGAGGATGGGCTGTTCTTTTATGGTCGCCGTGGTGCACCGACCCAATGGTCGCTTGCCGAGGCGCTGACCGAGCTGGAGCCAGGCGCCCATGGCACAATGCTATATGGTTCAGGTGTGGCGGCCATTGCTTGTGCACTGCTATCGGTGTTGCAACCCGGCGACGTGCTGCTGATGAGCGACAATGCCTATGACCCAAGTCGCAGCTTTGCCGATGGCTTCCTGAAGCGCTGGGGGGTTGAGACGCGCTATTTTGATCCGCTGGTGGGTGGCGGAATCTCCGCGCATTTCTGTGACCGCACCCGCGCCATATTGCTCGAAAGCCCCGGCAGCCTGACCTTTGAAGTCTGCGACGTGCCAGCCATTTGTACCGCTGCCAGGGCGCATAAGGGCAAAAGGGAAATTGTGACGCTGCTCGATAACACCTGGGCGACACCCTATTTCTTTACAGCGCTCGACAAGGGCGTGGACATGACAATCCTTGCCGCGACCAAATATGTTGTCGGCCATAGCGATGTCATGGCCGGTAGCGTGACGACAACCAAACGGCACTGGCACGCGCTGCGCACAACCGCGCAAACGCTAGGGCAGATATTGTCGCCCGACGACGCCTATCTGGCTGCGCGTGGACTGCGCACCATGGCGGTACGGCTAAAGGCGCATCAGACAGCAGCACTCGACATTGCACAATGGCTTTCCGGCCGGCCCGAAGTGGCCGCGGTGCTGCACCCGGCCCTGCCATCCTGCCCCGGCCATGCCATTTGGAAGCGGGATTTCAGCGGATCAACTGGGCTGTTTTCCTTTATTTTGGACGGCGATTGGGAGGACGCGGCGAGATTCGTCGACGCGCTGGAAATATTCGGCATCGGCTATAGCTGGGGCGGTTTTGAAAGCCTTGCCGTGCCCAAACGGCCTGAGGCATATCGCAGCGCCGTGCCGTGGACGCAGGACGGAACAGTGATCCGTTTGCAGATTGGGCTGGAGGATGTTGAGGATTTGAAAGCCGATCTGGAGCGAGGCTTTGCTGCCATGGGTCGCTAACCGCTCGCCGCAATCAGCCTTTTGGTCGCCTCTGCCTGCGGATTGGCGAACAACACGTCCCGCGTGGCGCATTCGACAATACGCCCCGCCTCCATCACTGCGATATGGTGTGCGCTGCGGCGGGCAAGGGCAAGATCATGGGTGATAAACAGCAGCGAAAGGCCGCGCTCACGTTGCAACCGGGCGAATAGCGCCACCACGCCATCGGCAACCAGCGGATCAAGCGCAGAGGTCGCTTCGTCGAGCAGCAGCATTTCGGGGTCGGCAGATAACGCACGGGCAATGGCAACGCGCTGCGCCTGCCCGCCGGAAAGCTCTGCGGGTTTCCGGTCGGCAAATTCAGCGGGAAGGCCAACTTCTGCCAGCAGCGCCGCCACGCGCTCCGCGCGCTCTGCGTCAGGCAGCAGCCATTGCATTGGCTCTGCGATAATGTCGGCCACGGTCCAGCGCGGGTCAAGACTGGCGAGCGGATCCTGAAACACAGGCTGGATCAGACGGCGATGCTCTGCGCTGCGTTTGTTGCGCGGCGGCATAGTCTGCCCCTGCCAAAATATGTCCCCAGCCTGCATAGGCCCCAGTCCGGCAATGGCCCGGCCCAGCGTCGATTTACCTGAACCCGATCCGCCGACCAGTGCCAGCGTTTCGCCCTTGGCAAGGGTCAGGCTTGCATCGGCAACGGCCTGAATTTTGTCCGCACGCCAACCTGGGCGTGGGAAGGTGACAGTCACATTTTGCGCCGCAAGCAATGGCGCACCCGGAGCCGACAGTGGCACCATAGGCTCTGACAGACGCGGTGTCGCCGCCATCAGCTTTTTGCCATAATCGCTCGCAGGGCTAAGCGCGATTTGCCTCGCCGCACCGCTCTCAATCACTCTGCCCTTGTCCAGCAGCAGCAACCGGTTGGCATGATGCTCGATACCCGCCAGATCATGGCTGACCAGCAGCATTGCCATGCCACGATCCCGGCAGAGGCGCACAAGGAGGCGCATAATCTCCCCGCGCAGCGCGGCATCAAGCGCACTTACCGGTTCGTCCGCGACCAGATAGCGAGGGCCATGGGCCAAAGCTGCAGCGATCAGCACGCGCTGCCGCTCTCCGCCCGAAAGCCGGTGCGGAAATTGGGCCAGCCTTTCTTCAGGGCGCGACAGGCCAACGGCCTCGAGCATCGCCACCATCGCCGCCTTGTCCGGTCTGGCACCGCCTGCCTGCATCGCTGCCTCGGTCAGATGCTGTGCGACGCTGCGGTGCGGGGTGAGGGCAGTCAAAGGCTGCTGGAAAACAAAGCCTAATTTTTCCGCACGAACCCGGGACAGCTCCCGCTCCGGCATGCCCACCAGTTCGACGCCGTCAAGTTTGGCCGACCCGCTGGCTATTCCAGCACTCAGGCCAAAGGGCGTCATGGCCGTCACGCTCTTGCCAGCGCCTGATGCTCCGGCAAGTGCGACAACTTCGCCTGGGGAAAGCGCGAAGCTGATATCCTGTACGATGCAGGCTGCGCCGATATCCACGCGCAAATTCTGGATCATATAGCCTTCGCTCATCGCGCCGCATCCGCCGCCAATTTATCGCGATAGGCCTCTCCGGCGATGGTCAGGCAGGCTATCAGCGCGACCAGCACGCCGCCGGGAAGAAGCAAAGCCGCCGGGTTCATATCCATTTCCTCCGCCCCTTCATTCACCAATATGCCAAGCGAAGTCAGCGGTTCCTGTACCCCCAACCCCAAAAAGGACAGGAAGCTCTCAATCATAACCACATGCGGCACAGTGAGCATCAGATAGGCAATCGCCACGCCCGCGACATTGGGCAAAATGTGGCGGATCAGCGTCACGCGTGACGGGCTGCCTGCTGCCTCCGCGGCAAGAACAAAGGAACGGTTTTTCAGCGCCATCACTTGCCCGCGCACCACCCGCGCCATGGTCAGCCATTCGACAAAGCCAATACCAAGAAATACCAGCAGGATCGAACGACCAAAGACCACCATCAGCAAAATGACGACGAACATGAAGGGTAGCGCATAAAGCCCATCGACAATGCGCATCATCAATTCATCAGTGCGCCCGCCGACCCATCCTGCAATCGCCCCCCAGGCAACACCAATCACCAGCGCAACCAGCGCTGCCGCCAACG
>CAYVQO010000016.1:24918-28332 GCA_964452835.1 uncultured Sphingorhabdus sp. | reverse complement strand
CCCCCGCCCGAACAGACAACAAAATGTCGCCGCCCTTCATCATCGGTGACAGCCGCTTGGCTTGCAATTTGCGCGAGATGCCGCGACTCTTGGTAAAACCGTGCTTTCTCTTTCAGGCGCTCGGCAATGATCCGGCTGCGTTCATCGGTTGCCGCATTGACCAGCGCATCGGCAGCATCGGGCTCAGGAATGCGGGCAGAACCATAAATCACCAGCATGGAGGCGATATTGGCCTCATCCAGCAGCATTTCTGTCTTGAGTAGCTCCAGTTGGAACCGAACCGGACGCAAATCTTCGCGCAGCAGGAATTCAGTGTCCTGAAAAGCAAGGCGATAGGATTTGCTTTGCGTTTGCGGGGTGGAGAGTTGCTGTTCGGCGAAATCCGCCTCTTGCTGCGCTTTGTAAAAGCGACGGTCTTTTATTTTGCTGTCTGTCATTGGCGGCGGTCTAGGCGGCGTTTGGGAATTTTTCCAGCCCCTATCGGCAATAAGCCGAACCATCCTTCATCGATTTGCCCATGTCGAAATGGAAATGATTGGCGTGCGCGGCGTTGTAATTGGGGCCAAGCACCGTCCCGAAGCGTTTGCAGGCGCTTTCATGCAGGCGGCGCAGAAAGGCCCGCTCATCGGCCTTTCCATTCCAGCCATTCAGCACGGAAATGCGCCGACCATCCTTCAGGATGAAGGCGGATACATCCACTGCATTGCCATAGGCATGTTCGGATAATTTGTTCGATCGTGCGCCATTGACCTTGCGGCAGTTGTAGGTGCCCATGGTTTCGATGCGGATCACATCAGAACCAAGATATTTTCGGGCGGCAGGCCGAACGGCATGTTTTGCCCAGGCCGTGAAGTTGGCAGCCAACGGGCATGTCATCGCACCCAAATTGCTGGCTTCAGTCGCAAAGGACATCAGCCTCACCGTGTCGATGGTCTGGCAACCACCGCCAAAGCTCTGGTTGGGGAGAGGAGTAAAGCGCACATCATTGGCCTTTAGCATGGAAAGGCACTGCCGTGCGGGTTCGCTTTTGAAGGCATCATTGTCGCGCCGCACCACATCCTGCCCCCCGCGCCCGCCGCAGGCGGTGACCAGAAGTGCAAGGATCAGGATGGATGCGAAACGCGACATATGTCGCAAATTGAGACAAAATGGTTAACAAAGCCCTAATAGCAAAAACGGTTGATCGTGGCGGCGCTTGCATCTATCGCAGCCTTGATGCGAACGATTCTCAATAATAAACCTCTATTCTGGTTGTTGCTTTCCATCCCTGCACTGCTGGCTCTGACCGGATGGTGGCAGGGCCGGATTGACAGCATGGATATGCTGCATCCAACTGGCGAATGGTCGGCGCGGCTGATGATCCTTGCCATGATGATTGGGCCTTTGCTGTCGCTATTCGGCCCGCGCCCATGGATCAACTGGCTGGTGGTGCGGAGGCGCTATCTGGGCGTTGCTGCCTTCCTTTATGCGATGCTGCATCTGCTCTTCTACATTATCGATATGGGCAATGTGGACGATATGCTGGCGGAGTTTCTCGCCCCCGGCATCTGGACGGGCTGGGCCGCACTTGCGATCATGGTCCCGCTGGCGGCAACCAGCAATGATGCGGCGATGCGTGCGCTAAGGGCCGGCTGGAAAAAGCTGCAACGGCTAGTCTATCCCGCTGCTATGTTGACGCTGCTGCACTGGATGTGGGTGCACAATAGCTACACTGCTGCATTCGTTCACTTCGCTCCGCTCGCGTTGCTCTGGATCGCCCGCTTCGCGAAACCCTATTTCAACACAATCCCCCAAGCCAAAGGAACATGACTATGCGCACTCTCTCCCTGATCACTCTCTCTGCCGCCGCTGCGATTGCCTTCGCGAGCAGCCCGGCCTCAGCCACCGGGGCCATCAAATGCCAGGCGGGTCCGCAATCGGGCTGGAAAAGCCAGGAAACCTTGAAAGCCAAGCTGGTCAAGGAGGGCTGGACGGTGCGCAAGTCAAAGGTCGATGGCGGCTGCTATGAAGTTTATGGCACCACGCCCGAAGGCGACCGGGTTGAGGCCTATTTTCACCCTGTGAGCCTTGAAAAACTTTATGTTGCCCGCCGCGGGCAGGTGCTGTTCCGCAAAGAAGGCTATTAAAGCTGCATTGACATTCCCGGAGCCGCCTTTAGACGCGGCTCCGGGCCACGCGGTCCCAACGCCGCGCGAGCTCTCTGCAAGGAGAGAATGACATGACGAGTAAACCTGCTGCTAAGCCAGCGCGCCCCTATTTTTCTTCCGGTCCCTGCGCCAAGCCGCCGGGCTGGTCTCCTGAAAAGCTAAGCACCGAATCGCTCGGCCGTTCGCACCGTGCGAAGATTGGCAAGACGCGCCTGCAATATTGCATCGATCTGATGCGCGAAGTGCTGGAGCTCCCCGATACGCACCGCATTGGTATCGTTCCGGGTTCGGATACCGGCGCCTTTGAAATGGCGATGTGGACGATGCTCGGCGCACGCGGCGTGACCGCGCTTGCATGGGAAAGCTTTGGCGAAGGCTGGGTGACTGATGCGGTCAAGCAGTTGAAGCTCGAACCCAAAATCCACCGCGCCGATTATGGCCAGCTGCCCGATCTTTCCAAGGTCGACTGGGCGGACGATGTGCTCTTTACCTGGAACGGCACCACTTCGGGCGTGCGCGTACCCGATGGCGAATGGATCCCCGATGATCGGCAGGGCTTGAGCTTTGCCGACGCGACCAGTGCGGTCTTTGCCTATGACATATCGTGGGACAAGATCGACGTTGCGACCTTTAGCTGGCAAAAAGTGCTGGGCGGTGAGGGCGGCCATGGCGTGCTGATCCTTGGCCCGCGGGCGGTGCAGCGGCTGGAGGAATATACCCCTGATTGGCCGCTGCCAAAAGTGTTCCGCCTTGTGTCAAAAGGGGCGCTGGCAGAAGGCGTATTCAAGGGCGAAACGATCAACACGCCGTCAATGCTGGCAGTCGAAGATGCGATCTTCGCGCTTGAATGGGCAAAGGGTCTTGGCGGGTTGAAGGGCCTGCAAGCGCGCAGCAATGCCAATGCGCATGCGCTTGATAAGATTGTCGCCGAACGGGCTTGGCTGGGGCATTTGGCGGTCGATAGCGGCACGCGGTCGAAAACCTCGGTCTGCTTGACTGTCGAAGGGGCGGACGCCGATTTCATAAAGAAATTTGCTGGACTGCTTGAGGCCGAAGGTGCTGCCTATGACATTGCCGGATACCGCGACGCTCCACCGGGGCTGCGCATATGGTGCGGTGCGACAGTAGACACTGCCGATATCGAAGCGCTCGGGCCCTGGCTCGATTGGGCCTACGCGTCGATCAAGGGCTGACCAACAATTTAGGGACAGTCCCCTAATAATGGGGCTGTCATTTCCTCTATCAAAAGCGGTCAATAATTAGGGGA
>CAYVQO010000016.1:22013-24818 GCA_964452835.1 uncultured Sphingorhabdus sp. | reverse complement strand
CCCCTAATAATGGGGCTGTCATTTCCTCTATCAAAAGCGGTCAATAATTAGGGGACTGTCCCCAAATTATTTGCGAAGGAACAAAATCATGACCAAACCCCGCGTACTTATTTCCGACAAAATGGACCCCAACGCCGCCAAGATTTTTGAAGAGCGGGGCTGTGATGTCGATGTCATCACCGGCGAAACCCCTGAACAGCTGATCGCGCGCATTGGCGATTATGATGGCCTCGCGATCCGTAGTTCAACCAAGGTGACCAAGGATATCCTTGCCGCTGCGACCAATTTGAAGGTCATCGGCCGCGCAGGGATTGGCGTTGACAATGTCGATATTCCGGCGGCCTCTGCCCAAGGCGTTGTGGTGATGAACACGCCGTTTGGTAACTCCATTACCACAGCCGAACATGCCATTGCGATGATGTTCGCGCTTGCCCGGCAAATTCCAGAGGCCAATGAACAGACACAGGCTGGCAAATGGCCGAAAAATGATTTCATGGGCGTGGAAGTCACGGGCAAGACGCTCGGCCTGATCGGTGCGGGCAATATTGGCAGCATCGTCGCCAGTCGGGCGCTGGGACTGAAGATGAAGGTCGTGGCCTTTGATCCCTTCCTGACTCCTGAACGTGCGGTCGAGATGGGTGTTGAGAAAGCCGATCTCGATACACTGCTGGCCAAGGCTGACTTCATCACGCTGCACACGCCGCTGACTGATCAGACGCGCAACATCCTGTCGGCTGCAAACATTGCCAAGTGCAAGAAGGGCGTACGGATCATCAACTGTGCGCGTGGCGGCCTGATTGATGAAGCAGCGTTGAAGGCGGCGCTGGATAGCGGCCAGGTTGGCGGTGCGGCACTGGACGTTTTCCAGACCGAACCGGCAAAGGAATCGCCGCTGTTCGGCACGCCCAATTTCATCTGCACCCCGCATCTCGGCGCCTCGACCAACGAAGCGCAGGTCAATGTGGCATTGCAGGTTGCCGAGCAGATGGCCGACTATCTGGTCAGCGGTGGCGTTACCAACGCGCTCAACATGCCTTCGCTGTCGGCAGAGGAGGCGCCCAAGCTGAAACCCTATATGGCGCTGGCGCAGCAGCTGGGCTCGCTCATCGGGCAACTCGCGCATGGTGATCTGACGCAAGTCAGTGTTGAGGTCGAAGGAGCTGCCGCTGAGCTCAACATCAAACCGATTACAGCCGCGGTGCTTTCTGGCTTCATGCGCCGTTTCTCTGACGCTGTGAATATGGTCAACGCGCCCTATCTTGCCAAAGAACGCGGCATGGACGTGCGCGAGGTGCGCCATGACAAGGAAGGCGATTATCATACGCTGGTGCGGGTTTCGGTTAAAACGGATGCTGGCGAACGCTCGGTCGCGGGCACCCTATTTGGTAATGGCACCCCGCGCCTGGTGGAGCTGTTTGGCGTGAAGGTGGAAGCCGATCTTGAGGGGCATATGCTTTACATCGTCAATCAGGACGCACCAGGCTTTATCGGCCGTCTGGGAACAACGCTGGGTGAGGCGGAGATCAACATCGGCACCTTCCACCTTGGCCGTCAGGAAGCAGGCGGGGTCGCTGTGCTGCTACTCTCGGTTGATACGCCGGTGCCCGCCGAAACGCTGGAGACGATCCACAATCTGCCGGGTGTGAAGCGGGCGATGGCGTTGCGGTTTTAGCAAGAAAAAATTTCACCCAAAGCACCAAAGAGCCGAAGTGCACTGCGTGCGCTTTGGTCTCCATCTTTGGTGCTTTGGGCGATAAAATTCCACGGTTCCCTAACAGCGCAAGCTACCTTAAGGCTCGGCAATCATGACGAACGCTCTCCTCCCCACCGGATTCCGGGACCGCCTGCCGCCAGAGGCCGACGCCTCGGCACGGCTGGTGCGCGCTATTCTCGATACCGCAGCCAGCTTTGGTTATGAACGGGTGCAGGCACCGCTTGCGGAATATGAAGCGAGCTTGACCGGAAGCCTTGGTATCAGCCCGCGTGATTTGCTGCGCTTTGTTGACCCGGTGTCAGGCGAGACGATGGCGGTCAGGAGCGACATTACCGGCCAGATTGGGCGAATTGCGGCGACGCGCATGGGGCATCACCCGCGCCCTGTACGGCTGTCCTATGGCGGGCCGGTGGTCAAACTGCGAGCGACGCAGTTGCGCCCGGAGCGGGAGATGATGCAGGTCGGTGCTGAACTGATCGGCACTGATAGCGTGGCTGCTGCAAGCGAGGTTGTGCAGGTGGCGCTGGAGGGGCTGAAGGCTGCTGGTGTAAAGGAACTAACCCTTGACCTCACCATGCCGGACTTGCTTGATGTACTGAAGCCGCGGGGTAACCGCGACGAACTGAAAGCTGCGCTCGATGCGAAGGATGCAGGCGCTGTTCCTGCCGCCATGGCGCCGCTGATTGCTGCCGCCGGGCCTTTGCCCGATGCGTTAGACCGCATGCGGGCCTTTGACAACGAAGGCAGGCTCAAAGACCGGCTTGATGCGATAGAGGAAATCGCGGGCAGCATCCCCGCTGATGTGCGCGTAACGCTGGACCCGACCGAATTGCACGGCTTTGAATATCAAAGCTGGTTCGGCTTCTCGATCTTTTCAGCACAAGCGTCTGGTGAGATTGGACGCGGCGGCAGCTACCGGATCGGCAAAGAGCCCGCCGTTGGCTTTTCAGCCTATATCGACCCTCTGATTGACGCCGGGCTGGCACGGGATGAACGACGGCGGCTGTTTTTGCCGTTAGGCACGCTGCCGCAAAAAGCCGCCGCGTTGCGGGCAGAGGGCTGGGTCACGGTTGCGCAACTGACCGAGGATG
>CAYVQO010000016.1:15517-21913 GCA_964452835.1 uncultured Sphingorhabdus sp. | reverse complement strand
GCCGCCGCGTTGCGGGCAGAGGGCTGGGTCACGGTTGCGCAACTGACCGAGGATGACAGCGCCGAAGCGCAAATCTGCACGCACATATTGGTCAACGGTAGGGCAGAGGCTCTTTAGCTTTACCTCCCAAACACCTGCTTTAGCCAGGCATCGACCACGGGCGTCGCCGGATAAGACGGATCGCCAAGCTTGCGATTAATATCGGCGTGGCCCTGCATACCTTTGCCTTCAAAAGCGTTTAATTGCACTGTTGTTCCGGCACTGCGCAGGGCTGCCCCCAGCGCCTCCGACTGGCGCTTCCCGTCGGCGCGATCTACATGCAAAATCAGAAAGGATGGCGCATTCGGCCCAGCTGCCTGTAAGGTGGGCGACAGTGCCTTTTGCCGTGCGGGGTCGGTGCCAAATGCTTCAGCATAGGTATCCTGCATAATCCGGTTTCCATCGACCATTTGTTGCGCAACGTCATAGGCTGCGCCATCAATTGGAACCACGCCGGACAATGCCCTCAGGTCCAGCCCAGCGCTGCGCAGATATTGCGGATCGGTGCCGACCAGCGCCGAGAGATGCGCACCTGCGCTATGCCCCATCAGAACGATGCGATCCTTGTCAATGCCAAGCTTTTCCGAATTCTTCAGCAGATGAGCAATCGCCGCCGCAACATCGGCACCCTGCTGTTCAACCGTGGCACTTGGAACCAGTCGGTAGTTCACAGAGGCAAAATGATAGCCCAGACCAGTGTAATGCTTTACCTTGTCTGCGCCGGTTGCATTGCGTTTGTCACCACGTTTCCAGCCCCCGCCATGCACAAAGATCACCAGCGGGGCCGGGCCGCTGCCTTTGGCCGAATAGAAGTCGAGTTTCTGCAACGGGTCCTTACCATAGCTGTGCTCGACTGCTCCGAGCGCTAGATGCGGTTTATCCAGGGTAGGATTTGCCGCGCCGTCTCGACCGTCCATCCGCTGCTTTGCGCGTTCGCCAATTTCGGCGGCGCATTGCTGCGAAAGCTGATCTTTCTTCTGCATCAGACATTCGCGGATTTTACTTCGATCCATACCGCACAGCTTCACCACCTCTTGCCGACATTCCCGGCTCAATCGCTCACCGCGCTGCGCATGGCAGGCAGTTGCCAACAGGGCGACTGCGCTTATCCCTGCAATCCAATTCGTCATCATCGTGGCCCTTCACAAATTTTGGGTGGACGCTTTTCATCCAGCATCATAACGGGATGCACGGCGAATCCCTTCGCAGAAAAATGGTTCTGCGCAGAAAAAGGCCAACGAGATGAACATCATCTTGCGCTTATCGGGAATGGCGTAATGGCAAATGTAACTGTGATCGGCGCGCAATGGGGCGACGAGGGCAAGGGAAAGATTGTCGACTGGCTGGCAAGCCGTGCCGATGTGGTGGTGCGCTTTCAGGGCGGGCATAATGCCGGGCACACGCTGGTCGTAGGGGATCAGACGTACAAATTATCGCTTCTGCCCAGCGGCATCGTGCGCGGCACCTTATCAGTGATTGGCAATGGCGTTGTGCTTGATCCCTGGCATTTCCGCGATGAAGTCGCCAAGCTGAAAGGGCAGGGCGTCGATATCAATCCGCAAAATTTGCACATCGCCGAAAATTGTCCGCTGATCCTGCCCTTCCACCGTGATCTTGACGGCTTGCGCGAAGAAGCGGCGGGTGCGGGGAAAATTGGCACCACGGGACGCGGCATAGGCCCCGCCTATGAGGATAAGGTCGGCAGGCGCAGCATCCGCGTCTGCGATCTGGCGCACCTCGATGATCTTGAACCACAGCTGGACCGAATCTGCGCGCATCATGATGCCTTGCGCGTTGGTTTCGGCCAGCCGCCGATTGACCGGCAGCGTTTGCTGGATGATTTGTGGGATATCGCTGCCTTCATCCTGCCCTTTGCCAAACCGGTTTGGGTGACCCTCAATCAGGCAAAGAAGGCCGGGAAGCGCGTGCTGTTTGAAGGCGCGCAGGGTGTGTTGCTTGATGTTGATCATGGCACCTATCCCTTTGTCACCAGCTCCAACACCATAGCCGGGACGGCATCTGGCGGATCGGGGCTGGGCCCTTCATCGGTGGGTTTTGTGCTGGGGATTGTGAAGGCCTATACGACGCGCGTGGGTTCCGGCCCTTTCCCGACCGAATTGGAAGATGAAACTGGCCAGCGGCTGGGCGAGCGCGGCCATGAGTTCGGCACTGTCACCGGGCGCAAGCGGCGCTGCGGCTGGTTCGATGCTGTGCTGGTGCGACAATCAGCGGCGGTTAGCGGAATCACCGGCATAGCGCTGACAAAACTGGATGTGCTCGACGGATTTGATACGCTCAAAATCTGCACCGGCTATAAGATTGGCGACCAGGTCTATGACTATCTGCCGCCGCATGCCGCCGATCAAGCGCGGGCCGAGCCGATTTACGAGGAAATGCCAGGCTGGCAGGAAACCACGGCCGGCGCACGCAGCTGGGCGCAATTGCCAGCCCAGGCGATCAAATATGTTCGCCGGATTGAAGAGCTGATCGAATGCCCGGTAACGCTGGTCAGCACCTCACCAGAGCGTGAGGATACGATATTGGTGCGTGATCCTTTTGCCGATTAGCATAACCCCGGAGGCGCCGCGCCCGCTCTCGCTGCACGAGGAATGCCGCGTGCAGCGGGCGGCGCTGGACCGTGATCCGGCTTCGATGAAAATCAGGCTCCGACTGGCGTCGTTGTTGCAACAGAGCGATGCCTTTGATGAAGTGATCGGGTTGTTGACAGCGGATGAGGCGCAACGGAGCCATTTCGCTTTGCTGATGCTGGCGGCTGCCTATCTCTCGCGAAAAAACCCGGGTGATGTCGATCTTGCGCTTGCTGCGACGACAGCGGCGATTGCGCTGAGCGACAATGTTGAGGCGCGGGCAGCGGCCCACGCGTTGCACGGCAAAGCCTTGCGCCATGCCGGGCGTGATGATCTAGCCAAGGTCAACTGGGCGGAAGCGCTGGCGCTGGACCCCGACAATCGCGGTGCGTTCAAACGGCTGTCGACGCGGCATTTGCGCGAGGGCAATCCGCAAGCGACGCTTGCGCTGTGCGATGCGTTAAGCGCTAAGGGCATCAGCCACACCCAGCTGCTTGCCGCCCGGGTGTCTGCGCTGGCCGCGCTGGGCAGGATAGCCGAGGCGAAGGCGCTGTCGGGCATTGATGATTTTGTGCATGCGCAACGCCTGACGCCGCCCGAAGGCTGGGATGACCTTGAACGCTTCAATGCCGATCTGGTGGCAGAATTGCTCAGCAACCCTGCCATTCGGGATGGCCGCTATGGCACAGCGTCCGAACATAGTCTGCGCATTGACAATCCTGTGATGACAGATGCACCGGCGATGCAGGCGCTGTTGCGAAAGATCGCCCAGGCTGCAACCGACTATGCCGAAAGGCTGCACGGTTCTTATCATCCGTGGCTAGCCGCCCAGCCGCAGCACGCCGTGGTCCGCTGCTGGTGCGTTATGACCGGCGATGATGGCTTTGAGCATTGGCACATGCACCCCGCTGGCTGGATGAGTGGCGGCTATTATCCGCAAGTGCCTGCCGCTGTGGTTGAGGGTAGTGATCGTGCTGGTTGCTTTGCACTGGGCGTGCCTGATAGCATTATCGGCGATGCTGCGGCTGCTGCATTTGGCGAAAGGCTGATCCGCCCGGTGCCGGGTCTGCTGACGCTGGTTCCTTCGCATTGCTACCACCGCACCTATCCGCATGGCGCAGCGGGACAGCGCATCTGCATCGCTTTTGACATCTGCCCGGTTTAGGTCCTGACCCTAACGCCGCAGACGCCACCAGGTGAGGAATTCCGACATTACGGCGGTGATCTGCACCACATTGGCATCATGGATATTGCGCACGCCCTGCGCCGCCACACGCTGCAGGGCCTGATCCAGCCAGTCCAGGTCGAACCATTCATTGGCCTCCGCCTTGCGAAACATCGGGATCCGCTCGCGCACCGCCAGCGCCTGCCGCTGCATGCGGACCAGATGATCGGGCGAAGCGGGCATGCCGGAGCGGCGCAGGCGAATGGCATCGGGCAAGCGGCCCTTCAGCATATGCCGGGCCACATCGCGGTCGCCGCCCTGTTCGCGCAGCATCTTTATGGGAAAGCCGGCAAATAGCCGCAGCAGCCGGACGTCGCGATAGGGATAGTAGACCCGCACGGCACCAGCAAAAAACTGGTCGGGGATTTGATGCGCCTTATGCGCGCCGTACATATAGCCCAGCAATTTTGCGTTGCTGTCAATATTGGGCTCAACCGCCTTGCCGATCAGC
This sequence comes from uncultured Sphingorhabdus sp., assembly GCA_964452835.1. Lineage (GTDB taxonomy): Bacteria > Pseudomonadota > Alphaproteobacteria > Sphingomonadales > Sphingomonadaceae > Sphingorhabdus_B. The sequence goes on along the minus strand of CAYVQO010000016.1, from coordinate 17,610 downwards.
GCAGCAATGGGTTCAGGCAGGTTGGCAAGCAGATGCGGTGCAAGGCGAACATGGAAGGACTCAACCGCCGTTGCCTGAAAGGACAGGCGTTGCCGACTATGAGTCACTGCATCCGCCAGCCGTCGCAGCCGGTTGCGGAGCGTTGGCGGTGCAAGCCTCGCCGTCGCGGTCATCTCGCCATAGGTGCCATCCACCATCAGTGTTGCCCCGTGCGCTTGCAAGGCCGCATCGAAAGCTTGAGTGAGGCAGTGGCGCGTCGGCGTAAGCGGGCCGCTCGCGCCGCCAAGCATCCAATCGGGTGGGCAATAGCTGTTCGCATCGTCGGCCGGGAAAATATCATGGCGTGGCTGGCCGAGATGCTCCGCCACCATATCGGCAAAAGCCGTCTCATCAGCTAAACCGCTGCCCGGCGGCGCGACAGAGGTCAGGAAATTCAGTTGCTGTCCAACGTCCAATTCCGTCGCGGCAATCCAGGCGATCAGCGACGAATCAAGCCCACCGCTTAGCATGGCTACAGGCTTCGCGGTCTGCGCCAATCGCCCCCTGACAATGTGACGCAGCATCGCCTCTGCCTCGGCAACGGCTTCGTCAAAGGAGCCTGTAAAGGCTGGCATGCTTGGCAAAGCGGTATCGCATCGTGCTGAACGGACGCCATGCGCGTCAAACTGCACCATCTCTCCTGGGCCAATCTGGTGCACTGCTGCATACATTGTTGCATCACCAGCCGCCTCGCGAATCGGCGCAATGCCCAGTGCGTGGAGAAAGCCTGCCGCATCAATAGTTTCCCCTATCCATGGCAAACGGCCAAGGGGGAAAATATCCGGGGCGATTGCGATCCGCGCTCCAGCCATTGCATAATATAGCCGGTCGCGCCGGGCAGTGGACATCATCACCGTCAGGCGGCCCTGTGCCTCCCAATGCAGCAAAGACCATTCACCCAGCAATTCGGCAGGTGTTTCGACGCCAAAGCGGGCGAGGGCGGTGCGGGCCAGCAGGGCGATTGGCGTGTCTTTGCCCAGGCCAAGGCGCGCTGTAAGTTCCTCAGCTTCACTAACGATTCCCGCGACCACTGTAATGCCGTTAGCATCGGCATGATGGTGGATTGCATGTGGTTCATAGTGGTCGTAGCCAAGGGCCGCAGCCGGGGCAGGCTCCGGCCCCACGGGTAACCCCAATAGCTGCATGTCCGGAGCATCAAGCGGCCCGCCGTCGAGCCGGAATAGCCCGTAAATTCCGTTCATGCGCTGGGTAGTCATCATCTCGGCCAACTGCCCTACTTGAATAAGCTTTGCCAGTCTTTAGGAGACGGGCTGTGCCCCATGCTTTTGATCATGATACACGGACGGCCATTCGCGCTGCGCTGGCCCGCGAGGCCTATGAGAAGGGCATCGTCCAGATCGCCGATCCTTTCGTTTCGGGCTATCAATGGCTGGTGGCGTCACGCAAAGGGATATTCGCAGTTTCGCTGGATGGCGCAAAGCCCGTCGTCCATGGCTGGTTCTTCGGGATATATCGGTACGGCGACCATATCTATTGCTTCGAAAATTGCGGATTGCGCAATTGGGATGTCGATAGGGGGCGGATCATCCGCCTGTCGCTGAACAACGGTCAGCTTGGCAATCCAATGGTTCTGGCAACCGGGCTCAGCAACCGCTGCCATCAGCTGGCGGTAATTGACGGTCTGCTGTGTGTCGTGGACACTGCCAATCAGCAGATCCTTCGTTACACGCTTGCAGGGGACTTAGTGGATGTCCAGCAACCCTTCCCCCCGGCATCGCCAGAGGACATCAGCGGGGCCTATCTGCACATCAATGCCGTGCGCCAAGTGGGAGAACGAATCGGGCTGATGCTGCACAATGGCAAGGCGGAGCCGGAAAAACCCAGCGAAATTGCGTGGCTGGATAGCGAATGGAAGCTATTGGAGCGCGTACCGCTGGATGGCTATGGTTGCCACGACATCGTCGAAGATGAACAAGGCATAGTGTGGCACAGTGCATCGATGAGCGGGGAGATTTTTACCTCTGATGGCCGTCGATTTCGGGTCACTGATGATCTGATGACGCGTGGAATTGCGCTTTCGCAAGACCATATCA
>CAYVQO010000016.1:0-15417 GCA_964452835.1 uncultured Sphingorhabdus sp. | reverse complement strand
TTTACCCCTGTCCCACAATGCCGTCTCCGGCTGAAAAATAGATTTTGCTTTTGTAGCATGGACGAGGCATTTTGCTAGTGTAAATTTTACATGTTTTCAAAATCAGGGCAATCGAATGCAGGTTGTTGTCAGGCAAGCGGCGTATATGGAAATAGAGCGCGAAGTCGCCAAGCTTGTGACGGCTCGGCAGGAACTGGCATTGCTGCGCGCCGCCTATCAGCGCGTCAGGACCCGCGAAATCCGAGCAAAGCTGGTGCATCTGCTTTTCCTGGATGAGGCATTTGGGGAAGTGATCGAATTGCTTGCCGATGCCGATGATGCGAGTTTTGCTGAACTCACTTTGTTGTGGGTCGCCTATATTTCAATCGAAGATATAGACGGTGCAGTAGGGGCAGAAAACACGGCCCGCCGTGCCGAGGCGATCGCGGCAAACCCGCTGCAGCAGGCAGCGGCGCTGGCGATGCGCGGGAAGGCCGAAACGAGGCAGGGCAAGCTTTTGGCCGCACGCCAATCGCTGATCGCTGCGCTGGAGCTTGACCCGGCGAACAAGGACGCCTGCAAGAGATTTGCGGCGTTGCATCTGGAGGCGGATCAACCGCAGCCGGTACTTGATATGACCGAAGCCTTATTGGCCAAGGGTGCAGGGCACGCCCGGCTGCTTGCCGTCAAGGCACTGGCAGAGGCGCGGGTTGGCGATACGGTTGCGGCGCAGGAAACCATGGGGCTATCGCATTTTCTGCACCAGGAGCTACTGGGTGTGCCCGAAGGCTGGAGCAGCCGGGAGGCATTCAATGCTGCTCTGGCCGACGAACTTCTGAACCATCCCTGCCTGCGCTATGAGCGTTATGGCAGCGCGTCACAAAAAAGCTGGCGGGTTGAGACGCCAGTACATCCCAAAGCGCCGCTGGTAAGCGCGTTGCTTGACCAGATTGAGCATGCCGTCAATCGCTATCTCGACAGTCTGCCTCCGTCGGAGCACCCCTGGATCAAGGCGCGGCCCGAGCGCGGCTTTCTGCGCAGCTGGTGTGTTATCACCGAAAGCGAGGGCTTTGAAAGCTGGCATGTCCACCAATATGGATGGCTGAGCGGCGTCTATTATGTGCAGGTTCCGCAATCCATTTCAGCGGGTACGGATCGGGCGGGCTGCCTTGGTTTTGGCCTGCCCGCCGACTTGGCAGGCGAAGACGGCAGTCACAGCTTTGGCGAACATATCATCCGACCGCAGGCAGGAATGATGCTCGCCTTTCCGTCACAATGCTATCATCGAACCTATCCGCATGGCGGCGGCGAGAAGCGGATATGCTTCGCCTTCGACATACAGCCCAATTGACGCAGTCTTCCGCTATGGTGATTGCCTTTGATGGCATCTGTGTGTTGTGCAACGGCTTTGTCCGCTTCCTGTTGCAGCGTGACACGCATCGACGTCTGCACTTTACCACCAACCAATCGGTTGCCGGTGCTGCCATTTTTGCAGCGACTGGGCAGCAGGCGGACCAGCCCGTGTCAGTCGTGCTGGTCAAGGATGGGCAATATCTTACCGAATCGACCGCCGCGCTGCATGCCATTGCTGCACTTGGTGCGGCATGGCGGCTGGTTCTTCTCTTCAGGATCGTTCCGGCACCACTGCGCGACAATATTTACCGTTTTGTTGCCCGCAACCGTTATCGCTGGTTCGGCAAGCTCGACCAATGCCCGGCACCGCAGCCCGAATGGGCGGATCGGTTTCTCCCTTGAAACTAACGGCGCAGGAACTGGAGCGACTGGAACAGCTGATAGAGGCGCAGTCGAAAACGCAGCGCAGCAGTGATTATGTGCCGGGCAGTCGGCAGCAGCCACTGTCCTTTGCGGAACTGACAAGAGACCGGCGCACCAATTTAAGGCAAAATAGTGATTGATACGCTGTCGTTGGTAGTTTTGGCAGTGGTTGTCCTGCTGTTGGCGTTTGGCCTTTGCTTTCAGTTTTTCGTCTCCAACCCGCGCTGGGCGTGGCTCGATAATCTCGCGCTGGTGCCGCAATGGAAATTCTTCGGACAGGCAAGAATTGCATCGGACCCGACGGTGTTTGACGACGTGCATTTGCTTGTTCGTTCGGACGGGGAAGGGCGCTGGCGCGAAGTGGACTGTTTCCCCGAACGGGCTTGGCATCACGCGTTCTGGAACCCGCATTTGCGCAGTGAATCTGCGGTACTGGTTGCGACCGCAGAATTGGCAGAGGCAGGCATTGCTGGAAAACATGTGCAACCCAGCAGCCTCGCCTATCTGACCGTGCTGCGCTACTGCCTCGATCTGTCAGAGCCTGGCGCTAGCGATGCGTTGCAATTTGCCATCGTTACAACCCGTGGACGAGAAGAACGGCAAATGTTTCTGCGCTTCCTTTCGGAATGGCATCGGCGATGAGTGATTTTGCCGAGCATTTCCGGGCCAGCCTGTTCCTTCTTGGCCTTTTTGGCTTGATAAATGCTGGGCAGTGGCTTGCCGATCAACGGCGTTGGGCGGATGATGGCGCGCTTGGCTGGGATTTGCATGGCCTGCGTCGTGGTAGGCTGTGGCGTTTTCCGCTGACAGGCGTGATATTCAGATCGTCCGGGCTGCGCTGGCTAGCTGTGCTTTTGCTGCTTGCATCGGCGCTGCTGATTGCGGGACCGATACTCGTATCGCCTCTGCTGCCTTTGCTGCTTTTTCTGGTTGCGACCATGATGCTGGCCCTTCGCGCCGAGCCCGATGGTGCGGACAAGATTGCGCAGGTCAGCGCAACGGGGCTGCTGTTACAGGCCACGGGAATCGCGCTATCAAACCAGACATTGATACTGGCGGGCGTTATCTGGGTCGGTGGGCAATTGACGCTTGCCTATTTTGCAGCCGGGGCCAGCAAGCTTGTCTTGACGCCTTGGCGCAATGGAGAGGCGCTACAAGGCGCACTGCGTTCGGCGATGTGGGGCAATGACTGGTCGGCGCGGCTGGTGGAGCGGCGCGATGTCGCGCGCTGGCTATCATGGGGGATTATCCTGTTAGAGATCGCCTTTCCCTTGGCGCTGCTCCTGCCGCTCCCCTTTCTTGGAGCCATATTGGCGATCTTCTTTCTTTTTCACATGGCGATTGCGCTGGTGATGGGGCTGAACAGCTATCCATGGGCGTTTGTCGCGACTTACCCGTCCGTGATCCTGCTTAGCGAGTGGCTGCGTTCAGCGCTTGGGCTTGGCTAAGCAAATCGGCCATTGCATCGCTCATGTCGCAATCGACCACCAGATGCACACGCGCACTGACGCCCCGATTGGCAACGCTGTGCGGGTCAGAGAGCCGCAAATACCAGAGCTCGCCCGGAGCCATTACAACCCGAGTTCCGTTCACGCGGAAATCAACATCGTCATTGGTTGCAATGGGCACATGCAGCCGCACTGCGCCTTCCTCTGGCGACAGCGCGGCATCGCTATGCTCGTGAATGTCCGAACCAGGACCCAGCCGCATCAACCTCGCCGAAAGGATGGGCCCCGGTATCCTCTTCAACACAGCCTTCAGTGCCGGGCTTTGATCGAGTAATGGCGTATCGACCCAGTCTGTCGTGCCGGGGTTGGAGGTGATTTGCAGGATCGGATGCACGGCACCAGCCGGCGCGCGCAGCGGCAGTACACTCCATTCGCCTGCATAATGATCGGGCACAAAATGTGCGACCCAATCGGATGCCAAAAGTGCCTCGGTATCGCGCAGCAAAGGCGCCGGATCAAACCACATCGGCAGTTTCAGCCGGTCTGGCAGCGATTGGAAATCAGCTTCGGTCATTACTTCGCTTCTGTTACAGGCTGTTGAAAGGTAAACCGCGAAACGGGGCAGGGCAAGCTGTGCAATCCAGACATGAATTGACTGCCGTCGCGCACCAGCTTCTGGCCCAGCCTGATTTGTGCAGGAGGCTGGATGCCTTTGACAGGCCCGACGCGTTTCTGCAGGCGCTATCGGCAGAGCTGGGTGCTGATAGCGGTTTCGGCAGCATACAGCAGGCTTATCACAGCGGCGGGTTGGTCTTGCGGCTTGGGCATTGGCCGCCAGCGGGATGGCTCCCGATCGGGCAAACAGGTGACTGTGCAGCCGATGATATGGCCTGGGCCTGGTTCGGCGATGAGCAGGTCAATGCTCCATTTTTCGACGATGCCATTCGCACTGCACGCTATCGACCGATCAACCGCTTCGTGCGGATTATAACGTCATTTGACTGTTTGATCGAAGGTCATAACGCCGTCGATCCCGTTCCACTGTCCGGGTTGATTTTTCACATGTCGCGCTGCGGCTCTACACTGGTTGCCAATATGCTGGGCGCAATAGCAACGCATTTAGTCTATTCAGAGCCGCAGCCGCTGGATGTCGCCATTGCCGATGCAAGCCGACCGGGCGTATCAACGGAACGCGCTATTGCATTGGTCAAAGCCACCGTTGCCGCCCTGGGTCGACGCCGTGCGACTGGGGCCTCGCGGCTGTTTATCAAATGTGACGCATGGCATATCCGTGCCTTACCGCTGCTGCGCATGGCCTTTCCTCAAGTCCCATGGTTGTATCTTTTCCGTGAACCTGAAGCAGTTTTGGCCTCACACTTGGCGCAGCCCGGCCGCCATATGGTGCCTGGCATTGTTGTTCCACCGCTGGTTGATGCGCAGGGGCTCAGCCGCGAAATCTATATGGTAAAGGCGTTGCAGGCGGTTGGAGAAGCGGCAGTCGATCATTGGTCACTTGGCGGCGGCATGGCCATGGACTACGACGATCTGGTGGATGACGGTTTTCGGAAAATTGCTGTGCATTTTGGCTTTGAGCCAAGCGTGGAAGATCGGGCTGCGCTCGACTGCAAGCGCAGGGCCAATGCCAAATATCCCGATCAACAATTTTCGGGCGATGCCGTTGGGCGTCTATCGCTGATCAATGCCGAGCTGCGTTTGGCCTGCAACACGCATCTGCAACCGGTGCATGCGCAACTGCTCACGCTAGCGGCGGAGGGCTAGCCCATGCTGCCATTTGTGATCAAAAAGCAGGAAACCTGCATTTTGGAAGACCCATCAGGCTGGCATGCAGCCTTTGCCACATCACCTGCCTTTTTGTTCGACAATGTCATTGATCCACCACTTTTGGAGCGGCTGATGCAACAAAGTGCGTCGGCGCGCTTTATCGAGGACGACGTAAAGGACATTGGTACGCGCGAAGTTGAAGCGCCGCAGCTGGTTGGCGGCATGATCAGCCTGTTGCTCAGCCGTCCGGCCTTTCTGCACTGGCTGGAGCAGGCCACTGGCCTGTCTCCGATCAAGGCCGTGACCGGGCGGCTGGTGCAGACCCGCGCCAATGACCGCGATGCGCTTGCCTGGCATGATGATTTGAGCGACCATGCGCGGCTGATGGCTGTTGTGATCAACCTGACGGATCAACCCTATGAGGGCGGGGCGTTTGAAATGCGCAGAGTTGGCACCAAAGCTCCTTTTCTTCGCCACCAGCACAATGAACCCGGGTCAATGATGCTATTTGCAGTCCATCCCGACCTGCAACACCGGGTGACCAAGCTTCTGTCCGGAGGTCCCCGCCGTGTTTATGCTGGCTGGTTTATGTCCGAACCCGAACATCCCGGTGGCTTGCTTGGAGAAACGCAACTAGTCCGTTGACATATACCAGTTTTGACTTAGTTTTACATATGCTGGCTCGAACAAAAAACGCTCCGCGAGTCGAGAGGTGCGAACTGGCCGGTTCAACAATCGACGACGGGTCGTCCCATCGTTTTTTTTAAGGAGACAGATGATGAGTGAACCCTTTATCGGCCAGATTATTCAAGGTGGCTGGAATTTTGCACCGCGCGGTTACGCTATATGTGCCGGCCAGCTGGTTTCGATTTCCCAAAATACAGCGCTTTTTTCACTCTTGGGCACCAATTTCGGCGGCAATGGACAGACAACCTTTGGTCTGCCTGATCTTCAGGGCCGGTCTATGGTCGGGGCCGGGAACGGTGCTGGCCTGTCATCTTATGTCCTTGGTCAAAAAAGCGGCACAGAGAATGCGACCCTGACGACGGCAAATATGCCGCAGCACTCGCACAGCTTCAATGTCGCTTCGGCAAAGGCGACGGAACAGATTCCGGCAACAAACCATGTCATTGGCCGGGCTACCGATGGCGCGAATGCGCCGGTTTCGGTACCGGAAATCTACTGCCCCACTGGAACGCCTACTGATGTGACGCTTGCCCCCAACATGATTGGGGCTGCGGGCGGCAGTACGCCGTTCAGCATCCTGTCACCCTACCAGGTTGTGACGATTGTGATCGCGACGCAGGGCATCTTCCCCTCGCGCAACTGATCTTTAATTAAAAATTGCCTGATAATAATATCCCGCCTCCGACTCAGGAGGCGGGATCATGTCACTTATATAGATGTGATCAGGACCAAAAGGCCCGCAGCGCATGATATAGTCGCCTTCCAAAAGCCGTCTTTCCGGCGGTGTGTGGAATACCAGAATGAAGGGCTGGCGACCTCCGCTGCCATAGGTTTTTAGCGGCGATACCTCTACCAGCTTCAATTCGGTCGGCTTTGGGCTGCAATCGGCGATAAATTTTTGGCCTAGCATTGGCGCAAATTCTTCAATCTTCATTATACGATGCGGGATAGTGGCCATGATGCTTTCCGAAAGAATGTGATGCAATTTTTCTCTTGTTGCGGCGCTGCGCGACTTTGGCAAGACTGAACTCCATGTCCGATCCGTCTGCAATATTTGATGCCCATTTCATGCAGCGCGCCCGCTCGCTCCACATCCGCGCCGAGGATGACGGCGATTCGCGTTTTCTGGCAGAGTTATTTCGCGCTTGTTCTCCGCTGGCAGAACTACTCCCTGCTGCGCTGCTGGATCTGCAAGCGTCCACACAGGCCGCCAGTCACCGCGCGGCCCATCCGTACGCCATGCGGAGGATCGTTATACAGGGGGAGCGGCCTATTGGCCGCATCATGGTCGATTGGGGTGCTGACGGTGTGTCCCACGGTGTGGACATCGCTGTTTTGCCGGAAGCGCGCGGCAACATGGCTGGTTTGCATATGCTGCGATCCTGGCTCGCTGCGGCTGACGCCTGTGGCTATGATTGTATGCTGGAGGTGCTGGCCAATAATCCGGCGCGCAAAATTTATGCGCATTTGGGCTTTCAGCCGGTTGATTCGCCAGACAATGCGGCGGTAATCAGGATGCAGCGCCTGCGCCGTGCATGATGTCCAGCGCGGCAGCCAGTCGGCTTTGCCGGTCATCCTGTGCAAAGGCTTCCAATGCCGGAAAGCGCCAGGTTTCTATGGCCGCTGCCAGACCGATAAGTGCCTGGCGCCGCCGCGCATGCCCGGCCAGTCGGGAAGAGATTTTGGGCCGAAACATCATCGCTGTCATCGCCGCCGCCGCCTCGATGCGCGGGAGCCGAACCGCCTCATTGCCGCCCAGTAGAATTGCGCCCGCCACGGGCCATGCCTTGTCAGCAGCACGTGCCAACGGCCAGACCAGCAGCTTGCCTCTGGGATCGTGTGGGACGGCATCAACTCTGCTGGAGGCAAGTCGGCTGGCGGAATCAGGGTGTAGCCGCATGGCCGGACGTCCACGATAGGCCAGTGCTTGACCATTGGTCACTGCGACTGCGGTAAGGTCATCCGCCAGCAATTCCGCTCCGGCGTTTAGTAACTCGGCTACCAATGTCGATTTACCGGCTCCTGCCTTTCCAGAGATCAGCCAGGCTTTGCCATTAAGGATTATGCTTGATGCGTGAAGCGCCAGCATGCCACGCAGCGCCAGTGTCAGCCCCGCGACGCTGCTGTAGAAGCTATCGGGAAGCCTGCCCTTCCAGCCCTCTCCTGATGACCAGATTATCTGGCTTCCGTCGCAGTCAAAGCTAACTTCCTCATTCCATGAAAAGCGGAAGCCGGAAGCGTTGATTTCGGTGCGACCCAGACGTATTTCGGCTGGCCGCGGCGGCAGACTTTCGGCACGTGACACGTGCACGAACGCACCCCCGCCCGGTTGGGCAACTGCGTCAAAATATTCCAATATTATGTCGGAATGCCAGTCCAGCCCAAAGCAGCGGGCATGATGGCTCTGTTTGATCAAGCCTGTCGGACCAATTCCATCTCTGACATCTTGCCAAGCAAAGCTGCCACTGACTGTCGGCATTGATCGGCATCAATGCTGAACTGTTCGGTCAGGCTGCTGACCAGTTCATCTTCGCTGCTTGGCGTTTCCAGTGCCTGCCACACGGCATTGGCGGTTACATTAAGGGCAATATAATTGCCGCTGTCGATATTGACCATGACAAAGCTGTCATCAATTTCCGAGCCAACCCAGTCATCCGAACGCTGCCACTTCACTGCCTGTCTCCACTCAATGCCAAAGCAATATCATCCACAAACCGCCGCGAATCGAAATCCTGCCAGTGGTTGCGCCGCCGCCATGCCAGCACGGGGATGCTGGTGGCAAGGCGCGTTGTAAATTCTATGCCATGGCCGATCAGTCCAAGCAAGGCAGGGACAGCAGGGCGATGGCGGTGTAGCAGGATTTGGCGCGTTGCTTCCAAGCCTTTGAGTTGGGTCATCGTCGGGGGCTCTTCGGCTTCATCCAGAATAACGATGGAGGACAATGGTGCTTCGGGAATTGAAGCTTCCGTTGAAAGTGGCTGGAATTGTCTTTGACCCTGCTGGTGCAGGAACAGGCCGCCTGACAGACCGCTTCCCAAAATAATGCTGCCTTTCTGGTGCAAGCAGATACTGTCATCGGCGAGCAGTTTTGCACCCTGCGCAATAAGGGCATGTGCCAAAGTGGATTTGCCCGCTCCCGATGGGCCGACGATAGCGATCGCGCTGTTCGCTTCTGGCATGACAACGGCTGCCGCATGCAGCATGAAGCCGCCGCGCAACCAGAGCAAGGCCGGAAGCGCTGTTGCGATCAACAGCATATGGGCATGATCGGCATTAGCATCAGGCAACAGATGCACATCGATCGAATCGGTGCGGATGTGAAACGCGCCAACACCCGGCGGCGCGAAGGTCAGGCAGCCATCGGCATAGTGATATAGCAATTCCGGTTCGACCGCCGCTTCGCCGCACGGCCATCGGATTTTTACATCCGGGTCGTCGCCATCGTTCGTCTCAATCGGGACAAATCCATGCAGTGCGACCGCGCTTTCGATGGTCAGGCCAAAGCCATGTTGGCGTTTCATGATATTCCGGCGGGTTGGCACATGCAGCGGTCAGTAAAGCCTGATCGTTACCCGCACAAGCAGCAGACATATGCCATCTGGTGCAGGGGTGCGTGGCGGGCTATGATATTTTAAATATCCTTTTGCGATGCGAGCCTGCCGATGAAATGGCGCTACAATTCATCCCTGATTGCGATGACGCTTGCGCCGTTGCTCATTTCCTGCGCAGCAGGGCAGGCGGAACAGCGGGAGGACGCCTCGGTGTTGGTGACCAAGGCCGACCGGATCCTCGTCGACAAAAGCGATCGGACGCTGATCCTGTATAAGGGCGACCAAGAGATTTATCGCTACACCGACATTCGCTTTGGCGATGCGCCGGTTGGGCACAAGCAATTTGAGGGCGACGAAAAGACCCCTGAGGGCAAATACACCATCAACGGCCGCAACCCGAAAAGCGCCTATCATCTCTCATTGCGTATCTCCTATCCCAACGCTGCGGATCGGGCCTACGCAAAGGCAAAGGGCAAGTCGCCGGGCGGCGATATCTTCATCCATGGGCAGCCCAACAGCTGGTTCGGCCCGACACTGACCAGTGACTGGACCGATGGCTGCATTGCGCTGTCCAATGCAGAAATCCGCTTACTGTGGAAGCAGGTGGATGATGGCACGCCGATAACAATCCAGCCTTGATTTAATCAGGTGATTAAACCAAGAGGCCCCCATGGAACTTGGCGGAATAGGGTTTAGCGAGGCGCAGACTGATTTGCTGGAAGTGGCAACCGGCTTTTGCCGGGATCGCTCCCCCATGGCGCAGGTCCGCTCCCTGATGCAGAGCGATTGCGGCTTTGACATGGACCTCTGGCGCGAAATGGCGGAGCTGGGTTGGCTGACCATAGCTTTGCCAGAGCAATATGGCGGTGCTGGCCTGTCGCTTGCCGAAGTTGTGCCTGTGGTTGAGCAAATGGGTCGCAATTTGCTGGCATCGCCTTTTGTCTCGACAACTCTAGCTGCGCAGCTTTTGCTTGCCGCGGGCAGTGACAGGCAAAAGGCTGAATGGCTACCGAAACTGGCGAGTGGCAGTATCGCAACGCTGGCCCTGTTCGAAGCGCATGGCGATTGGGACCTAGCGCATATTGACGTGACCGCAATGAGGGATGGCGACAATCTGCGTCTTTCAGGCACCAAGCATTTCGTGCTGTGGGCAGACAGTGCAGAGCTGATTTTGTTATCGGCTCTGCTGGATGGAAAACCGGTAATGATTGCGCTTACGAAGGCCGATTTTCCCGCCAATGCTACGTCCCGCGAAACCATCATCGACGATACCAAGCGTAGCTTTGCGTTGGCGCTTGATGGGCTGTTGGTGCCGGCAACCCGCTTGTTGGATAGTGCTCCGCTCGATCCGCTGAACGAGGCAGCATTGCTGCTGCAAGCCGCCGAAATGTGCGGCGGCACGCAGGCGGTAATTGATTATACGCTGGGCTATCTGCAAACGCGCAAACAATTTGGCAAGCTGATCGGCGAATATCAGGCGCTGAAACATCCGATGGTGGATGCCTATATCGCCTATGAAAAGGCACGCTCGCATCTTTACAGCGCGGCACACAGCTATGGGCAGCAGGGCACCGCCGCCATCGCTGTGCATATGGCAAAGGCAGCAGCGGATAAGGCCTATGCCTATGCCGCTGACCGTGCGATCCAGTTTCACGGCGCATTCGGGTTTACCCATGATTGCGATGCAGGGCTCCACCGCCGCGCCGCCATTTTCCACGCCGCGCAATATGGTGACGCTGCCTGGCACCGTGCCAAACTGGCGGAATTGCTTCTGGCTTGACGTTTCGATGCTCTGCCGTTAGGGGCAACCGCTTTCCGGGGACGCTGATTCCCGTTTATCGTCACTTGATAGGATTTTTGACATGTCGCGTATTTGCGAACTGACCGGCAAGGGCCGCATGGTTGGCCACAATGTGAGCCACGCCAATAACAAGACAAAGCGCACCTTTCTGCCCAATCTGCAGAATGTAACCTTGCTGTCTGACGCGCTCGAGCAGGGCTTCAAATTCCGCGTGTCAACCTCGGGCTTGCGTTCGGTTGAGCATGTTGGCGGCCTGGACAATTGGCTGATGAAAACATCGGATGACAAACTCAGCGATAATGCGCGCAAGGTGAAGAAGGCCGTGTCGAAAAAGCAGGCCGCTGCCGCTTAATCACTTTCTCGCTAAAGCGAATCGAAACCGGGGGCACCAGCGGCCTCCGGTTTTTTATTGGGCAGGGTAAGCGCGAACTTCATCAACAGCGTGCGCTGGAAGATGTTGAAATTATTGTCTGACATCAGCCAGATTATCGTCCGGCCATCGTCTTGCGTCGTCGTAATGCCTTCCAGATTGTCGACCAGCAGGGGTGAAGCCAGAGCTGCAATAATTTGTGGCTTGACGGTATTTCCGCCGGATATGTCTGCAGGGTCGACAATCCCGATTTTTGCGGAAAAGCCATTGGGAATGGCAATTCTGCGGTGCAGCACCAGCAGCCTGCCATCGGGCAATGGCGTGGCATCGGTTGGCTTGTATCCGCCAGGCGGCAAGTAACGAAAGTCCCGTCGCGTTGATCCCTGTTCCAGCGGATCACCCGAATAGAGCATGGCTGGGATCGTCTCTTCGGCGCTGCCCTCTGCAAACAGGACAAAGCGCCCGTCGCTCAGCCGCGCCATCGCTTCAACGCCCTGATTGCGTTTCCATCCCTCTGTACCGGGCAAGCGCAACAAGCCGTCAACCCGCGAAACCGATGGTGGAAAGCGGCGGATGCTGTGCCGCTGTTCATAGCTGACCCAGATGCGTCCTGAGGCCGGGTCATAGGCCATGGCTTCGCTATCGCGTTCCCGATAGTTGATATTGGGGCCGAACGCACCGGGCAAGGCGGCAATGAAGGTCCGGTCTATGGTGCTGCCTGACAGGCCAAAGCCGATCAACGTCCCAGCATCGCTGATCGCAAGAAAGCGGTTATCGGGCAGGGCAATGACGCCAGAAATGCCGCCGAAATGTTCATTGTCGCTGCGCAGCTCCCATGCGCCAATGAAGGTCAGTGCGCCGACGCCGGTGCGACTGGGGTTGCTGCTATCAAGCGGTAGCGGCTGGAGCGCGATAGTCTGGCTGTGGTTTTTCCCAACCATCCGCAAGCCACCAATGGTCAGATAGGCAAGTGCAATGATCAGCATCAACTGGCTCAGGCGCTGCATCATCCCACATTATGTCCGTTCATATAAATTGGCCCAAAGCTGAACAACAAATAACGAAGCATTCAGTCTCGGCTCAAAACCACTCACCTATCTCCAGTGGCACGGGGCAAGAATTTTGAAAAGCCCGCACCTTCCCAGCAATCGGGTGCGGGCAACAGATAGGAAGTGGAGCAAGAGACATGTTTACAAAGAAAGCACTCACTGCACTGGTGGCCACCGCAACTCTGGCAACTGGCATCGCAGCCGTTCCGGCCGAGGCGCATAAGGGCCGTGGCTATGGGCATTCGAAGCACTATGACCGTTATGATGACGGCTATTACAATTATGACAATCGCGGCTATTATGGCGATGACCGTCGCTACCGTAGCCAGCGTTGCGATAAAGGTACCGGAGGTACTGTGATCGGTGCCGTGGTCGGCGGTCTCGCCGGTCGTGAAGTTGCCCGCCGCGGCAACCGCACCGAAGGCGCGATCATTGGAGCTGCAGTAGGCGCTCTTGCAGGACGTGCTATTGACAAGGCCGACAGCAACTGCCGCCGTCGCTATCGCTAATCAAATCCCCCTCCCGCTTGCGGAAGCGGATGGTAACAGATGAAACTTGTCGCCGCATGGCCTTCGAGGCTATGCGGCGACATGGCTTTTGATCTGACTGACGCGCGGGCGGCTATCCGCCCGCTGCACCGCGCCCCTGAACCTGAAACGCTTGCGCCTTTGGTCGCGACCGCGCAGCTCCAGCCTGGTGAGCGGAAACGGGTAATTGAGAATGCGCGGCGGCTGCTCGCTGAACTCCGTACGGCGCAAAGTGATGGTTGGGTAAACCAGTTCCTACAGGAATATCGCCTCGGCACCGAAGAGGGCACGGCGTTGCTTTCACTTGCCGAGGCCTTCCTGCGCGTGCCGGACCCAGAAACGGCAGACCTGCTGATTGCTGATAAATTGGGCGATGCCGATTGGCGTGCGCATAAGGGGCAATCGGCAAGCCTGCTGGTCAACAGCGCGACTTGGGGTCTTGTGCTGGGTAAGGCCATGGTTGGTACCGATACGGGCAGCGCGCTGCGTGGATTGGTGGCGCGGGCGGGCGAACCCTTTGTGCGGCAGGGTGTTGGAGCTGCCATGCGGCTGATGGGGCAGGTCTTTGTCATGGGCCGTACCATTGACGAGGCCATGAAGCGCATGGAAGGCCGTGAGCATAAAGGGTTTACAGCCAGTTTCGACATGCTGGGGGAAGCTGCACGGACGCGGCCTGATGCCGAACGCTATTTTGAGGCCTATCGCAATGCCATTGCCGCTGTGGGCAAAAGGGCGGAGCGCGGCCATAGCATTTCGGTAAAGCTGTCGGCCCTGCATCCCCGCTATGAGACAGCAAAAGCGGAGACATGCGTTCCTGAACTGGCGGCGATGCTGGCGGAACTGGCGCAATTGGCTGCCAGCAATGGCGTGCAGCTTACGGTCGATGCGGAAGAAGCTGCCCGCCTGGAAATGAGTCTGGACATCATCGAAGCTGTTGCCCGCGCGCCAGAGCTGAAAGGCTGGGATGGCTTTGGCATGGCAATACAGGCCTATTCCAAGCGCGCCCGCCCGGTGATTGCCTGGACCGATGCGCTTGGCCGCGAGACTGGACGGATCATGCAGGTTCGGCTGGTAAAGGGCGCCTATTGGGACAGCGAGATCAAATGGGCGCAGGAGCGCGGGCTGTTGGATTATCCGCTGTTCACCCGCAAGGCCGCAACGGATGTGTCCTATCTCGCCTGTGCCAAGGATATGTTGGCAGCGAGCCATATCCGCCCGGCCTTTGCCAGCCATAATGCGCTTACTGTTGCGACGATCCTCGAATGGGCAGGCGCATCGCGCGATTTTGAGTTTCAGCGGCTGCACGGCATGGGTGAGGGGCTGTTCGAGGCATTGGTGCGTGAAGAAGGTTATCATTGCCGCATTTATGCGCCCGTCGGGGGGCACCGCGATCTGCTCGCCTATCTGGTGCGGCGCCTGCTGGAAAATGGTGCGAACAGTAGCTTTGTCCACCAACTCGCGGACGAGGATGTGAGCGAAGAAGAGCTGCTTGCTGATCCGGTTGAGAAAGTGATGGCGGTTGGCGGCACACGGCACCCGGCTATCCGGCTACCTGTGGACCTGTTTATGCCGGAGCGCCTCAACAGCTGGGGTATTGATCTGGACGATGCAGCTTTGCTGGCCGAGACGGCTAACGCTGTGAAAGCCCCTCCGACAATTCCTTGTGTCGATTCCCCTTCGGTAGATTTAGCTATCGGGAAAGCTGAGAAAGCGTTTCCAATCTGGTCGTCAACGGCAGTCGAAACCCGTTCAACCTTTATCGACAATCTCGCTGATCTTCTAGAAGAGCACCGTCCGCAATTGATGGCTATTGCCGTTCAGGAAGCCAAAAAGACCATCCCGGACGCCCTGGCTGAGGTCCGCGAAGCGATCGATTTTTGCCGGTATTATTCCAGGCGGGCATGGGACGATTTGCAACCAATCGAATTGCCCGGCCCTACCGGTGAGCGCAATATACTGCGGATGGAAGGGCGCGGCGTGTGGGCGGCGATTGCACCGTGGAACTTTCCGCTGGCGATTTTCCTGGGGCAGGTCGCAGCGGCTCTGGTCACAGGCAATACGGTGGTCGCCAAGCCTGCGCCACAGACCCCCGACATTGCCCGCTACGCCATTGATTTGGCCTATCAAGCAGGCATTCCCAAGGGTGCGCTTCAGCTCGTGACCGGTGGCGGCGATGTCGGCGCAGCGCTTACCCGCGACCCGCGCATCGCGGGTGTTGTCTTCACTGGCTCGGTGCCCACCGCAAAGGCTATCGCGCGCAACTTGCTTGCCGACGATGCCCGCCCGCTGGTGCCGCTGATCGCGGAAACCGGCGGTCTGAACGCGATGTTCGTTGATTCGACTGCGTTGTGCGAACAGGTGGTCCGGGACGTGATCATCTCGGGCTTCCAGTCCGCTGGGCAGCGCTGTTCAGCGTTGCGGCTGTTGCTATTGCAGGAGGAGATTGC
>CAYVQO010000015.1:23029-28755 GCA_964452835.1 uncultured Sphingorhabdus sp. | reverse complement strand
ATTGCACAACCCTACGGCAGATCCCGGGCGTTATCTGACAGAGACGGATATTGGTATAGGCCCCACGCAGCTGTCGATTCTTGAACTGCCTGCGATTGACGTGATCGATCCTGCCCGTCCGGTAATTGCAATTGCTGCGGCGGGAACAGGCCCCGGCTGGCGAAGGGCAAGCCTTGCCATCCGAGATGGCGAACGCGCTATCGATATTGGCGGTACCGTCGGTGCTGCGACGATGGGTATATTGTATGATGCGCTGCCTGCGCATAGCCCCTTGCTGCTTGATCAGGGCAACCAACCGATAATAAGGCTGGCACATGACGCAATGACTCTGCCGTCTGGAACGGGTGATGCGGCGTCGTTCGATTCGCCCATCTTGTGGTTGGGCGGCGAAATCATCCGTTATGGCCGTGCCGAGAAAATTGGCTCGCGTGACTATCGCCTTGTTGACCTTATCCGCGGTTGTTTCGGAACGGGCGATGCCTTGCCGTCACATGTGGCCGGGACAGCGTGCATCCTGTTGGAAGCAGAAAACCTGCGCATCCTTGATGCGGTTCCGACTCCCGCTGGGTCGAGCATCACGGTCGAAGCCTTGGGATTGGGCGACGTGCAGCCTGTTGTGGCAACGCTGGATGTCGTTGGTATCGCCATTGAACCGCCCGTACCGGTGCGGGGGCAGGCACTCCTCCGGGCTGAGGGTGATTTGTGGGTAGGTTGGGTGCGCCGGGACCGGCTCCCTTATGCCTGGCTGGATGGTGCCGATATTCCCAATAGCGAAGGAAACAGTGATTATCGGGTGACACTTTCGGTCGGCGGAAATGTGCTTCGCATATGGTCGGTTTCGGCCAATGAGATAATAGTCAGTGCGGCGGAGCTGGCAGGATACGCTATCGCCCCCGGCGCAACGCTGACATTTTCCATCGTTCAACAGGGGCGATATGCGCAGTCACGACCGCTAAATATCACATACCAATATTGATCCACTGCGCAGACCGTCTGCGCCAAGCCCAAAGGAAATTGACATGCCTCAAGACGCAACGGCGCGTCACATGCTGCCCTATTTATTTGTGGGTCAATCGCAGAAGGAACTGACGCACAACGAAGCTTTGGCCCATATTGATGCGCTGCTGCATCCTGTGGTTGAAGGAAGGCAAGTTGCGCCCCCGTCTGCGTTAACGGCATCCGATGATGGCAAATGCTGGCTGGTAAAGGGACCGGCGACAGGGGCTTGGGCGGGGAAAGAGAACCAGATTGCTCAATGGGCCGGGGGCAGTTGGCGCTATCTTGGTCCTGTCGCTGGTATGACCGTCTGGCATGGTTTTGAGAATTTGAGACTTTTTTACATCGGCGGAAATTGGCAGCCTATGCCCGCAATCGGCGATCCATCCGGTGGAGCGACAGTAGATGCCGAGGCGCGGACAGCCTTGACTGCGATATTGGAGCATTTGCGGCAGATAGGCAGCATTGCGCCATGAATGCGCTCGGTTCAGGTCAGTGTCCGTGGCGGACAAAATATCACTCATGACGCCATATTTACGCATGTTTTCAAAGATGCAGATTCTTTCAAAGGGCGACATTTTGGCAACAGTTTAGGCGCAAAGTTGCTTGCAAGGTGCTGCCAGACTCGGTAGACCACCCGCACCGGTTTTTCATCCTTAGAAAGAAAAGGGGAAAGTTGATGCGTAAGTTAGCCATTGGTCTGGCACTCGCTTCCACTGCTCTGGCTTCACCGTCAATGGCCCGTGATGGTCAGTGGTATGTCGGAGTCGATGGTGGTGCGATGTTGGTTGAAGACCTCGACCTTGATATCGGCGCAACGCCGATTGAAGCCACTGCCAATACCGATACGGGTTATGATTTTGGTGCCGTTGTCGGTCATGATTTTGGCGGTTTCCGCCTTGAAGCAGAAGTCAGCTATCGTGAAGCTGACCTGAAAAGCGTTGCTGGCGCCACCCGGTTCCTGCCGATTGCAAGCAATCCGCTTTCAACCGTTGCTGGCAGCTATGCCTCGGCAGGCGATGCCAACGCACTGAGCTTCATGGTCAATGGTATGCTCGACTTTGGCGACGATGATGGCCTGCAGGGCTTTGTCGGCGGCGGTGCGGGTGTAGCTCGCGTTGACGTTCACAACATCGTTTCCGCTCCGACATGGCTTGACGATTCGGACACGGGTTTTGCTTGGCAGGCAATTGCCGGCATCCGCGCTCCGCTCAGCGACAGCTGGGACGTGGGTCTGAAATATCGCTTCTTCAACGCAGCAAGCGTTGATCTGGTCGATATTCGTGGTCGCGATGTTAGCACGCGCTTCCGTTCGCACTCGCTGATGGGCAGCCTGGTTTATAACTTCGGGGGCGAAGAAGCTCCGCCGGTTATCGAAACCCCGGTTGTTGTTCCGCCGCCGCCGCCGGTGCCGGTTTATGTTGCACCGCCGCCGCCACCGCCGCGTCCGACTCCGCCGCCGCCGCCGGTTTGCAATAGCGGTCCGTACATTGTGTTCTTCGACTGGGATAAGTCGAACCTCACGCCGACTGCGACCGCAACGCTCGACAATGCTGTTTCGCAATATGCAAATTGCGGCAATGCACGTGTCATGCTGACCGGTCACGCTGACAAGTCGGGTACTGCGACCTATAACGTAGGCCTGTCGCAGCGCCGCAACGCAGCGGTCCGCAGCTATCTTGAGGGCAAGGGCGTAGGCAACATCTCCACCGAAGCGTTCGGTGAGTCGAAGCCTTTGGTCGATACTGCAGACGGTGTGCGCGAGGCGCAGAACCGCCGTGTGGAAGTGACCTACGGCCCGGGTTCGGGAATGTAATTCAGCCTTCTGGCAAATATAGAAAGGCCGGTCGAAAGACCGGCCTTTTTTTTTGCCTTCCGCTATAATGAAAAACCGACGCCAGATTATGCTGCGTGCGCTTTGGCTGTGACTGTAGCGCCTACAGCTGCATCCAGGAGCCGCGATTCCAGCGATTTCAGCCGCCCCTTCGATTCAATTTTGCCACCGAACAAGTCCGTCACATAAAATGTGTCAACCGCCCGTTCGCCATAAGTAGCAATATGCGCGCTATGCAGGGTCACTTTCGATTCAAACAGAGCCTGCGCCAGATTGTTCAGCAGTGCAGGGCGATCCGCCGCATTCACCTCAATCACCGTAAAGCGGTTCGACGCAACATTGTCGATAAACACTGATGGTGCGATCCTGAAGGCTTCGGCCCGCCGCCGCGGCGCTGCTTTGGCACCCAGCTTGGCTATCATTTTGGTACGGTTTACCAGCGCGTCCTGAATGGCCAGCCGCAGCCGTTCTATCTGCAAGGCCTCCTGAAATGGCCGGCCAAAGGGATCTTGTACAAGGAAATTATCAATCGCCAGACCATCAGCACTGGTATGCACGCGTGCGTCAATGATATTGCCGCCAGCAAGATGGATCGCGCCAGCGATACGGTAAAACAGGCCAGGATGGTCAGTAGCAAGAACAGTGATCAATGTCGCACCGCGCTCAGGATAATAGCATGCGTCGATGGCCAGCCCTGATCCGTCGTAGCTTAGCAGCAGCCTTGCATTTCGTTCGATTATATCTGCCGGTTCGGCAATCCAATAGGGGCTAGGAAGACGTTTCGCCAAAGCAGCAAATTTGGTGCTAGTAAGGCCAAGTTGTTCTGCGAGCTTTTCCTGCTTTGCCTTGATCCGTTCATCGCGGCCGCGCTGCTTGTGACCCAGCCTCAATACCTCTTCGGTTGCTTCGAACAGGTCCGACAGCAATTGCCTTTTCCAGCTGTTCCACACACCGGGGCCGACAGCCCGGATATCCACGACTGTAAGTATCAGCAATAGACGAAGACGCTCAGCCGATTGCACCGTTTGGGCAAAATCCAAGATCGTTTTGAAATCGGCAAGGTCGCGTTTGAATGCGGTTGCCGACATGGCAAGATGCTGACGCACCAACCAGGCCACATTCTCTGTTTCCGCGTCGCTCAGCCCTAGCCTTGGGCATAATTGTAACGCCACCTCAGCGCCCAGAATGCTGTGATCACCGCCACGCCCCTTTGCAATATCATGCAGCAAGACAGCCACATAAAGAACCCGGCGACTGGCAATCTGCTTGATGATTGCACTTGATAATGGATGGTCTGATTTGTGGTCGCCGCGTTCAATTTCTGCCAGCAAACCAATGGCACGGATGCTGTGCTCATCAACGGTATAGTGATGATACATATCAAATTGCATCTGTGCAACGACACGCCCGAAATCGGGCACAAAGCGGCCAAAAACGGTGGCCTCGTTCATCCAGCGGAGGACGGTTTCCGGATCGCGCGGTGATGTCAAAATTTCCATGAAGCGTGCGTTGGCGGAGGGATCATTTCTGACCCTATTGTCTATCAGCCGCGAATCCCGCCGTGCCGCACGCATCGCCAACGGGTGAATTTCCAAGCCGTACAAGTCCGCGAGCTGGAACATTTCGATCATTCGAGCCGGCTTTTCGGCTAAAAAATCATCATGCGGTAAGGCAAGTCGGCCACGGTCGAGGGTAAAGCCGTTTAACTTACGCGGACGACGGGAAAGGCTAGGTAGAAACCGGCGTCCCTTCTTTCCCATGGTGTCGTCAAGATGCGCCAGAAACAAACCGGTCAGATCGCCGACTGTTTTCGCGTTAAGGAAATAGAGTTGCATGAACCGCTCAACCCCGGAACGGCCCGGTCGCGGTGCAAAACGCATCCGTTCCGCGACCTCGCGCTGCAAATCAAATGTCAGCCGGTCTTCGGCTCGCCCGGATATGTCGTGCATGTGGCAACGAACTGACCACAGAAAATTCTCAGCACGCTCAAATTTTCGATATTCCTCTGCAGTTAGCAGGCCCACTTCGACCAAAGCCGATGGAGCGCGGACACGATGCACATATTTGCCGATCCAATAGAGGGTGTGCAGATCACGCAAGCCACCTTTGCCGTCCTTTACATTGGGTTCGACAACATAGCGGCTGTCACCCATTTTGCGGTGCCGCTCATCGCGTTCGGCCATCTTCAAAGCGACAAATTCGGCTGACGTCTTGCTGACCACCTCGTTCCAGAAACGGTTGGCGGCTTCCTCATAGACGTCACGATCACCCCAAACAAAACGGCTTTCCAGCAACGCCGTTCGGATTGTCAGATCTTCATTCGCCATACGGACGGTTTCATCGAGCGAGCGGCTGGACTGCCCCACCTTCAGGCCCAGATCCCATAATAGGTAGAGCACTGCCTCCACCACCTGTTCGGTCCAGCCTGTGCGTTTATAGGGCGTGACAAAAGCGATATCGACATCGCTATGCGGGGCCATTTCGCCGCGCCCATAGCCACCTACTGCAAGAATAGCGATTTTTTCCGATGCCGTACGGTTGCCTACCGGAAAAACATTTTCGACAACATGATCGAAAATGACCCGGATCAGTTGGTCAACCAGGAAGCTTTGCTCTTGTGCCGCCAAATAGCCCTGAGACGGTTTGGCGCGCAAGCGCTCGGCAATCTCAGCGCGCCCCTGAGCCAACGCGGCCTGCAATGCCTCCAATATCGCCCCGCGGCCGGATGAGGCACCCTGCGTAGATACAATATCGTCAATCCGACCAGCCAACGCTTTTCGGTCTATTATCGCACGTTGTTGTGCGGGCCGGATAACTTCGCGTCGCATGCTGCCTTCAATAGGCAGCATCAACGCTTTTGCAAAGTGCTATGGCCTGCGAACAGGTGGCTATCGTT
>CAYVQO010000015.1:18313-22929 GCA_964452835.1 uncultured Sphingorhabdus sp. | reverse complement strand
ACTGACAGCTCGACAATATCATCATGCTCATAGGCGGCGGCCTCTACTTCAGGGCAGCTGATATTCTCTCCACCGCGAATGATGATGTCTTTCTTGCGATCAACTATGAAAAGATAGCCATCCTCATCCAGATAACCAATATCGCCGGTGCGGAAATAGCCATCGTCGGTAAAGGCTGCGCGGGTCGCCTCTTCATTATCCCAATAGCCGCTGAAATTGGCAATTGTGCGGATGCACACCTCGCCGCGTTCGCCCTGCGGCATCGGATTTCCGTCGTCATCCAAAATAGCCAGATCAACCAGCGGTTTGGAAGCCGGGCCAGTGCTTTCGGGTTTGGCCAGATAATTTTCCGTGAAGTTGCCGCAGCCAACACCGTTGGTCTCCGTCAGGCCATAGCCCAACAGCGGAAAGCCCCAGTCCATTTCCTTCTTGATCTTTTTAACATGCTCCACCGGTCGGGGTGCCCCACCAGCAGCAAAGCCTGTGCAGCTGGTCAGATCATATTTGTGCCGGTTTGGATGCGTGGCGATCTCAATGCTCATCAGCGGAACGCCGACAAAGTAGCTTATCTTCTCCCGCTCGATGAGCTGCATTGCCTGCTCGGCATCCCATTTCGGCATCATCACCAATTTACGCCCAATGGCAAAGCTTTGCAGCACCAGTGGCACCGAAGCCGTCACGTGGAACAGTGGCACATTGACCAGCGACGATGCCTGCGCGGGCAGTGCTGTTCCGACCGAGCTCAATATTTCGAAAAACACCATGGATTGCCCGGCATAGCTCATGGCGCCCTGTACAACCGCGCGGTGATCTGACCACGCCCCCTTTGACTGTCCGGTCGACCCGGATGTGTAAAGGATAGTAGCGACATCGGTCGGCTCTAAGGGTGGCAAAGCAGTGTTGCCGTCGCCACCACGGGCAAGAAGGGCAGAAAGTCCCTCCAGCGGTACCTTGTCATGGTCAAATAACAGGATTTCGCAGCCGCCAATATCATGGCCATCCAGTCGGGCTGCGCGTTGTTCGTCCGCCAGCACATAGCGGCAGTCGACCATCCGGATCCCTTCGGCAAGTTCGCCGCCTTGCCACCAGCCATTAAGCAGCGTTGCAACACCCCCCGCCATCAGGATCGCCATATAGGCAATGATCCAGTTTGCAGAATTGCGCGCAGCGATTCCAACCCTGTCGCCGACTTCAAGGCCGTAACCTTGTACCAGCCCGCCTGCCAATGTGCGTGCGGCGGCATGGCAATCGGCAAATGTCAGCCTTTGATTGCCGTCAACCAGAAATTCCTTGTCTCCGTGCATCATGCAAAATGCAGCGAAATAGTCGCGCAAATTGGCGGGCGCCTTGTTCAAATAGGGCAGTTTTTGTCCATATTTTTCGACATAGCTGAGCGACAAAGGGCCATCTTCGGTCGTCAACCGAGCAACAGTTGCCTCAATTGCCTGATCGAGAAGGGTCGGCATTGCGAATCTCTCCTTTTTGTTTTTTCTCTCTTGTCCTAGACGATATAGAAACGCAATCGCCGGAAGGAAGTAGCTTGAACCTCGATATTCTCGCAGCAGCGCCTGATTTTATTCGCATGTCGGAACTGGGTGTCGGTCCGGTGGCGTTGGAAATCGGCTTTTTCAAACTGCGCTGGTATTCGCTGGGTTATTTGTTCGGCATTATGCTGGGCTATTGGTGGCTTTTGAAATTGATCGCAAAGCCCGGATCACCAATGTCTCGCGTGCATGCCGACGACATGATCCTTTATGCCACTTTGGGTATCATTTTGGGTGGGCGTTTAGGTTACATCTTTTTTTATCAACCATCGATTCTTGCCAATCCCATAGACATTTTCAAACTATGGGAAGGTGGCATGTCGCTGCACGGCGGTGCGCTGGGCACGATTTTTGCGATTTGGCTGCATGCACGGCGCAACAAGCTCTCTTTCCTGCGAATGTGCGATTATATTGCATGCTGCATTCCATTCGGTCTGTTTCTTGTGCGCCTCGCCAATTTCGTGAATGGGGAGCTTTGGGGGCATGAAACGGATGTGGCGTGGGCCGTTATCTTTGACACAAGCGGCCAAACCAATCCCCGCCATCCCAGCCAAATTTACGAAGCACTTACCGAAGGATTGCTGATGGCCGCCATATTGTGGCCGCTCTTTTTCAAGACGCATGCCCGTTATAAGCCTGGTTTCCTGTTCGGCATGGCAGCATTGATCTACGGCGTGTCGCGCTTCCTGATAGAATTTGTACGCGAACCCGACTCCCATTTGCGTCACATTGTCGAACAGACGGGACTAAGCATGGGGCAATGGTTGACAGTACCAATGATTTTGCTTGGCCTTTATTTGGTGTTCACCGCTGCCGGCAGACGGCAAAGGGTTGAGCCAGTTGCGGGAAGTGCCAGTGTCGCTTGAACCTTCTCCTCTTGCTTTGCGCCTTGCCAAGCAGATTGAAGCATCGGGCCCGATTAGCGTTGCCGATTATATGCGGACGGCCAATGCGGAATACTATGCCAAGGGCGATCCATTGGGTGTCGAGGGAGATTTCATTACAGCGCCAGAAATAAGTCAGATATTTGGTGAGTTGGTTGGGCTGTGGTTGACCGACATCTGGCTTCGCAACAATTCACCGGCCAATTGCACTTTGGTTGAGCTTGGGCCGGGGCGTGGCACTTTGATGGCCGATATGCTGCGCAGCATGGAGCGGTTCGAATTCCGGCCGCCAGTCCATTTTGTCGAAACAAGTGACGCGCTGCGGCAGAAACAACGATCCGCAGTACCATTGGCACAGCATCATGACAGCATAGAGGATTTGCCCGAAACAGGTCCGCTGCTGATCATCGCCAATGAGTTCTTCGATGCGCTGCCAATCAGGCAGTTTGTAGCAACCCATGCAGGCTGGCGAGAGCGGGTGGTGGCGAGAGAGCGCGGCAACAAATTTTCGGCGATGCCGGGCTTGCAGGCTGTAGATGCGCTGGTGCCATCAGAATTTCGGAGCACGCCAAGTCCCGCAATTTACGAGACTTCACCTGAAGCGGCTGGCATTATGTATGAATTGTGTGGGCGGTTGGCCACACAGGGCGGTCTGCTGCTGATCATCGACTATGGTTATAGCATCCCGGGACTTGGCAGTACCTTGCAGGCAGTGAAGTCTCACGCTTCTGTTGATCCGTTTGAAAATCCCGGCGAACATGATCTGACCGCTCATGTCAATTTTCTGGAGCTGGCCAATTTGGCCCGGATGCGTAATCTCCGGGTCAGTGGCCCTGTGGAACAGGGCAGCTGGCTAAAGGCATTGGGCATTGATGCCCGGTCCGATATGCTTTCAGTTGCATCCCCGGAGCGCGCGGAGGAGATCAAGGCCATGCGAGACCGGCTGGTAGAGCCGTTTCAGATGGGCACATTGTTCAAAGTACTGGCGGTTTCGTCACCTGAATGGCCCACGCCGGAGGGTTTTTCGCCCGCTGTGCCGACCTTATAAGTATTGCCGTTCAGGATGCGGCGGCAAGCCACATTGAAACATCATTGGCAACGCTGTTTGCGGCCTGATTCAGCGCTGCTCCTGCCGCTGCGGGCTTGACCTCCACGACAGCCTCTCGCGCCTCAAAACGACGCTTCTCAATGGGTTTGCCATTTTGCAGGCGAACGGCATCATAGACAACGACAGCTTCGTTGCGCGTTGCGTCAATCCCGAACTCCAGCAATGTGCCGGTCAGATAATGCTCTGCCTTTCCCCGGGCATCCACTTCATTCAGAACCAGCCGGCCATTTTTGGCGGCGACGGTTTCCATCAGCAGCATTTGCATCAGCCGTGCGGGCTTGTCAGCCCATACTGCATTGGTCAAATAGGCGATGTTGGCGCTGTCTATTTGCACTGGGACCCGCGTGGTTTCCAGCTTGCGGGGTACTTCGGGGATCAGGATGACCAACGCATCCTTTGCCGTGCCGCTTAAGGCTGTGCCTCCGACCACGCCCTGTTGCGGCGTCAGGACGAGCAGCGAGGGCGGTGCCTTTCCACCCAAATTGACACATCCGGCCAAAAGTGCGGCGAGGGCAAGTGGCGTAGCGCTTTTCGCGATAATCCGGACCATCATCTCTGCTCCTGCGCTCATGGCTTTTTCCCTGGCTTGTAATCCGGCAGTTCGGGCGCAGACACCAGACCGCCCACTCCCTGCTGATCCAGTCGTTCGGTCACATTTTTCAGCGATGACGACAATTGCCGCAAGTCCCGGGCCAGTTGGTTTATTTCTGGCAATGTTTGCGTGTTCAGCGTCTGGATAGCAGGGTCGGTACTTTTCAGCGTCGTCTCCAGCGCGTTAAGGCTACCATTGGCGGAGACCAAGGTCTTCCGCAATTCTGCCATCATGGGTTTGCCGTCGTCATTGAGCAAAGCATTGGCGTTGCCTGACAGGGCTGCAAGCTGGTCAGCAGCGACCCCTGCCTTTGCGAGCGTTGAACGAGATTCCTGGATCGCTGCCTGCAGATCGGGTGCCTGCGCCGCCAGCGATCCCGAGAGCCCTTCAACATTATCAAGAATTTGCTCAATCGACTGCTGATTTTTGTCCGACAGGATGTTTGTAAGCCGCTCGGTCAGCGTTGATAGCCGTTCCAGCAAAAGCGG
>CAYVQO010000015.1:0-18213 GCA_964452835.1 uncultured Sphingorhabdus sp. | reverse complement strand
AGCAAGAAGAGCGTCACTGAACCCACAAGAATATGATTGGCTTTGGTTTCCATCTGCGCCCCTTATGGCCTTGCCGTGCTTTGCTTGTCCACGCTCTATTTCCCCCGCCGACCGACGGGACGCGCGGCTCGGCCACGTGGCCCAGAGAAATACTCATGAATCCATGGATGCTGGGTGGCCAGCAACGCATCAATCTCACCGACTGCAATCACCTTCTTGTCGGCAAGTACAGCCACACGGTCACAAATGGCGTAGAGCGAATCCAGATCATGAGTGATCAGAAACACTGTCAGCCCCAAAGTCTCTTTCAGGCTAAGTGTCAGCTCGTCAAATTTAGCGGCACCAATGGGGTCGAGCCCAGCCGTCGGCTCATCGAGGAACAGCAGTTCAGGGTCCATTGCCAGTGCACGCGCCAACCCGGCTCGCTTTTTCATGCCGCCTGACAGTTCCGATGGATATTTATGCGCTGCTTCAGGAGGTAGCCCGCTCAAGTGGATTTTATAACGCGCCAGTTCATCGAGCATCGTGGCGCTGAAATCGGGATAGAATTCCTTCAGTGGCACCTGCACATTTTCAGCCACGGTCAGCGTGGAGAATAATGCGCCTCCCTGAAACAACACCCCCCAGCGCCGCCGGACGTTGGTCGCTTCATCCTCTTCCTTGCCGAGCATCGATTCATCAAACACCCGGATTTCGCCTGCCTCGGGCTCCTGAAGCCCAATGATCGAACGCATCAGCACCGACTTGCCCGTGCCTGACCCGCCGACAACGCCCAATATTTCCCCGGCTAGCACATCCAGATCGAGATTGTCGTGAATGACCTGATCGCCAAAGGCGTTGCTCAACCCGCGGACCGAAATGATGCTCTGCATTGCTCAATCCCAGCCGATACTGCTGAAAAACACGGCGAAAAAGGCGTCGAGGACAATCACCAGGAAAATAGCCTGAACCACCGCCGCGGTGGTCTTCAGGCCAACCTCTTCGGAATTGCCATGCACACGCATGCCTTGAAAACAACCAGCCATTGCGATGATCGCGCCAAAAACCGGGGCTTTGATCATGCCGACGTAGAAATCGGTGATGGGCGTCACTTCGCGAATGCGCTGAACAAAGGTGGCAGGAGGAATGTCCAGCGCCACCCAGCATAACAGCCCACCCCCCGCAATTGCTACGATAGAGGCATAGATTCCCAATAGCGGCATCATGATGACTGTTGCCAGCATGCGCGGAATCACCAAGGCTTCGGTCGGCACAACGCCGATGGTGCGCATGGCATCAATCTCTTCGGTGATTTTCATTGTTCCGATTTGGGCTGCAAAGGCGGAACCGGATCGACCCGCGACCATGATGGCTGTCATCAAGACGCCAAGTTCACGCAGAGTCAGCCTGCCTACCAGATTGACGGTGAACACCTCGGCACCAAATTGCCGCAACTGAACGGCACCCTGTTGCGCGATAACGATCCCGATCAGGAAACTCATCAGCCCGATAATGCCTAGCGCCCGCACGCCGACCATGTCAAAATGCTGAACAACCGCGTGTATCCGGAACCGACGCGGGTTGATGATCAGTTCAAAAATCGCCTTTACGCATTGGCCGATAAAGCCAACAAACTCGAGGAAACTGCCTGCCGCCTCGGCAATGCCTTCGCCGACTTCGTTGACAAACCACAGAAGCGGGTTTGCACGTGGTGCCACAGCCGGTGGTTGCGCGTCCACGCCGCCTACCGCTGAAATCAGCCGCTGGGCATCCTTGTCCGCGCCGACGATAGGGGCATTATGATCACGCGCGGTGCGATAGATGAGCCATGCACCGACTGTGTCGATATGTTCAATATCTGCCAGATCGATTTTCGTGATAGCCGCCGATACCGCTCGCAGCCGCTCATCCAGATCACCAATCGCGGCAATGGCAAGTGTCCCGCTGAAACGCAGCTGGTTGCCACCGTCGGGCAACTGCTCTTCGACAAAGTCAGCTTGCTGGGCCATCGTGCCTGACTTGACCGATAATGCGTATATTCACAAGCTTCTCTTGCTGCAAAAAGTGGCTTTTCATGTGCGCTGCCAAACCCTATCAGGCCGCGAAATACTTCTATCAGGGAACAGCACATGCCAACCATTACCGTTATCGACCGCAGCGGCAATGCCCGCGATGTAGAGGCTGACAAGGGCCTGTCGCTGATGGAAGTGATCCGGGACAATGGCTTTGACGAGCTGCTAGCGCTGTGCGGAGGCTGCTGCTCTTGCGCGACGTGCCATGTCTATGTCGATAGCGCGTTTCAGGGCAATTTGCCGGGAATGAGCGAGGATGAGAATGATCTGCTCGATTCGACTGATTGCCGCAATGAAAGCTCGCGCCTTTCTTGCCAAATCCAAGTGACTGACGAACTTGCTGGGCTTATTGTAACCATTGCGCCTGAGGACTAATCAGCCCCGCTGCGCAGTCGTCATGGCTTCTGCTGTCACCGGATAGCCGAAGCCATCTGGCACACAGATATGCGGCACGCCATCGCGGTCCTCGACATAGGTAAACAGCAGCTTCACGGGGAACATTGCCGCATGCTCGGCCGTTGCCTGAAAACTGTCAAACAGCGCCAGCCGTTCCAGATTGCGCTTGGTTGGGAAAATTGCCTTTACTTCACCACGTTCCAGCCTCTCCAAGACCCCGCTTGCACTATCCCAGAATAGGGACCGGTTTTCTGTATTGTCCACCTTGGCTGGGAGCGGTGCATCCCCTGCGTCGATCAGGTAGAAGCGCGTATCAAACACTCGCGTTTCGATATTTGGCGGTCGCCAGCGCGCCCAAGGCACCAGTCGGTCAAGCTGCGGCGTCCAGCCGTGCGCTTCGCATATCATTTGCAGGCTTTCACCCGCATGGAGGGCATCACGTGCTTCTGCACAATCTGCCGCGTCATCCACTCCGCCAAGCGCCAGTGCCAGACCCGTCTCCTCTATCGTTTCACGGATCGCCGCCAGCCGCGCAGCGGCTTCTTCCAACGGCAATTCATGCTCCAGCGCCTCAGCAAAGGCGAAGTCCGCCGGATCCACCTTGCCCCCGGGAAATACGACCGCCCCGCCCGCAAAGGCCATGCTCTTCACCCGCTCCACCATCAGGATTAACGGTAGCCCTCCGGCTGGATCATTACGGAAGATCACCACGGTTGCAGCGGGTGTAGCTGGAGGCATGGTTTCGCCGGTGACGGGGTGCAGGACGATTTCTTCTGGCATCACCGCTTTGCAGCACGTTATCGACTGAATGCCAAGCAAGCATTTTTTGCGAAGGGTTTTTCATCATTGATCGTTATGACCATGATGATGGCAAGCAACAGACGACATTGGTGATGGGCGCAACGGCCCAGGCAGAACGCGCAGAAAGCGACGATGCGCTTATGGCGCGTGTGCGGGCGCGTGACACCGACGCGTTGCGGCTCCTGGCTGACCGCCACGCCCAATTACCGTGGCGCATAGCGTATCGCATGCTCGCCGATGCAAGCGAGGCAGAGGACATCGCACAAGAAACGATGCTGCGGTTGTGGCAATATGCTGATCGGTGGCAGGCGGGTGGCCCGGGCGTTGCGGCATGGCTGACACGGGTGGCAACCAACGCTTGTCTGGACCGCATTCGCCGCCGCCGCTTTGCATCGGATGAGGCTGTGCCAGAACGGGCAGATACCAGCCCGCTCGCTGATGAAATGATAGAGGGGGATGAAGTGCGAAAGGCTGTGGCTGACTGTATAGAGGCTTTGCCCGATCGCCAGCGTGCCGCAATTGTGCTGACCTATTATGAAGAACAGCAAAATCGCATCGCAGCCGAGACATTGGCGATGCAGATCAAGGCGTTTGAATCGCTGTTGCTGCGCGCACGCGGCGCTTTACGTTCCTGTGTCGAAGGGAAGGGCGTTACGGCATGAGCGAGCCAGCCTTCCCCCCTGCCGTTGCAGCAGCGCTTGACCGGCTGACCGTGCCTTCTCTGCCGAAGGGTTTCAATGATCGGCTGATTGCCCGCATAGCGGCAAATGACCTGCCTGATGAAATCACAGCCCCCCTACCTCCGATGCCGCAACGGCGGCGAGGGCTGGTCGCCGGGCTTGGCTGGCGGCGCGGCGGGCGTATCGTGGCGTCGGTGGCGGCTTTGGGGCTCGCGACCGCGACTGCGGCTGCCTCCGGTGTGTTTGGTGACCCAGTCTATGTGCCGGTGGTGAGCGATGCGCTCGCCAAGGCCAACCTTGTGACTTTGCCGGAAAGACCGGTCCGGGCCGAACCCGCAAAGCGCCAATCAAAGGTAATAAGCGAAGGTACCGCGCCTTCTTCGACAAAGGTCGATGGGATAACGGCCGCGCGAAATTTGGCACGCAGCAAATGGCAGGACCCTGAATTTCGCAACCTTCCCAAGGCGGAGCGGCAGGCGGCAATGCGTGAAGCAGTCCGACAAGCGATTGAAAATGGCGAATTCACACAGGAAGATTTGCGCGCCGCAATGGCAGAAGCTCGGGCCGAGCGGGACGCACGCGACCAAGAGCGGCCAAAGCAGGACCAGCCCAAACGCCAAGCGCTTCAGCAGAGAGCCAAAGCGAAAATTGCAGCGGAGCGGGAGCGGTATAAGCAAGCTTCGCCCGTAGAGCAGGCTGTAATGCGCGAACAACGCCGCATCATCGCCGACAAGCAAAAGCGGATGCGCGAATTGCGGCGGCAATTGGCCGATGCTCCGCCTGAGGCGAAGCCTGCGATCCGAAAAGAAATCCGGACACTCCGGCAGGAGTTGGCAGCTGCGATTGAAGGCGACGCTCCGGTCGGCGAAGGAAATGCCAACCCATCGCGTTAAGCCGTTGGGACAATTGTCGGTCCCAAACCGCCATGCCGCCCCGTTGCCGATCCACACACCCGGCACGGGGCGGTCATTCGCCAACATAGGCCGAAGTAAAATCCTCTCTCGCTTGCCTATGCAGCGCCAAGCTGCCACCCTATAGGGAATAGGCAATCGGCAGGGAGAGGCTCTATGGGCATTGTCGAACTTTTGGGGCTGGCCGCCAGCGTTAGCCTGCTGTCCGGCTGGCGTATGTATCTTACCGTTTTTGCGACCGGCCTTGCCATGCACTTTGGCTATGTTGATTTGCCGGAAAATCTGCAGATGCTTGATGCGCTGGCCAATCCCTGGGTGATTGGCATTGCCGGTCTTGGCGCGATTGCCGAATTTTTTGCCGACAAAATTGCCTGGCTCGATTCGATCTGGGACGGGCTGAACACATTGATTCGTCCGCTGGGCGGCGCACTGCTTGCGTTGGCAGTGGTCGATGCAGGCGACCCCGTGTGGCAGGTGATTGTGTTCCTGCTGGGTGGCGGTGCTGCATTCGCCAGCCATGCGACGAAGGCAACGACCCGTGCCGCCGTGAACACCAGCCCAGAGCCCGTAAGCAATATCGTGCTGTCAACGGCTGAGGATGTGGTGACGGGGGGCCTGCTGGCGCTTGCCTTTGCCAACCCGTTGGCTGCTGCGGCCATTGCCGTTGTTTTGCTTGTTCTGGTTGTTTGGGGGCTGCTGAAGGCGCGGCGCGCAATCAAACGCTTCCTTGATCCAGAGCCTACTGCGCCCGAAGCTTAGCCAAAGCTGGCCCGCAGCCCGTCAATCACAAATTGCGCAGCAAGCGCGCCCAGAAGAACACCAAGCAGCCGGGTGATCACAGCTTCTGCCTTTGCCCCCAATACGCGCATGATGGGTCCCGCCGCAATCAGCGCCAGCAATGTCAGCAGCAACACCGCTGCCAACGCACTCAGCACCACCAAAGAGCGATCCAGCCCCTCATTCTGGCTCATCAACAGCATGACTGAAGCGATCGAGCCTGGCCCGGCAATCATTGGCATGGCCATCGGGAAGACCGAGACATCCTCTATCTCCGGTGTTTCGATGATCTTCTGCGCCCGCTCCTCGCGCCGTTCAGTGCGTTTTTCAAAGACCATGTCGATAGCAATCAGGAACAGCATGATCCCGCCCGCAATACGGAAGCTATTCAGCTCAATATGCAGCGCACCCAGCAATTGCTCGCCAAAAAGCGCAAAGACCAGCAGGATCAGCGAAGCGATAAAGGTGGCACGCAGCGCCATATTGCGCCGCTGCGCTGCCGATGCGCCCTTGGTCAGGCTGGCATAAATCGGCGCACAGCCGGGCGGATCAATCACCACGAAAAAGGTGATGAAGGCAGAGATGAAAAGATCAATCATTTTGCCGCGGCTGGGGCCGCCACATTATCCAGCAACACCTCGTCAAAGCCGCCCCCATTCCACAGGCGCACCACGACCTTGCGGCTCTTGTCTGGCATGACCTGCCATTCATAATTCAGCGTCTGATCGCGTGAGAAGCTGGTCTTCATTTGTACGCCTTCGGCCGGCGCGCTGATCGGGGCGTTGGCCTGTCCCTTGCAGCTTGCAACCTTGGTCTCGATCATTTCCGGGATCAGCATCGGTGTCGGCAGGCTGTCTCCATGGTCCAGCACCCATTTCCACTCGCCATTCTCCAGAGCATTGGGCGGGGACATCGGATCAGGCCGTCCTTTTTCCATCCATTGCCAAACGGTAGTGAAGTAACCGACCGAGCCATCAGGGCGCTGCCAGGCGCCTGTGGTAACCCCGGTTTTGCCATCGCAAGACATGAAAGCGCGATAGGGCTGCCATGTCACCGATTTGGCCGGATCAGCCCGGCCCTTCAGCCATGTTTGTGCGTCAACCACTTCGGGAACGAACATCGTTGCCTGCCGGGCGGCAGTCTCGCGAAACGCTGTCCATTGCCCTTTTTCCTGCGCCAGCCGGTTGAAAGCGATTTCAGCGGCAATCACGGCGCTGGGGCTCGCACTTTGCGGCACGGCGCGGGGGCGCGGCCCTTGCGGTGCGCAGGCGGCAAGAAAAAGGATAGAGGTGAGGGCAATCAGGCGCATCAAAAACCCTTTGCTTCATCTAAGCCAGCACGGCGGTGCGCAGCTTGTAGCGTGTTGTGCAGCAGGCAGGCAATGGTCATTGGCCCAACCCCGCCGGGCACTGGTGTGATTGATCCAGCAACGTCGCTAACCTCGGCAAAGGCAACGTCGCCGACCAGTCTGGTTTTGCCCTCTTCTGCTGCTGGCACCCGATTGATACCCACGTCAATGACGCACGCCCCGGGCTTTATCCAGTCTGCCTTGACCATTTCAGGCCGTCCGACAGCAGCGACGACAATGTCGGCCCTGCGGACCACATCGGGCAAATCCTGCGTCCGGCTGTGCGCAATGGTCACGGTGCAATTGGCGGCGAGCAGCAGTTGCGCCACGGGCTTGCCCACCAAGATTGACCGGCCGATGACCACGGCATTTTTGCCGGACAGATCATCACCCAGCACATCGCGGATCAGCATCATGCAGCCAAGCGGTGTGCAGCTGACAAGACCGGGGAGGCCGGATGCGAGTCGCCCCGCGCTTACCACATGCAGGCCGTCAACATCCTTGTCCGGGTTGATGGCGCTGACGACGGCAAGCTCATCCAGATGGTTTGGCAGGGGCAATTGGACCAATATGCCATCCACGGCGTCATCGGCATTCAGCTGTTCGACCAATGCAATCAGGTCAGCCTGTCCGGTATCGGCCGGCAGCTTATGCTCAAAGCTCGCCATGCCAACCTCAACGGTCTGTTTGGCCTTATTGGCCACATAGACCCTGCTGGCGGGATCTTCGCCGACCAGCACAACCGCCAGCCCGGGCTGGCGTCCGGTGGCGGCCGCAAATGCCGGAACGGCTGCTGCAATCTTGCTTCTCAGTCCCGCCGCGAATGCCTTGCCATCAATTAGCTGTGCCTTGCTCACATGCCCGCCATATACATGTCGCGAGCGACGCCAGCGAGCAGCATCTGGATAATCCGCAGGGCAACGATCAGCACGATCGGCGAGAAGTCGATCATCCCCGTGTCGGGCATGATCTTACGGATCGGCTTCAGAAAAGGATCAAGGATCAAGTTCAGTGACTGCCAGATCGCCGCGACAAAATTGTTTGACAGGCTGATGACATTGAACACCAACAACAGGCTGAGGATGAACTGGACAATGATGATCGTCGACAGGATCGAAATCAGATAGCCGATAATCTGGATAAGCGCGAAAAGCATTGCATTCTCCGGGAAGGAATATCCATGCCCGATTAGCTGAGCCGCTGCGCTGTATCAACAGGGTAAAACAGCTTATTTGTGGACGAGCGTTCCGGCACCGCGAGCGGTGAAGATTTCCAGCAAGCTGACGTGCGGCACCCGTCCGTCAAGGATGACTGCGGCTTCAGTGCCGCCATTTACGGCTGCGATGCAGGTTTCCAGTTTGGGGATCATTCCGCCGGTGACCGTGCCGTCCGCGCGCAGCGCAGCGATTTGGGCGGGATCAAGGTCAGTAAGCAAATTGCCTGCCTTGTCCAACACGCCCGCCACATCAGTCAACAAGAACAGCCGCGCCGCCCCCAGCGCGGCGGCAATTGCGCCAGCCATGGTGTCGGCATTAATATTATAGGTCTGCCCATCGGCATCGACGCCAATGGGGGCAATGACAGGGATCATTCCGGCATCGGAAATCGTATCCAATATGCGCCGGTCGATATGCTTTGGCGTGCCGACAAAACCCAGATCGACGGCGCGTTCGATATGGCTGTCAGGATCGCGAGTGCTGCCTTCCACCTTCTCGGCGATGACGAACCCGCCATCCTTACCTGAAATGCCGACTGCACGGCCACCGGCTTGGGCAATCCAGCTGACCAGCTCTTTGTTGATTGCACCCGACAGGACCATCTCGGCAACATTGGCCGTTTCGGCATCGGTGACGCGCAGGCCATCGACAAAACTCGATTCCACACCCAGCTTCTTTAGCATCGCACCGATTTGCGGGCCGCCGCCATGCACAACGACCGGGTTGATACCGACCGCTTTTAGCAGCACCACATCCTCAGCAAAATTGCGCGCGGCCTCCGGGTCACCCATCGCATGGCCGCCATATTTGATCACAAAGACCTTGCCCGCATAACGCTGCATATAGGGCAGCGCCTCGGTCAGCGTTTCCGCCTTGGCAAGCATCAGGGGGTCGGGGCTATGGCTGGTCATATTGGCGGGCGCGTTATGCGCTGGGGGAAGTGCCGTCAAGCTTGTGACCCAGACCGACCAGGACCGTGATCAGGATCGGCACGAGCACTGCGCTCAACACCACCTTGGCCAGCATCTGCCCCAGCATAAGATCCATGATCGGGAACACGCCGTAAAAGGCAATGCTCACAAACAGCAGCGTATCGACGATCTGGGATAGCACAGCGGCAATGGCCCCGCGCACTGCGACATATTTGCCGACGCTCGCTTTCAAACGGTCGAACAGATAGACGTTCAGCAGCTGCGAGGTGCCATAGGCAACGATACCTGCCACCCAAATGCGGGGTGTTTGGCCCATCATTGTGTTGAAGGCATCGAGATATTTCGGGTCCATTTTGGGAGACGCTGGAATTGCATAGACCAGCGCCGTGAGAAGGATCGAACCGATCAGCGGGATGAAGCCATATTTTACCAGCTTGTCGGCAATATCCTTACCATGCAGCGCTGCAACCGTGCTCGACAGGATAACCAGCAGCAGGAAGGGGAAAATCCCTGCCTCTACGGCCAGCGGACCAAGCGAGACCTGTTTATTGCCCAGAACCCCGGCAATGCAGACCATGCCACCATAAAATATCGAAAAGACGAAAAGCGAACGCGGGATGATGGTGGCGCTGGCTTGGCTGTCGGACATTTGCTTTCCCCTGAAATTTCTTTTGGCACTGGTTAGCGGCTAATTTCATTGGCGCAAGGCAGAGCTGCACGCTAACGGACGTACAAAGGGTAGGGGAGATTCCAGATGCAAATCCTGTTGAGCCTGGCCGGCATGCTGCTGATTGTTGCGATTGCCATTGCGCTTTCATCCAACCGTAAGGCGATCCGCCCGCGTGTTGTGCTTTCCGCCTTTGCCTTGCAGGCGGGACTTGCGGCGCTGGTGCTGTACGTACCCTGGGGCAACCGGGCGTTGCAAGGCGCAGCAACGGGCGTTTCCAATCTGCTCGGCTATGCCAATGAAGGAACGAAATTCCTGTTCGGTGCGCTGGCGACTGATCCGCTGGGGCAGAATTTTGCGATCGGCGCGCTGCCGGTGATCATCTTCTTCGCGGCGTTGATCTCGATCCTCTATTATCTGGGCATCATGCAATATGTGATCCGCTGGATCGGCGGCGGTTTGCAGAAAATCACCGGCATTTCAAAGGTGGAAAGCCTGTGCGCGGCCTCTAACATTTTTGTCGGCCAGTCCGAATCGCCTTTGGTTATTCGCCCCTATTTGGCGAGCCTGACGCCGGCGCAGCTATTCTGTGTGATGACTGTAGGCATGGCGGGGGTCGCGGGAACCATCCTTGCCGCTTATGCTTCAATGGGCATCCGCATCGACTATCTGCTCGCCGCTGCCTTCATGTCCGCACCGGGCGGGATCTTGATGGCCAAACTGATGATGCCTGACGATCCCAATGCCCCCGCCAGCGACGATCCCGCAGTCGCCGCCGACATGCACGATGATGAGGAAAAGCCCGCAAATGTCATTATGGCCGCCGCCCAAGGCGCGCAGACCGGTGTGAAATTGGCGGTCGCAGTCGGCGCGATGGTGCTGGCCTTTGTGGCGCTGGTGGCGCTTGCCAACGGCATATTGGGCGGGATTGGCGGGCTGTTCGGATATCCCAATCTCAGCTTTCAGGGGATATTGGGGCAGGTCTTTGCGCCGGTGATGTATTTGCTGGGCGTGCCGTGGAATGAAGCTGTGACAGCAGGTGGCCTGTTCGGAACCAAGGTCGTGCTGAACGAATTTGTGGCCTTCATCGAGCTTGGCCAGATGAAGGATATGTCGGCTAGCAGTGCCGCTATCGTGACCTTTGCCCTGTGTGGTTTTGCCAATTTCAGCTCGATCGCGATCCAGATGGCCGTGACCGGCGGACTTGCCCCCAACCAGCGGCCGATGATTGCGAAACTGGGGATCAAGGCGCTGGCGGCGGGTTCGCTCTCCAATTTGATGAGCGCGGCTTTGGCAGGGCTGTTCTTGTCTCTCGGGTAAAATGTAAAAGAGACGGGAGAGGGGTCATGCTTGAACTGCTCCCCCCTTCTCCGGTCTCTTTTACCTTATTCTGCGGCAGCCTTTTTGAGCTCGTAAAGCAATTCGAGCGCTTCGCGCGGCGTCAGCGCGTCGAGATCGGTGCCTTCCAGCTGCTCGCGCACGGCATCCACCTTGGCTTCGGCGGCATCGAGCGCGGCGCCGAATAGAGGCATCCCTCCCAGCCCCGCCGCCAGCCCGCCGGTTTCGGCGCGGCCCTTTTCGAGTTTTTCTAGGACCTGTGTTGCGCGGGCGAGCACGGGCGGGGGCAGTCCCGCCAGTTTGGCAACGGCTATGCCATAGCTACGGTCAGCAGGGCCTTCCGCCACTTCGTGGAGCAGCACGAGGTCGCCTTTATATTCCTTGGCGCGGACATGGTGGAGCGAGAGTGCATCCAGTGTGTCGGCTAGCCGGGTGAGTTCGTGATAATGCGTGGCAAACAGGCAGCGGCAACGGTTGGCCTCATGAATGCCCTCGACGACGGCCCAGGCAATGGCCAGACCATCATAGGTGGAGGTGCCGCGCCCAACCTCGTCTAGGATGACGAACGACCGCTCGGTTGCCTGCGCAAGGATCGCAGCGGTTTCGACCATTTCGACCATGAAGGTGGAGCGGCCTCGCGCCAGATTGTCCGATGCGCCGACGCGACTGAACAGGCGGTCGACCAGCCCTAGCCGTGCGCTGGCGGCGGGGACATAACTACCCGCCTGCGCCAAAATCACAATCAGCGCATTTTGCCGCAGGAAGGTCGATTTGCCGCCCATATTGGGGCCACTGACCAGCCACAGCCGCCGGTCAGGTGCCAGCGCGCAATCATTGGCTATGAAGCGTTCGCCGCTCCGCGCCAGCGCACTTTCCACCACCGGATGCCGCCCCCCTTCAATCTCGATGACAGCATCGTCAACAAATTGCGGCAGGCACCAGCCGCCCTCTGCCGCGCGTTCGGCCAAAGCGGCTGCTACATCAATACGGGCAAGGGCATCCGCGCTTGCCGCAATTTCCGCTCGGCGGTTGAGCACATGCCCAATCAGCTCCTCCAGATGCGCCGCTTCCGCCGCCAGAGCATGGCCCGACGCCTGCGTGATCCGCAACGCCTCCTCGTGCAGCTCTGGCGAATTGAAACGGACAGCGCCTGCCATGGTCTGCCGGTGGGTAAAGCCGCTGCCTTGCGTCAATAGCAGGTCGCCATTTTTTGCGGGCACTTCGACAAAGTAACCGAGCACGCCATTGTGCCGGATTTTGAGCGCCGCAATGCCCGTGCTGGCCCGGTATCGTGCTTCCATTTGCGCAATCGCCGCTCGCCCATCGCGCCCTGCCACGCGAAGCGCATCGAGTGCGGCGTCATAGCCTTCGGCTATATAGCCGCCCTGTGACGCTTCGGTCGGCGGTGTTTGCACCAGTGCACGCATCATCAGATCAACGATCGCGCCATGGCCATCGAGCGCGGGCAGCAGCGCTTGGAGTAATGCAGGCTTTTCCGCGAGCGCGCCTAGCCGTTCACGCAGCATTCGTGCGCCGTCGAGCCCGTCGCGGATTTGGCCCAGATCACGCGGCGAACCACGGCCGGCTACAACCCGACCCAAGGCGCGGGCAATATCGGGCAACTGACGCAATGCAGTACGAACGCTTTCGCGTAGCAGCGGTGCCTCAAAAAACCATTGAACTAGGGCTAACCGCGCCTCTATCTTCGCCCGGTCCATCAGTGGCGCACCCAGATCGGCTGCCAGCAGTCGTGCCCCAGCGCCTGTGATAGTGCGGTCAACCTCGGCCAAAAGCGATCCGGCCCGGCCTCCACCATTGGCAGAGCGCGTGATTTCCAGACTGTCTCGCGTTGCCTGATCCACAGCCAAATGTTCGGCCACTTGCCGCCGTTCGGGCATTTTCAGGAATGGCATGCTGCCTTGCCCTGCATGGCGCAGATAGGCGAGCAGCCCGCCCGCCGCCGCCAGTTCGGCACGTGCGAACCCGCCAAAACCATCGCTGGCAAAATGTGCGGTCAGCGCGGCAGCACCACCCATGCTGTCAAAATCCTCGCGGGGACGGACTATCGAGCCGACAGGCGCTCTGGCAAAACCATCTGCCACCACGATTTCGCTTGCTGCCAGCCTTGCCAGTTCGGCGTCCAGTGCAGCAGCAGGCACGGCTAGCAATTCAAAATAGCCGGTTGAAATGTCGGTTGCCGCGATCCCAATTTCGCCGCCCACTTCGGCAAGAGCCACAAGCATGTTCGATGCCCAGCTGTCGAGCAAGCTGTCCTCGGTCAGCGTTCCAGCCGTCACGAAACGGATGATGTCACGCGCCACCAACGCCTTTGATCCGCCGCGTTGTTTGGCTTGCTCGGGCGTTTCAGTCTGTTCGGCAATCGCAACGCGCATGCCTGCTTTGATGAGCCTTGCCAAATAGCCTTCCGCCGCATGCACGGGCACCCCGCACATCGGGATGGGTGTGCCCCCATGTTCGCCACGCGAAGTAAGAGCAATATCAAGGATTTGCGATGCCTTTTTGGCATCGTCAAAGAAGAGTTCGAAAAAGTCACCCATCCGGTAAAAGAGCAGACAGTCGGCTGCTTTTGCCTTTAGCTTCAGATATTGCGCCATCATCGGCGTCGGCGTTTCCAGGCCGGGTAAGGTGATGTTCTTTGCTGGTCGGGAATCCATGGCGACGGGCATAACCGCTTTATGGTCAGACGCAACAGAGGCACCACAGCAAAATCTGCGGATAAATGCGTTGCACGCCCCGCCCCGGTGCCGCTAGGGAAATCGACACCAGAAAAGTCAAGCGAGCGACCCCATGAACGAGAGTGATGTCCAATTTACCGCAGCAGAAGCCCTGCAATTTCATGCGGAGGGACGTCCGGGCAAGATTGAAATCGTTGCGACCAAGCCAATGGCAACCCAGCGCGATCTGAGCCTGGCCTATTCGCCTGGTGTAGCCGTGCCGGTTCAGGCCATCGCTGACGATCCCGGCACTGCCTATGACTATACAGCAAAGGGCAATTTGGTCGCAGTCATTTCCAACGGCACTGCGATCCTTGGCCTTGGCAATCTTGGTGCGCTTGCATCAAAGCCGGTGATGGAGGGGAAGGCTGTCCTTTTCAAACGGTTCGCCGATGTCGATTCGATAGATATCGAGGTCAAAACGGAGGACGCGCAACGCTTCATCGATGCAGTCGAGTTGCTTGAGCCGACATTTGGCGGCATCAATTTGGAGGACATTGCCGCACCAGACTGTTTTGTGATTGAGCAGACATTGCGTGAGCGGATGAATATCCCGGTCTTCCACGATGACCAGCATGGGACGGCCATCATCTCGGCGGCTGGTCTGATCAATGCCTGCCTGCTTACCGGCCGGAATTTGAAGGATATCAAGGTAGTCTGCAATGGTGCAGGAGCGGCGGCGATTGCGTGCACCGAGCTGATCAAGGCCATGGGTGTGCCGCATGGCAATGTCATCATGTGTGATCGTAAAGGCGTGATCTATCAGGGCCGTACC
This sequence comes from uncultured Sphingorhabdus sp., assembly GCA_964452835.1. GTDB lineage: Bacteria > Pseudomonadota > Alphaproteobacteria > Sphingomonadales > Sphingomonadaceae > Sphingorhabdus_B. Next base: position 3,585 of record CAYVQO010000015.1, on the reverse strand, counting down.
GAAGGGATGGATCAATGGAAATCCGCCCATGCCGTTCCCACTGAGACGCGCACTTTGGCGGAGGCCATTGTTGGTGCCGATGTGTTCCTTGGGCTATCGGCTGCGAATATGATGACCAAGGAGATGGTCAGGTCCATGGCGGACCAGCCCATTATCTTTGCTATGGCCAATCCCGATCCCGAAATAACCCCGCCCGATGCGCTGGAGGCGCGGCCCGATGCGATTGTGGCAACGGGCCGGTCAGATTATCCCAACCAGGTCAATAATGTGCTTGGTTTCCCCTTCATTTTCCGTGGCGCGCTGGATGTGCGGGCGACTACGATCAATGAGGAAATGAAGATCGCAGCAGCCAACGCAATTGCAGAGCTGGCGCGGGAGACTGTGCATGAGGATGTGGCTGCGGCCTATGGTGGGAATGCGCAAAGCTTTGGCCGCGACTATATCATTCCAGCACCCTTTGATCCGCGGTTGATAGAGGTTGTGTCGTCAGCGGTCGCCAAGGCTGCAATGGAAACGGGCGTTGCGCAAAAGCCAATTGCCGATATGGACGCCTACCGTGCTTCTTTGCGCGCACGGCAAAATCCCACAACATCGGTCATGGCACAGGTCTATGCCACTGCCCGTAGCGCGCCCAAACGCGTGATTTTTGCCGAGGCGGAGGAAGATGTGGTCTTGCGCGCCGCGGTGCAATTCCGTCAGGATGGCTATGGCACGCCGGTGCTGATTGGTCGCGACGCGGCGGTTTTAGCAAAGCTCGCCAAAATGGGCGTCGACAACCCTGAAAGTTATGAGATCCATAACAGCGTATCGAGCCCATTGGTGCCTGCCATGGTTGATCGACTTTATGCGCGGTTGCAGCGCCGGGGCTATCTGCGGCGCGATGTGGTGCGCATGGTCAATCGTGACCGCAACATTTTTGGCGCGCTGATGCTGCAAATGGATCAGGGCGATGCGATGATTACTGGCACCACACGCACCTTTGCGCAAACAATGCGCGAATTGCGCCGCGTGCTTGATCCGAAAAAGGGTGAGCTGCCCTTTGGCATCCACGTTCTGGTGGGCAAAACGCACACAGTGTTCATGGCCGATACCACAGTCAATGAGCGGCCCGATGCTGAGGAACTAGCTCATATCGCAGAAAAGACCGCAGCGGTTGCCCGGCGCATGGGCCATACACCGCGGGTTGCATTCCTTTCTTACTCAACCTTTGGAAATCCTGCGGGTAACTGGCTTGGTAGTATTCGTGAGGCCGTGGCGCTGCTTGATACACGCAATCCCAGCTTTGAATATGAAGGCGAAATGCCGCCTGATGTGGCGCTGAATCCGGCGCTGATGGCCAACTATCCCTTTTGCCGTCTGTCCGGTCCGGCCAATGTTTTGATCATGCCTGGGCTGCAATCGGCGAACCTGTCGGCAAAGCTGTTGCGCGAACTGGGTGGAGATCAGATTATTGGGCCAATGCTGGTTGGAAGCGAAAAGCCAGTGCAAATCGCCACCATGGCTGCAAGTGCGTCGGAACTGGTGGCGCTTGCCGTGCTGGCTTCGACGGGTGTGGCCGTGTGATGCCAGAGACGGAGGGTAAATGCTCGCCTAGGGCTTTAATTCTGCCCGCCGCCGCCGGGTGCGCCAGCGGCACCGACTGAGCCGATATTGCCAAACAGCTCTTCAAAAAAGCTTGTGTTGCGGCCCAGCGTCGGGGTCTTGTCAGACTCAGGCGAAATATTGGCGACATTTTCAAGGCCGCTTTGCGTGGCCGAAACGACATTGCCTGCACCGTCAAATTTGACATGTAGCACAAATTGCGTCGTTGGCGTGGGGTTGGCAAAGGCCAGTTGCTTGGTATCACGCGCATAATAATACCAGTCGCTGTCGCCAAATTGGCCGACAAACGTCGGTCGCCCAAGCGACGCCTGCACCGATTCCTTGTTATCGACGCCAGGCTGGACCGAATTCAGCAATGTCGCGTCGCCAATATAGCCCTGATGCCCGCGCAACTGCGTGCATCCCTGCGCCAGCAAGGCTGCGCCAGAAAGCGCCGTTAGCATTGCAATCCGTTTGAACGTCATTTTTGGGCCTTCATCTTGTCAAATTCGGCTTTGCCATTGCATTATGGGCGGGCAATATCAAGTGAGCCTGTCTTGGGCAAAGCAAAATGAACGGCGGATGAGCCGCAACGGGATGTAGACGACATTATGACGCCAGAATTCAGCCATCCAGTTCCGCTGTCCGAAATCGGCGGCAAGGCTGTACATCATAAATTGTCAGCCGATGAGGCTCAGCGTGCGGCGCTGGCCGAGCGTTTTGAATTGCTGTCGCTTGCATCGCTCTCTGCCGATGTTGCGCTTTCGAGAGAGGCAGAGGCCATTTTGGCCGAGGGCAGGCTGATTGCCGAGTTGACACAAGCCTGCGTCGCGACTGGGGCCGCTGTCCCGGCGCGGCTTGAAGAGCCATTCACTATCCGTTTCATTGCCGAGGCCGAGCATCAGCCTGATGCTGAAATTGAGCTGGCAGAGGATGATTGCGACACGATGTTCCATGATGGCCGGGTTGTCGATCTGGGCGAAGCAGTGGCACAAACGCTGGCGCTTGCCATTAATCCCTATCCGCGCAGCCCGGATGCCGATGCTGCGCTGAAAAAGGCAGGCGTCAAGGGCGAGCATGAAGCCGGGCCCTTTGCTGCACTCGCCGCGCTTCGCCGGGATGCGGATTGAATGTTTGATGTGCAATTGCGGCGGTGGGTTGATCCCGCGCTGGAGCATGTTGCGGCGCGGGTCGCAAAAATGGGTCTCAGCGCAGATATTGTTACCATCAGCGGCGCAGCGGTAGGGATTGCAGCGGCTCTTGCGATTGCGCAGAACCAGATGCTTGCGGGCCTGGCGCTAATCGTCCTGAACCGTATCATGGACGGGCTGGACGGTGCGCTGGCGCGCCGCAACGGGCCAAGTCTGTGGGGTGGTTATCTCGACAGCCTCTGTGATTTTCTCTTCTACGTCGCGGTGCCGCTGGGCTTTGCCTACGCCAATCCGGCCAATGTCTGGCCAGCCTTGCTGCTAGTCGCAAGCTTCACGCTAACCGCTGTCAGCTTCTTGGCGCTCGCAGCCATCATGGCAGGGCGTGACCTGGGCCATGGGGCAAAGGCCTTCACTTACTCTACCGGGCTAATGGAGGGCGCTGAGACGATTGCCTTTTTCCTATTATTCTGTCTGCTCCCGTGGCTTTTCCCGTTGCTAGCCATGATCTTTGCCTTGCTTTGCCTGCTAACGGTGGGCCAGCGGTTCCGGCTGGCCCGCCGTTTGTTGCGTTAAGGCCGAGCCGCCCTGGCCGGCATAAAGCCACTGTTGCGCAGAAGTGTCGCTGAGAGCAGCGGCATCACTATCGCTACCGGAGAAATTTCGGTCGCTGTAACGGCCATCCGGCTAAGCGGATTGGCATAGAGCGCCTTGAAGCTTTCCATCTCTTTCGCCATCGCAGCAATCTCGCTGGCTGATTTGCCTGCCTGTTGTGCCTGTTCCAGCGCGATGCGCGTGTAATCGTCCATGAAGGTATAATTTGTGAAATAGAGATAGAGTTCCCACGCGGCGACGT
>CAYVQO010000014.1:9576-29565 GCA_964452835.1 uncultured Sphingorhabdus sp. | reverse complement strand
TAGGCGCAATGGCAAAGGCGGACAAGCTATGTTGCGCACGCGCCTTTCCGCTTGCACTTGGCTTTGCTGCGGACCTAGAAGGCCGCCAGCAAAAAGGACATCGATGTTACCGCTGGTTCAAAAACCGGAGACTGTTCGCGATCTGGGCGCAGTAGACGTTGCAGCGCTGCGGGCGCGTGTTGCCGCATTGTCGGAGCAAGTCTGGGTGCGGGAAAATGCACGTAAGGAAAATGATTTTGCGGTTTTCCACCACACTCGCCACATTATTTTTCGTTTCACACCGGGCAATCACGATCCGCAAGACCATTATGAAACGCCCGCATGGCTGGTGTGGCGCAGCTTGCTGGAACCGGTAATGCAGCAAGCCATTATAGGCTATGGATTCGCCCAGCCCACCTTTTCAAAAGCCATGCTGGCGCGATTGCAGGCGGGGCAGGCCATTGACTTGCATAGCGACGGGGCGGGATCAAATCTGCGCACACATAAAATCCATGTGCCACTGATCACAAATCCCGGCGCGCTTTATATGTGCGGCGAACAGGGTTTTCATCTGGCAGAAGGGCGCGCTTGGGAAGTGAATAATATCCGCCCGCATGGCGGCATGAATAGCGGCGATGAGGACCGCATCCATTTGATTTTCGAAGTTTTTGACGCAGCGCTTTCGCACGCTGCGTCATGCACGGCTTAATCGGGCAGAAACGAAACGCCATGTTCCAATATCGGCTGCACGGCCTTCGCATTGCATCGCAGCTGGCGCTGCCGCCGCTGCTTGCCTGTGATGACCCCTGCCATGATGAGGCTGTCGACGTCAAAATCCTGTTTGAACATGTAGAGGATTTGCCATCCGATGCCGCGTCGCGCTTTCGCAATTGGACCGCATCGCCCGGCCATATGGTCATAACTGCCCTGGGCTCTGCCCGCTTTGCCATTACCGGCGGAAGCACAATTGCCATTGATGCCTTTGAGGGTGCACAGGCTGATGATCTGGTGTCCTTCACGCTGGGCTCCGCCATGTCGGCGTTGCTGCAACAGCGGCAATTGCTGCCGCTGCACGCATCTTCGGTGGTAACGGACAAGGGGGCGCTGCTGGTCACCGGTCGATCAGGCGCTGGTAAATCGACGCTGATCGCGCAGCTGGCAGCGATGGGCTATCCTGTACTGGCCGACGATGTGACGGCGATTGCGGTTGATCAAGCCGGCGTGCCGCTCGCCCGGCCGGGCCTGCCTGCTATGCGGCTTTGGAAGGATGCTTTGCAACGGCTTGGCTCTGAGGATCAGGTAAGCCGCCCGGTACGCGCAGGGCTGGAGAAATATTATCTGCCCGCCGCGATCCATAGTGAGCAGTCACAGCCGATCTGCGGCATCATCCGGCTTTCAACCAAGGCCGAAGGATCAGTTGAAACCTGCACATTGGAAAGGGCGGAGGCTTTGCGCTGGATAAGCCATCATGTGCACCGAAAGCATTTTCTGGCCGGGATGAAATTGCAGCAATTTGCCTTTGACCGGGCAAGCGCGCTGGTTCGCCATGCGCCGATCATTGAAATACGGCGTCCACAAAACGGCTTTTCGCCGTCGCAGATGGCAGAGCTGGTTCTGGAGCATTTTGGCCTAGCCCTGCCACTGGGTGCCCGCTAATGCCTGCGGCCATTGGCAATATCGTCTGGCTGGCCTCTTTTCCAAAATCAGGAAATACATGGCTGCGTGCCATGATCTCGGCCTTGCTCCATCCCGAACATAGGGTGGATGATCTGAATGCGATGCACGGCGGCCGGGAATTGATCGAGCGTCAATATCTTGACGATCTGTGTGGCATCGATTCCGCCAACCTGTCTTATGACCAGCTTTTGCCCTATCTGCGGACAATGCGGCTCGTGACAGGCGCTACCGTCACCTTGCCTTATGTCTCCAAAACCCATGACCGCTTTGGCTATACCGCTGATGGTCTTCCGCTGTTTCCAGTGGAAGCGAGTAAATTGGCGATTCTGATCGTCCGCAATCCCTTTGACGTGGCCGTTTCGCTTGCGGCGCATTATTCTACTTCTGCGGACGATGCGATTGAACGCATGTCTGATCCGGCCTTTGCACTCAATAACTCGCCGCATGAGGGGCACGAATTGTTGCCAGTCAAAATTGGCGACTGGAGCGGCTTCAACCAGAGCTGGATCGCGCAGACCGACCTGCCACTTCTTGTGCTGCGCTATGAAGATATGCTGGCTAACGCTGCAGCGGCGCTGACACAGGTTGTCGATGCGACAGGGATTGCGGCTTCGGCTGGCGCTGTTCAGGCCGCTGTTGATGCGACTCGCTTTGAGCGGCTTCAGGATGTTGAGCGCAGCCTTGGTTTTGCCGAAAAGCCTGCCGGGATGCACCGCTTTTTCCGCGAAGGGCGCGCTGGAGGATGGCGCGAGCAGTTAAGCCAAAGCCAGATCGCGGCAATAGCGGACCGCCATGGCCCCATGCTGAAAAGGATGGGCTATGCCGTTTGAACCAATGCAAACCGGCTTAAATTTGCGCAGAAGGCAATCCGGTGCCTGGACGATGCTTCAGTGCAGCATGGACCCTGTCAGTCACATGGCGGTTACGTAACATGAGTTGACAATTTTGTGAAACGGACGGTAGATCAAAGTACGGGTCCGAAGGCAGTTGAATAGGGGAGCATCATGAAACAGCGTTTTGAGCAAAAGAATAAAGGCAGCACGCGGGGCAAGAAGGAATGGCGGAAGCCACAAGTTCGTGCCGTGGTGCCGGCATCCCATACCCGTGGCGGCGCGGCGGTGTTTACCTCCGAAGATCCGATTTTCTACCGTATTTCCTGATCGGCGCCGGCAAATGTCTAGCCGGTCGCGCCGATTGTGGTTGCGGCTGGTCAATAGAGAATGAATAGGCGGATACCCCGGTAGCTGTAACTTGCTACGCCCAACATCGCGAAATTGGGTGAGTTTGGAGTTTTTCCAGTCGCTATGGCAATAGATCCGACAAGCCGTTTTCAGCGCAATCCCTCTATTCTGTTCAACGATTTTGATGCCGGCATCATGATGATGGACATTGATACCGGCCACTATTTCGACATTGATGCAGTCGGCAGCCAGATCTGGGCGATGCTCGATCAGCCGACATCGTTGGTCTCCGTGTGCGAGGCGCTGGCGGAGGAATATGATGTCGACACGGAAACCTGCCTTGCTGAAACACGCGAATTTTTTTCTGAGCTTGTCGCTAATGGGCTGATCCAGCCCGCCTGATTCGGGCAAAGGATCATGATGAGCAGCTTCTGCGCCCTATCGGTTCCTGATCACAGCGATTTTGAAATGGGCCCCGGGATAGCGGCTGGCCTTCTGCTTAGCCGTCCGGATTGCGCAGCGCATATGCTCCACACACCAAAGGCACAGATTGCGGTTGCCGCGATTCGCCCCGGCGACCGTGCAAATGGCTTTGGCCTATTGGACAATGGCCTTCTCATTGTGTGCAGCGCGCGGATCGATCGCCGCCAACAATTGGCAAAGGCGCTCGGCGAATTTGCGCCAACAACGAGCAACCCTAACCCGGCAGAGTGGATTGCAGCAGCATGGCGTCGCTGGGGCACGGATTGTCCGCAGTATCTCTATGGAGACTACGCCTTTTTTGTGCATGACAGCGCGGCGGGCAAAAGCTTTTGCGCTCGCGATCATATCGGCGCTCGGCCCTTTTTCTACACCCGCGCCACAAAGCAATTTATCTGTGCCAGCGACATTGAAACATTGCTCCGTTCGCCTGACGTCTCGCATGCGCTTAACGAGCCCTTTGTCGCCGGAACGCAGCTTGAGCCAGCTTTTGAGCCGCATGCGCACAGTTTTTATCGCGACATTTACCGGCTGCCGGCGGGCCATTGCCTGCTGCTGAAGGACGACGAACTTCGGACCTGGCAATGGTGGCAACCTGGCGCGACGCCGGTTCGCAGCGCCATCCGCGACGAAGAAGCCATTGCCGAAACAAATATGCTTTTGACCCAAGCCATTTCGGATCGTGTGATCGGCGCAGGGCAATTGGGTTTCCACATCAGCGGGGGCCTTGATTCTTCGCTTGTGGCTTCGATGGCAATGGCAGCCGCGGGCGAGCATAATGTTCCTGCTCAATATGGCTATTGTTGGCAGGCGCTTGACGGCGTCAACTCCGATGAGCCGGAAGCCAGCTGGATAGGGGCAATGGGCGACTATCTGGGTCTGAAACTGCGCGCGCCAGCGCTTCTGGCCGACGATGTCGCCCAGCTCCTTGCCCGCGATTGGACGCGGCATCCGGATCCCAAAAACATGTTTCACGAAAGTGCGGTCCAAAAAGCTGCCGCTGCGGATGGCGTGACTGTAATCCTTTCGGGGTGGGGCGGCGATGATGGTCTTTCCTTCAGCGGACGGGGCCATAAGGCGCATTTGCTTGCCACGGGGCGCTGGCTGTCGCTCTGGCGGCAAAGGCATCAAAAGGGCGTGGTTGGAGGGCTGCGCGTTTTTTACGAAGCGGTGCGCCTGCTTTTCTGGAACCTATGGCCAGAGCCATCGGTGTCGGCCCGAATCCGGCGCGGCAAGAGCCTGATTAGTCCAACCTTTGCCGCACGGGTCAAGCCGCTAAAGCGGCCACGCATAAGGGAAATTGGCGTTCGCAATTTGCAGCTTACTCTGTTGAACCATGGGGCCATCAGCAGCCGGACGGAGGATTGGGCGATCAGCGGAGCAGAGCATGGCATCGAATATGCCTATCCTTTGCTCGATCGGGCGCTGCTCGAATTCGTCCTGACCCTGCCGCCGCGCATGTTTTTGCGCGACGGAGAAAAGCGATGGCTGATGCGCGAGGTGCTGCGAGGCCATGTGCCGGAGCTGATCCGGACCAACACATCGAAGGTTGAAACCGTTCGCGTCGATCAGCTGGAGGCCGTACTGGTTGATGCCTATCGCACCATCGGGCGGATGCTGTCTGAGCGAGCAGTGCCGCCGGAAAGGGTAAAATATCTGGATATGACTAAAGTGCGGCAGCGTCTGGAAAAGGTTGATTGCACTGGCTCAGCCCGTGACCGGCCGCTGCGGCTTGCGATCCAGTTGCTGGATCTGACATGATCATTTCATTTCGCCACAATTTCATTTTTGTCGCAATCCCTAAGACCGGGAGCCAGGCGCTGCGCCTTTGCCTGCGCCCGTTGCTTGCCGCGAATGATTGGGAACAGTGCACATTGTTCGACAAGCGCTTTTTTCCGGTACCGGCGCTTGCGGCCCTTGGTCATGGGCATATTGAGTGGCGGGAGCTATTGCCCTTTTTGCTCCCCGGCCAGTGGGAGAGAATGACCAGCTTTGCCGTGACCCGCTGCCCCTATAGCCGATTTGAGTCGCTAGCTCGCTTCGCGTTCAGAGACCAAGGAGGACTACCCGTCGATCATAATGACAGGCTAAAGCGGCTATTGGCCGATCCGGTGCGGTGCAATCAGCCATTATTGCGCCCACAGCACCATTTTGTTTGCGATCATAATGGAGAGCCGCAAACAACGATGCTGCTGCGCCATGAAAATCTGGGGGCGGATATGCTGGCCTTGTCCGCGAGAATTGGCCTCCTGCTGGAGCCGATGCAGCGCGTGAACATTTCGCCCCATGGGCGGCGCTTTGAACCCGACGCAGAACTGCTGGACATGGTACGCGGCCATTATGCGCTCGATTTCGAGATATTTGGCTATGACTCCGATGCGGTGCCTGCATGAATGATGGCCGACCCGTCCGTTTGGTAACGGTGTCATCACCCGAATTTGTGCTTGGCACGCGTGTCATGCTCGATAGCTTTTTGCACCATAACAGCTGGTTTGACGGCCAAATTATTGTGCTGCACAATCGCCTCGCCGGTGAAGCTGTGCGGCTTCTTGAAGCCCAATTCCCCAAATTGCTGTGCCAAAACGCCAGTGCGGCGCTGACCAGCGCGGTTGACCGGCTCGTCGATAGCTGCCCGCATTTGCAGGATCGGCGGGATCGCTTCCTGTCGCTTGAAACATTGTTGATGCCTGATCCGGAAACGACCTTGTTTCTCGACAGCGATATTGTCGTGGTTGGTAGCATTGCGGAGCTGTCAGTGCCCAGCGGGCAAGTGCGGGTTTGCCCCGATGCCACGCTATTGCGCGGGCAATCACGGGACAGCGTGACGATGGCGGAAATCGGTCATTCCGATGCCAATAAAATGCAAAGCTTTAATGCGGGGATGATATTGATCAGCGAAGCGGCGATCAATGCCGATCTATCAGATGGGCTGTTTGCATGCCTCGATCCGCAAAGCTGGTCCGCCGTACAGTCCGACCATACCGACCAATTTGTCTGGAACAGACTTTTTGGTAATTCCGCTGTCCTTGCCGATCTGTGCTATAATTTCATGATCGGTCATGCTGATCTGTATAAAGATGCCGACAGCGCAACGGAAAATATGCGGGTTCTGCACTTCAACGGGCCTGGCAAGCCCTGGTTTCCTCGCTATCAGCAGGCGGCGGCCCAAAGAGGAGGCGTAACGCGTTGGGCTTTCGACCAATGGCGGCTTGCATGCAGCGTAATGCTGTCCAGACAGCGCGCTGCATGATGGACCCAGCGCGAAAATATATAGGCGGCGAAGGGGCGATCCAGTCGCACCTGTTCATTCTTGCCATCAACAATAGCGGCTCCACCTTTCTGGCCCGCGCATTGGGTGAATCGCCAGGCGCCTGGTCCTTGCCGCGTGAGGGCCAGCATGTGGCTGGGTTCGCAGGGCCAAGTTCGCGGGGGACAGGGACTGGACTGCTTTGGGCGGCAACCCCAGAGCGCGAAGCGCTGTTTACCAATCCGGCCACCTATGATTGGGACCGCACGCGGCGCGCATGGCATTTCCAGGCACAGGCTAGCCAGCCCGATGCTTCGGTTCTGGTCTTGTCATCGCCGCCCTTCCTGCTGATTGCCGAAGAACTGGCGCGTGCCTTTCCAGAGGCAGCCTTTCTGATGCTGCTGCGCCATCCTCTTCCGGTGATCGAGGGCATATTGCGGGGAACGGCAGGCACCGACATTGGTGCGCAATTGGCACTGGTTGAACAGGCTGTTGCGCATGTGATCCGCGGCATGGAGACGCAGCGGCGCAATTGTGCCTTATTGGGCAGCCGCGTGCTAAGGTTCAGCTATGAAGCGATGTGCGCGACCCCGGCAAAGGTAGGGGAACAGATCGAAGCCTTGGTGCCGGCGCTGGGACCGGTCAAGCTCGACCGGCGCATCGCCGTGAAGGGTCGCTATGACGAAAGCCTTCGGAACATGAATGATGATCAGGTTGCACGCCTTGGCCCCGTGCTTCGTCGCGCTATCGAAGAGCGGCTCGAACCATATGGGGCGCTATTGGCTGAATTTGGCTATGGGACAACACTGTAATGACTGCGCCGATTGACCATGATCCGCTCTGGATATTCCTGCACATTCCCAAATGCGGGGGCACCACCTTCAAGGCGCATGTCGAACGTTATATTCCGCTGGAAGAACAGTTTTTCGAATTTTCCAATTGGGGCAAGGAATATCGGGCCGAGCGTGGCTTTCCTGAATTTGCAGATCGTTCTGCTGAAGAACGGGCAAAGGCCCGTGTTCTGGCTGGGCATAATCTGGGATTTGGCATTCACCATCTGGTGCCGGGGAACCGTCCGGTCCGCTATTTTTCCGTTCTGCGCGATCCGGCGGAGCGGTGTGTTTCGCTGTATAATTTCCGCTGGAGCCGCGGCAGCATCACCACAGACTTTGATTGTTGGTACAATGACTGGTACCGGCCGCAGCAAAGCAATTTCCAGACCCGCTTTCTCGCCGCCCGGCTGTTTGGCGGCAATCTGCCGGATGACGGGCAGCAGCATTTTGCAATGGCAACCCAATTGCTTGGTCAGTGCTGGTTTGTGACCACCACCGACCGATGGAATGAAGGACTGGATTACATCTTTGCCGCAATGGGGCTGCCCACAGATTGGCAGCATTATCGTAAGGCAGGCGATTCAAAGGCACTGCCACACAGCCATCCGGCCCAGGGCGAACGCGTCACGCAACGCTTTGTGGCTGACGAACCGACCATGGCAATGCTTCGCGCTGATTCCCCGCAGGATGTGGCTCTGGTCGAATGGGTCAGGCAGAACAGTAATATCTGGTCAGCCAAAGCAACAATTGCGCCGATAGCCGATTCGCCCTAGATGCGCGGCCAATGTTACAGGGAGCTTCCGAAAAGATACTCGGCCTGACGCGCCCCACAAAAAGGCTCGTCGCGCTTGTCATTGATGTGCTCATTTGCCTGACGACGGTTGCTGTGGCCTATTGGTTGCGTCTTGGTGACTGGAGCATGCCACGTGGCAACCAGCTTTGGTCCTATGCATTGCCGGTCGTTATTGCGATTCCGCTGTTCGTCCGCTTCGGCCTATATCGGGCGATTTTCCGCTATGTCGGCTGGGGCGCGTTGATCAGCGTGGTTCGCGCCTGTGCGATATTCGGGCTGATCTATGCCACGATTTTCACGGTCATTGGCATAACCGGCGTCCCACGCACCATCGGGATCATCCAGCCGATTTTGCTGTTTCTGGTGGTCGGTGCCAGCCGAGCGGCTGCGCGTTTCTGGCTGGGTGGCGGTTACCAAAGCCTGCTTCGCCTGTCGCAACGCCGCCGGGTGCTGATCTATGGCGCAGGGTCTGCCGGGCGTCAGCTTGCCGCTGGCCTCGCCAATAGCGAGGAGATGAATGTTGTCGGCTTTGTCGACGATGATCGCTCGCTCCATGCCAGCATGCTGAACGGCAAGAATATCCATTCGCCTGCGCAATTGCCCGAACTCATCGAAAATCTTGAAATCTCCGACCTGCTTCTCGCTATCCCTTCGGCAACGCGGCAACGGCGTAATGAAATCATCGAAAGCGTGCGCGGCACCCATGCGGTGATCCGCACTTTGCCCGGCCTGACGGACCTTGCCCATGGCCGGGTAACCGTGAATGATCTGCGCGAACTGGATATTGAGGATTTGTTGGGCCGCGATCCGGTTGCCCCCGATCCTGTGCTGCTGGCCAAAAACCTGACCGGCAAGACGATATTGGTCAGCGGAGCAGGGGGCTCAATTGGCTCTGAATTGTGTCGGCAAATTGTGCAGCAAAACCCCAAAAACCTGCTGTTGGTGGAGATGAGCGAGTATAATCTCTACACGATCCATCAGGAACTGATTCAGCTTGACGCACGGGATGGCATTAGCACCAATCTGGTGCCTTTGCTGGCATCGGTGCAGAATGAAGCCGTGATGGATGCCGCGATTGCCGAGTGGCGACCCGACACCATCTACCATGCCGCTGCCTATAAACATGTCCCGCTGGTTGAGCATAATGTGACCGAAGGCGTACGGAACAATGTTTTCGGCACATTGACGCTGGCGCGCGTCGCCCAAAAACACAAGGTTCCCGATTTCGTATTGATCAGCACGGATAAGGCGGTGCGGCCAACGAACATGATGGGCGCCAGCAAACGCCTTGCCGAACTGATCTTGCAGGCTTTGGCCTTGTCAGCCAGCGATACACGCTTTTCAATGGTGCGCTTTGGCAATGTGCTTGGATCCAGCGGCTCGGTGGTTCCGCTCTTCCGCCAGCAGATCAAACAGGGCGGACCGGTGACGGTGACGCATGAAGAAATCACTCGATACTTCATGACCATCCCCGAAGCTGCGCAGTTGGTGATTCAGGCAGGAACAATGGCCAAGGGCGGCGAGGTATTTGTGCTCGATATGGGCGAACCGGTGCGTATCCTTGATCTGGCCCGTTCGATGATAGAATTGTCTGGCCTCACCGTTCGGGATGAGAGGAACCCCAATGGCGACATCGAAGTCGAAGTCACAGGGTTGCGCGATGGAGAGAAGCTGTACGAGGAATTGCTGATCGGCGATAATCCGGAACCGACCGCCCATGACCGGATCATGAAGGCCAATGAGGAGTATCTCGATTGGCCGAGCCTCTTGGCCATCCTCGAAAAACTTGAAACAGCAATGGCCGCCAATGATGCCGCATCGCTGCGGCAGATCATTGCCGGCATCGCGCAGATTGACTGGCGCGATCCCAATGGCAACGGACATTTACAATGAATTTGCGGGTGACGTCAGCCCTGTCCGGCGTTTAGGGACATGATGGCGGCTATGGATTTTGGAAGGTCAGCATTTGCGTAAGGTTATCGTCACTGGTTCGGCGGGATTTATCGGTTTTCATCTTTGCCGCCTGCTGCTGGAGGAAGGTTTTGATGTTGTCGGCATCGACGCTCTGACCGACTATTATGATGTGTCCCTAAAGGAATCGCGCCATGCGATTTTGCAGCAATCGAACCATTTCAAGGCGCATATCGTCAATATAGAGGATCATGCCGCGCTCTCGGCAATTTTCGACGAGGTAAAGCCGGAGGCAGTGGTCCACCTCGCAGCCCAAGCCGGGGTGCGCTACAGTCTTGAAAATCCGCGCGCCTATATCGACACCAATATTATTGGCACCTTTAATGTGATGGAACTGGCGCGTGAACACGGGGTCGGCCATTTGCTGATGGCCTCCACCTCGTCGGTCTATGGCGCCAATGAAGTCATGCCGTTCACCGAGACCGAAAAGGCGGACACGCCGCTGACCATCTACGCCGCGACCAAGAAGGCGAATGAGATGATGGGGCACAGCTATGCGCATCTCTGGAACCTGCCTGTCACCATGTTCCGCTTCTTCACCGTTTATGGGCCCTATGGGCGGCCTGATATGGCGCTGTTCAAATTCACCAAGGGGATTATCGAAGGCACGCCCATCGAAATTTATAACAATGGGGATATGTGGCGCGACTTCACTTATGTTGAGGATCTGGTTCGCGGTATACGGCTGCTGATCGATGCCGTTCCGGCGCGGCCGGAAAGTGCAGCTGACATATTGGACGGCGATAGTCTGTCCCCTGCAGCGCCATTCCGCATCGTCAATATCGGCAATAGCGACAAGGTACGGCTTTCCGATTTCGTTGACGCCATTGAGGCTGAGATCGGCAAGCCGGCGGTAAAGCATTATCTGGAAATGCAGAAAGGCGATGTCCCGGCAACCTGGGCCGATGCCTCACTGTTACAGCGGCTGACCGGCTTTCGCCCCCAGACCGACGTGCGCGAAGGCGTGAAGCGCTTTGTCGCCTGGTACCGCGACTATTATCAGGTCTGAATGAAGCGTGCGCTAGACATAGTGGCGTCGCTGGTGGGCCTGCTTTTGCTCTCGCCGCTTCTGCTTTTGCTCGCCTTGCTGGTCCGCATCTTTCTGGGGTCACCCGTGCTGTTTCGGCAAGTCCGCCCCGGTATGGACGCGAGGCCGTTCCAGATATTGAAGTTCCGCACCATGCTTGATGCCAACGGCCCTGATGGTGAACCCTTGCCCGACGGGCAGCGCCTCACCCGCTTTGGCCGTTTCCTGCGCGCCTCCAGCCTCGACGAATTGCCCGAATTGTGGAATGTACTGAAAGGCGAAATGAGCCTGGTGGGACCGCGGCCTTTGCTGATGGAATATGTGCCTTTGTACGATGCGACCCAGCGGCGGCGGCATGAAGTGCGCCCCGGGATTACCGGCTGGTCGCAGATCAATGGCCGCAACGCCATAAGCTGGGATGAAAAATTCGCGCTCGACATCTGGTATGTCGACAATCGCTCGCTGTGGCTCGATGTCAAAATCCTGTTCCTGACGGTGGCGGCTATTGTCCGGCGTGATGGGATCAATTCATCGGAAGAAGTGCCAATGCCCAAATTCACCGGCTCAAAGGGCAAGGGTTGATGGCGCTGCTGGGGGTCTATGGCGCGGGCGGATGCGGGCGCGGGATATTGCCGATTGTCCGTGCGCAAATGGCGGCAGGTGACCAGTTGGTCTTTGTTGACGATAGCGCACTTGGCCCGATCAACGGGCACGAAGTGCTGACGCTTGAGGATTTTAACAGCAAGCCGGGCGAGAAACGCATTTGCCTTGCGATCGCCAATGGCGCGGCGCGGATGGCATTGGCTGATCGCTGCGAGCAGGCGGGACTATCCTTCTTTTCGGTGCGTCATGGCAATACTGTGCAAATGGACGATGTCGAAATCGGCGAAGGCGCGTTGTTCTCGCCCTTTACCACCGTCACAAGCAATGTCCGCATCGGGCTGCATTTTCACTGCAATCTTTACAGCTATGTTGAGCATGACTGTGTGATTGGCGATTTCGTAACCTTTGCGCCTGCGGTCCGTTGTAACGGCAATGTGCGCATCGGCGATGGGGCCTATATTGGCGCTGGCGCAATTATCCGCCAGGGCCTGACCATTGGTGCAGGCGCGTTTATTGGCATGGGCGCAGTGGTGACCAAGGATGTGCCTGCGGGAGAAACCTGGGTAGGCAATCCGGCGCGGCGGCTTTAGCGCGAAGCAGCCGCCATAACCTCAGCAACAACCCGACAGGTCTTCTCGACCTCTTCGTCAGTCAGCGTCGGGTGGACAAGAAACATCAGGCTGGTCTCGCCCAGTTCATGCGCCACCGGAAGCCGCTCAGCAGGCCGAAAGCCAGTCCCATCATAGGCCTTCTCCAGATAGACCTCAGAACAGGTGCCATGCAGCAGGGGCACACCTGCTTCATTGACGGTCGCGACAATCCGGTCGCGGTCCCAGCCTGCTTTCAGCCCATCCGGCCGGACATAGGCATATTGGCGGTAATAGGCGTGGGTGTAGCCTTCAGCAGGAGTCGGCACGCGAACCGCGCTGGCAAAGGGCGCCAGCGCATCGGCGATTTCACCGGCAATCGCTGTCCGCCGTGCTGTCCAGTCCGCCATGCGCTTCAACTGGATCCGCCCCAGCACTGCCTGCATTTCCAGCATGCGCCAGTTGGTCCCGATGCTTTCATGCACCCAGCGGAAACCGGGACGGTGGTTGCGGTTATATACCGCATCCCAGCTCTTGCCGTGATCCTTATATGACCACATGGTAGACCAAAGGTCGGGATCATCGGTGGTTACCATGCCCCCTTCACCGCCAGTGGTCATGATCTTGTCCTGGCAGAATGACCATGCGCCACCATGGCCGCAGGTCCCAACGCTTTTGCCATTAATTGCCGCACCATGCGCCTGCGCGCAGTCTTCAATGACCTTCAAGTCATACTGTTCAGCTAGCGCCATGATTCCCGTCATATCAGCAGGCCAGCCCCCAATATGGACCGGAATCACAGCCTTGGTCCGCGCAGTCAGCACTGCCCCGATTGTCGCAGGTGAGATATTGCCGCTATCGGCATCGACATCGGCAAATACCGGTTTAGCCCCGGCAGTGACCACGCATGAGGTAGAGGCGATAAAGGTGCGCGGCGTTACAACCACTTCATCTCCTGGTCCAATCCCCAGACCTTTCAGCGCCAGATCGAGCGCCAGCGTACCATTGGCAAGCGCAATGGCATGGGCGCTGCCTGTCCAGGCAGCAAATTCCCGCTCAAAGGCGCGGCATTCCTCTCCTGTCCAGTAATTGACGCGGTTGGACATCAGGACATTGGCAACAGCGTCGCGTTCTTCCTCGGTAAAGCTGGGCCAGGGTGAGAAGGGAGAGTTTAGCATCTTTTAGGTTTTTCCAACGCTTTCGTGCTGACAGCCAATCGCGGCGTCTGTAACAGCCTGCCCCATGTCAAGTCCATCAGCCAATCCGTCTCAGCGTATTTTGGTCAACGGGTCCTATGCCCCGTCGTTGATCAACTTTCGCGGGCCGCTTTTGCAGGCAATGGTACGACAAGGGCTGGAAGTGCATGCCAGCGCCCCGGATATCCCCGCCGAAACTGCGGCAAAGCTGGCAGAAATGGGTGTGACCAGTCATAGCCTGCCGTTACAGAGAACCGGGCGGGGGCTGCTGGGTGATCTGGGCTATTTCTGGGCCCTGTTTGCACTTATGCGTGGGATCAGGCCCGATATTGTGCTGGGCTACACCGTCAAACCGAACATTTGGGGCAGTTTTGCGGCTAAGCTGGCCGGTGCGCGCAGCTATAGCTGGATTACCGGGCTTGGATATGTCTTCATCGAAGGCGAGGGGCTCGCCCGCAAGGCCACACAATATGTCGCGCAACAGCTGTATCGGCAAGCCACGCGCCTCAATCACAAGGTCATTTTCCAGAACCCTGACGATATGGCTGATTTTATTGCCCAGGGTTGTCTTGCCGACACATCAAAGACTGCCTTGGTCAATGGTTCGGGTGTCGATACCGCGCATTTTGCGCCCGCGCCGCTTCCCGATGCGCCAATTTTCTTGCTGATTGCCCGTCTGCTGCGCGCCAAGGGATTGGCTGAATATGGCGAAGCGGTGCAGATCCTGAAGGACAAAATCCCCGGTGCGCGCTTCCAGCTGGCCGGGATGCTGGATGAAGGTCCCGATGCGATTAATCAGGCTGAGCTGGATACACTAATCGCCAATGGCATCGAATATCTGGGCGAGCTGTCCGACGTGCGGCCTGCGATTGCCGCCGCGTCGGTTTATGTCCTCCCCTCCCATCGCGAAGGCACGCCGCGCACGGTGCTGGAGGCAATGGCCATGGGGCGCCCAATCATCACCAACGATGTTCCGGGCTGTCGGCAGACCACAGAGCATGGCGTTAATGGCCTGCTGGTACAGCCGCATGATCCTGTGCTGCTGGCTGCCGCCATGGAACGGCTTGGCAAAGATAGTGCTTTGCGTTCGCAAATGGGGGCAGCATCGCTCAAACGCGTGCAAGAGATTTATGCTGTCGAACGAGTCAATGCCGCGATGATGGACATTATGGGGATTGGCAGGCCATGAGCGGACGCCAACTGATCCTGATAACCGATGGGCTGACGGTGCATGAATGGCAACGCCGTGCGCTGGAGACGCTGCCTGCGGAAGACCGAATCACCATATTTGCCTGCACCAACACCAGGCTGAAGCGGCAATGGGCCAGGCATTTCCTTTATTATGCCCTGAACATGGTTACGGTGCGCAATGCGTTGACCCGGCAGGTTCCCTTTGACGATATAGGCGGACGGCTGGTCAGCGTGACGCAGTTTGAAAGCGAATGGGACGGCAATTGGCAGCGCCTTCCTGCCGATATCGCGACTGCAATAGCCGAAAGTGGCGCGAATGCCGTCCTGAAGTTCGGCATGGGCCTGATGCGCGTGCCCCAAGGCGTAACGATGCCGATATTGTCCTATCATCATGGCGATCCTGATCATTATCGCGGGCGTCCCGCTGGATTTTGGGAGATGGCCAATGGTGCGCCTTTGATGGGGCAGATGGTGCAGAGCATCAGCAACAAGCTTGATGCTGGTGAAGTGCTGGCCTTTGCCGAAACGCGCGTGATCCGCCACAGCTGGCGCAAGACCTTGATGGAGTCGTTCCGCCATTCCCCACTGCTGCTGAATATCGCGCTTGCCAATGCGCTGGCAGGGCGAAAAATCGCAAAGGCGCGGGATGGCAAAAACTACCGACTTCCTTCCAATGCCATGGTCACCAAACATATCATCCGAACTGGCTGGATTGCGGCGAAGCGTATTGCTTACGGCCTGTTTTCCGAGAAATATTGGCGTGTTGCAACGGTGGATGCAGGCAATGATGCCCTTGCGCTTGCGACGTCGCAGCGTGCCTTTCCGGCGCATGCCGAGTGGGACAATCTTGCAACGCCTGCTGGCTACAGCTTTCTGGCCGACCCCTTTTTTGCCCCCGACGGCAGCCTGCTGGTCGAGGCGCTTTCTGCGAAAAATGGGCTTGGCGCTCTGCTGCATATTGGCAACGGTGTTCCCGCCAAGGTCAGCCAGCGACCGGGCCATCACAGCTATCCGTCGGTTGTCGAACAGGATGGCCAGCATTTTTGCGTCCCCGAAATTGCTGACTGGTCCGCACCCTTGGCCTATCCAATTGAAAATGCAGGAGATAATCTGCGACTTGGGGAGCCGCACGCAATTGATATTCCTGATCCATCGGGGCTGACTGACCCAACCTTCATCAGATGGAATGGCCGACTCTGGCTTTTTGCCAATCGCAAGGCAGAAGGATCGAACATTCTCAGGCTCTGGTCCGCCGAATCACTATTCGGGCGTTTTACCGAACATCCGCAAAGCCCCATCCGGATCAGCCCCAATGGCGGGCGCATGGCAGGCAATGTGCTGCTGACCGGTGGCAAGCTTTACCGACTCGGGCAGAATTTCGAGACCGATTATGGCGATGGCATCTCGGTTTTTGAAATCGAAAGGCTGGATTGCCAGGCCTATGCCGAACGGGTCATTGGTGGCCTGCGCTTTGCGGAGGCAAAGGGGCCGCATAGCTTCAACCTTTCCCCCGATGGTAAAAAGATCGTTTTTGACTGGTATTCTGATCGTTATACGCCAATGGCGGGGATCAGGCGGCTGCGCAGCCGATTGAAGATTTAAGATCAGGAAAGAGGGCCATGAAGGATTTCGCGCTCATCGGTGCAGCAGGCTATATCGCGCCGCGGCACATGAAGGCCATTAAGGACACCGGCAACCGGCTGGTTGCAGCGCTTGACGGAAATGATACTGTCGGCATCCTCGACAGCTACTTTCCCGAAGCCAAATTTTTCACAGAATTTGAACGCTTTGATCGCTATATCGACCTCAGGAAGCGCGACGGCCATCATATCGATTATGTCAGCGTGATGTCGCCCAACTATCTTCACGATTCGCATATCCGCTTTGCGCTGCGCGCTGGAGCTGATGCGATTTGTGAAAAGCCGCTGGTGGTCAATCCTTGGAATATTGACAGTTTGCGCACTGTAGAAAAGGAGAGCGGGCGGCGGGTAAACACCATCCTGCAATTGCGCCTGCACCCCAGCATCATTGCCGTGCGCGAAAAGGTTGCGGCCGCGCTAAAGGCCGATCCGGCCAAACGCTTTGCCGTTGACCTAAGCTATATCACCAGCCGCGGCGCGTGGTATTATCAGTCGTGGAAGGGCGATGAGAAAAAATCGGGCGGAATCGCTGCCAATATCGGCATCCATTTCTATGATATGCTGGGCTGGATTTTTGGGCCCGTAACCGGCATGAGCGTCAACCACCGGGCCGAGGACAGCGCCAGTGGCTTGCTCCATTTTGGCTCAGCCGACGTCCGTTGGTTCCTGTCGATCAATTCCGCGCATTTGCCTGCCGAGGTGCAGGAAAAGGGGCAGCGTACCTATCGCAGCATCACCATTGATGGAGAGGAAATCGAGTTTTCCGATGGCTTTACCGATCTGCATACTGACAGCTACCGCCACATATTGAACGAAGGCGGCTTTGGCCTTGACGAGGCGCAACCGAGCATTGATCTGGTCTATTCGATCCGTCAGGCAGAAACCTTGGGGCGGACGGGCGATTATCACCCGCTGGCCGCAGCTGCCATGGCATGAGCATTCATCCGACCGCCATTGTTGATGATGGTGCAACCATCGGCGCGGGCACGCGCATCTGGCATTGGGTGCACATCAGCAGCGGCGCAGTGATTGGCAAAGGCTGCTCGTTCGGGCAAAATGTCTATGTCGGCAACCGCGTGCATATTGGCGATAATGTAAAGGTGCAGAACAACGTCTCCATCTATGATGATGTCGAGCTGGAGGATGACGTCTTTTGCGGGCCATCGATGGTCTTTACCAATGTCTACAACCCGCGCTCCGCCGTTTCGCGCAAGGACGAATATCGCAAGACGCTGATCCGCAAAGGTGCGACGCTGGGGGCAAATTGCACGATCGTATGCGGCATCACCATAGGTGCCGGAGCTTTTGTTGGCGCAGGCGCAGTGGTCAACCGCGATGTGCCCGATTACGCGCTAATGCTGGGCGTTCCGGCGCGGCAGGCTGGCTGGATGAGTGCCTTTGGTGAACGGCTTGATTTGCCGCTCTCGGGCGAGGGAGAAGCCGTCTGTCCGGGCGACGGCAGCCGCTACCGGCTGCAGGGTGAGCGGGTGGTGCGCCTGCCCTAAAGCGACCAAAGCGTCCGGGATGCGACCAGTTCCACTGGTAATGCCGACTTGATATCGACAATAACACCATCGGATTTGACTCGCCGCACGATATCTGCCGCATCATCCAGATAGGTCCTGTGCGGCACCGCAAACACCGCACCGTCGAGATCATCAAGGGCTGATAGATCAGATAGCGAAAGGCCATATTCATGCTCGGCCCCGGCATTGTCTGCATGGGGATCGTGAATCAGCGGCTCGACGCCAAATTCCTTTAATTCGGCAACGATATCGGGCACCTTGCTGTTGCGCAGGTCAGGCACGTCTTCCTTGAAGGTCAGACCGAAAATCCCGACCTTGGCCCCTGACGGGTTGCCGCCGCGCTGGATCAGCAGCTTGATCAGCTTGCGTGCGACATGTGCACCCATGCCATCGTTGATCCGCCGTCCGGCAAGGATAACATCGGGGCGATAACCCAGCCGTTCCGCCGCGCTGGTCAGATAATAAGGGTCAACGCCGATACAGTGGCCACCAACCAGACCTGGCGTGAATTTCAGGAAGTTCCATTTTGTGCCAGCCGCCGCCAGCACGTCGCTGGTGCGTATGTCCATCAGGTCAAAGATCAGCGAGATTTCGTTCATCAGCGCAATGTTCAAATCGCGCTGTGTGTTTTCGATGACCTTTGCGGCCTCGGCAACCTTGATCGTCGGGGCAATATGCAGCCCTGCCTCGATAATCGCGCCATAGACGGCCTTTACCCGCTCAAGCGTTGCCGCATCTTCCGCCGAAACAATCTTGGTTATGGTTTCCAGTCGGTGGACTTTGTCGCCAGGATTGATCCGTTCGGGGCTATAGCCAAGGAAAAAGTCAACACCGCGCTTCAGGCCACTATGCTGTTCCAGCAGGGGTGCGCAGACATCATCAGTAACGCCGGGATAGACTGTCGATTCGAAAACGACCACTGCCCCTTTTTGCAACCGGGGTCCAAGCAGTTCGCAGGCCGAACGGATGGGCGACAGATCGGGGCGGTTTTCATCATCAATCGGCGTCGGCACAGTGACGATGTGGAAACTGGCATCGGACAGCGCATCCGCATTGCCGGTCACGGTCAAGGTAGAGGCGGCAAGCTCTGCATCAGAAATTTCACCGGTCCAGTCCGTGCCGCCATTGAGCGATTCGACGCGGCGGGCCGAGACGTCAAAGCCCACTACGCCGTCAAACTTCTTCGCCAGCGCCACCGCAACCGGCAGGCCGACATAGCCAAGGCCAATTACCGCAATTTTTTCGCTCATAAGGGGTTCCTGTTATCGCAGCACGGGCGGGACGGCGCGGGCCTTAGTCGGGATTGGGCCATCTGGCAATGGCTCAGGCAGCACGGGCAAGCGATTGGGCTTTGGCCTGTTCCTGCATCCATGCTTGCAGCATCAAAACATTCCACAGGCCATATTGTGCATTGATCCGCCCATCCAGATGCGCCTGCCAAATGGCGCGCAACTGTGTTGTATTGACCAGTCCAAGATCATCGAGCGCAGCCGGGGCAAGCAACGCCTCCGCCCAGTCGCGCAGCGGCCCGCGCAGCCAATCGCCAATGGGGACGCCAAAGCCGCTTTTGGGGCGCTCGATCATTGCCCGTGGCACATGTTTTTCCAATATGGCGCGCAGCACATGTTTGCCTTTGCCTTCGCCGATATGAACATGGCTCGGGATTTGCCAGCTCAACTCGACCAACCGGTAATCGAGCAATGGCGCCCGCGCCTCCAGCCCATAGGCCATGGTTGCGCGGTCAACCTTGGTCAGCACGTCGCCGACCAGATAGCTGATCAAATCCATATAGCGCAGCTGCTCGACCGGGTCTTTGAGGGCGGCAAAGGTTTCGGCGATATGGGCCGCGCCTTCGGGCTCTTGGCCAGTGCCAATCGCTGCGTAATCATCCCACTGGCTGGTATATTGGCGGTAGCGATCCGACGGTGAAAGGCCGAGCAAAGCTGCCAGCTTGTGCATTTTCTCCCCTGGCTGGCGGGGGCGGCGCGTTTGGGGAATCAGATCAAACAGCCGGTCCCAAGCTGCAGGAGACAATGCGCGCATCGTGCCGGTCAGGGC
>CAYVQO010000014.1:0-9476 GCA_964452835.1 uncultured Sphingorhabdus sp. | reverse complement strand
CAAACAGCCGGTCCCAAGCTGCAGGAGACAATGCGCGCATCGTGCCGGTCAGGGCGCCTTGCGCAAACCCCGGCAAGGCATCGAGCCGTCCCATTAGCCCGGCCGACGCAACATGGCGGTTGTAACCAGCAAAGACCTCATCGCCGCCATCGCCGGTCAGCACCACAGTGACATGTTCGCGCGCCAGGCGTGAGATCACACAGGTCGGGATTTGCGAGGGGTCGGCAAAGGGTTCGCTGTACAGCCTGGGCAGATCATGGATCGTAGCAATGGCATCCTTTGCCTCAAGGATGAAAGTGCGGTGGTCTGTGCCCAGATGGCGCGCCACTTCAGCAGCATCTTCGGATTCATCAAGCGAGCTGTTGGCATAGCCGATGGAAAAGGTCTTAACCGGCTCCGACGCCTGCTTTTGCATCAGCGCGACGATCAGCGATGAATCGATGCCGCCTGACAGGAACGCACCATGCGGCACATCGGCAATCATGCGCTGGGCGACCGCATTTTCCAGCAATGGCTCAGTTGCAGCCACGGCGCTGGCCAGATCGGTATATTGCGGCTTGCTTCCGGCCTGTGCAATTGCATCTTCGACTGACCAGTAGCGGATGGTCTGGCGCAGTTGCAGATCGGGGCCAAAGGCCAATATCTCGCCTGCGCCCACCTTATGCACCCCGGCATAGATGGAGCGCGGCTCGGGGACGTGTCCCGTCCGCAAAAAGCTTGCGGCTGCCTGGCTGTCGATGCTCAAGTCAATCCCCGGCACACAGCGCAGCGCGGCAAGGTCACTACCAAAAGCAAGGCCCGCTGGTGTGCGGCTCCAGTAAAGAGGCTTCTTCCCCAACCGGTCGCGGACAAGGAAAAAGAGTTTTTCTCGTGGAAACCAGGCTGCAATCGCAAACATCCCGCCAATGCGCGACACCAACTTTTCAATGCCCCACTGGGCAATGCCGTTGACGATCACTTCGGTATCCGAATGACCTTTGAATCTGCGGCCTGCAGCCTGCAATTCATCCCGCAATGCAGAGACGTCATAGGCCTCTCCATTATAGGTAATCACCACCGAGCCATCGTCGCTTGCCATGGGCTGCGCGCCTGCATCGGACAGGTCAATGATGGCTAGCCGCCTTTGGCCCAGCACGACGGCAGCCTCGGGGTCTTGCCAAATGCCCGAACCGTCGGGGCCGCGATGGGCAATCGCATCACACATGGCCTCGACAATCCGGCGGCTCTCGCCGCGGTCGCCACCCACTAATCCGGCAATTCCGCACATGTTGCGCGCCTTAGCCAAGCAAATCGCAATTGTCACCCGCGACAGTGCAGCTATAGGGGCGCTTATGACAGTCGCCATCGTTGTCGCCGGCCTAGGCAATGTAAATTCGGTCAAACGGATGATCGACCATATCGGCGGAGAAGCCGATCTTGTCGATACACCGGTACGGCTGAAGGATTATTCGCATGTCATCCTGCCTGGCGTCGGCCATTTCGACCATGGTATGGATTTGTTGAGTGCAGGTGGCTGGGACGCGGAGATTATCAAATGCGCGGCTGAACGCGGGCAAATGCTCTTGGGCATTTGCGTGGGCATGCAATTGCTGTGCCGGGGCAGCGAAGAGGGCGTAAAGCCTGGTCTGGGGTTGGTCGCGGCCGACGTCAAACGACTGCAATCGCAAAACGGAGAGCGGATCAAAATCCCGCATATTGGCTGGTCAGTGACGCAGGCGACACAGACATCGCCGCTATTTGATCGCGGTAATGAAGAGCTGCGCTATTATTTCGTACACAGCTACAGCGCGCATGCGGACGAAGAGGCAGACGTCTATGCCCGTGTCGATTATGGCGGGCCTGTTGTTGCCTCGGTCGGGCGCGGCAACGTCATGGGTGTGCAGTTCCATCCCGAAAAGAGCCACCGCTTTGGTATGGCCTTGCTCGGCAAATTTATCAGGCTGGGGTAATCCGATGCTGCGCCACCGCGTTATCCCGTCGCTGCTTGTTCGCAATGAAGGGCTGGTCAAGACCATCCAGTTCGGCAAATCCAGCTATGTTGGTGACCCGATCAACGCCGTCAAAATCTTCAACGAAAAAGAAGTCGATGAACTGATCGTGCTCGATATCGATGCCACCCGTGAAGGCCGTGGGCCCAATTTTGCATTGGCAGAGGAGTTGGCGGGCGAATGCTTCATGCCGCTGTGCTGGGGCGGTGGCATCCGGACAGTCGAAGACGCAAGCACATTGTTTTCATTGGGCGTCGAAAAGGTTGCGATCCGCAGTGCTGCGGTGGATAATCCCGCGCTGTTCCGCGCTATTGCTGATCGTGCAGGCGAGCAAGCGGTGGTCGCCTCAATCGACGTCAAAAAGGGCGGGTTTTTTGGCGGCACGCAATTGCTGAACGGCAGCGGGCAAAAGGACAAGCGCAGCTGGCAGGAGGCTATTCAGACCGCTGTGGCGCACGGTGCCGGGGAAATCATGCTGATGTCCGCTGACCATGACGGGATGCGGTCGGGCATGAACCTTGCCCTGATTCGCGAGGCAAGCCAGTTGGTCGATGTGCCGCTGATAGCCGCAGGCGGCATTGGCAAGATCGAGCATATCCGCGAAGCCGTTGATGCGGGGGCCGATGCTGTCGCGGCGGGTGCGTGGTGCGTGTGGCAGGGACCGCAAAAGGCCGTGCTGATCACCTATCCGCGCTATGAGGAACTGACGGCGCTCTGGGATTAGGCTCTGACACCGGGTTCTTAAACGGCAGCTTTAACTGGCTCCACAGGCTGGTGGCCTGCGCATCATAGGCATCGCCCAAGCCATAGCGGATGGCATTATTGTCAGGCCGCGACCGGGTGCCGAACAGACGATCCCATATCGTTAGCACTTCGCCATAATTGCTGTCGGTGAAAACTGGGTCTGCATGGTGGTGCTGGTGGTGGTAGGCCGGCGTCACAACCAGCGTCGACACGATACTGCTTAGCCGCGGCGAAGCCTTTACGTCTGCATGGCTCAGCCACATCGTGGCCATCTTGCACATGGCATAGATCAGCACGGCGGCGGGTTCGATACCCAGCAGCAGGACGAGCGCCATATCATAGCCAATATACAAAACCGTGGACAGCGGGTGCGACCGCAATGTGGTGGACACATCAAGCACGCGGTCAGTGTGGTGCACACGGTGCAGCCGCCATAACAGTGGAACCTGGTGTGATGCGCGATGAAAGGCGTAGCCGCCAAGATCAAGCAGCAGAAAGCCACCCAGGCAGGCCAGCCAGTAGGGCAGATCGAGACTCTGCAGCAGGCCAAACCGAAACTGCTCGCTGATCAAGGCTGCGCCATAGGCAGAAAAAGATGGTAGCATCTGAATGACGGCAACCAATAACCCAAGGCCAAAATTGACCAGTATACGGTCACCGACATCCGCCTGCGGCCGCCCCGATGGCCGTACGGCTTCCAGCAGCGCCACTGCCATGAACAATAGCCAGTAAATGACAAATCCGGGCCAGCCGCTTGTCAGCATAAGCAGCATTTCACGGAGAGAAGGTTCAACCATGCGGCCAAGCATCGCTGGGGCATATTATCGCGCATGCGGGGCGGATATTTTTCATCTTGCTAACCCTATTGAACCAAGATAGCTAAATTTACTAATAGGGAATGGGAACAATTTCATGCAATTATCTGTAGCACGCGCCGCCGCTGTGGTTTCGGCAAGCCTCTTTGTTGCTTCGCCTGCATGGGCCGGAATGATCCCTCCCGGTGTGCCCGCGCCTGTGGTCGGCCTTGGGCTGCCAGCCCTGATTGGCATGGGCCTGCTTTATCGCCGTTTGCGCACCCGGAGCAAAAAATAATCCAAATTGATTGGGTTGGAACGCAGCCAATCCCGCTGAGCAGGGACCGGCTGCTTGCGCTCAACTATGGTCTTTTGATCGCCAATGCGCTGCCAACCTTTGTCGGAGAAGCGATTCAGTCGCGGGGCTTTGCCCTTGCGGTGCTCAATCTTTTCGACATTAGCGCAATTATCTGGCTTGCCATCCTCGCTGCCCTTGCGTTGCTGTGGAACGGCCCATCCGGCATCCCCGCCAGTCGGCGGGATTGGGCACTGACTGCGCTGGTCATTTGTGTTTGCCTGATTCCTTCCCCTGCGGTGAGTGCTGCCATGCTCACCCTTGTGGGGCTATCGGGGTTATTGTTTTTACCAGCTGCGTCAGCTGCCCGCCGGGCAAGCGCGATCATCGTCAGTCTGTCGACGTTCCTGCTATGGGGCCGTATGGTCTTGGCGCTTGGCGCGGGGCCGATGCTTGCAGCAGATGCGCAGTTTTTATCCTGGATTTCAGGATTGGCAGTTTCCGGCAATGTCGTAACGGCTGCCGATGGGTCACGCTTTGTGATTGCACCTGGCTGCTCATCACTTCACGGCATTTCGCTGGCCATTATTTTATGGGTCACAACATTTGCCTGGTTTGCCCGCCCCGTGAGGGCAAGATCGCTGGGACTGCTTTTGCTGATGGTGGTCGCCTCAATCCTAGTCAACGGCATCCGCCTTGCGCTGATAGGCTGGAATCCCCAAGATTTTGACTATTGGCATATCGGCAGCGGCGCAGCGATTATCGGCTGGCTTGCGCTGGCTGTGATGACTGCCATTATCTACTTTGGTATGAAATATGAACTGGCTGAAACATAGCCTGTGGTTTGGCCCCATATTGGCAATGTCCCTCGCGCTTAAGTCTCAAAGTGCGTCGGTGACCGTTGAAGATTCGAACGAAACGCTCCGGCTGGCAGCATCGCATTTGCAGCATCGCGCCTTTGAAGTCCGGATCGAAAATATTGGCAATGGCCGGCTGACGGTCAAGCGCGGCCGGTGCAGCGCCCAGTTGCGGCTGATGGATTCGCATGCAACTGCCGATACATTCTATCGTTCGACTTTGCGCGAATTTCCGCACATTCGTTACGCTTGGCGAGGCTCATGGTATGACAGCCGGCCGTGGTTAGGACCACTGCTTGAATTTTATGCCGTTCGCGAAGTGGCCCGGCAGGGGATAGTCATCAGCCGCAAGCCATTGTGGATTGCAGGGCTGGGGCCAGACTGTCCGACTGCATTTCCCGCCGCATTTTCGACGGCGCCATTGACTATGCGGCGGCGATAGCAGGAGCAGCCCTGCTGTAGCGCGATTGCATTAGCTCCGCACGCGCCCGATTTTCAGCCCTAGCCTGCGGTACAGCCCCAATAATCGCTCAAAAAACGCCGATTCCGATGGATAGGCATCATGCCGCACTTCAGGGCGGTTTAGATAGGCTTCGAATTTTTCCTCGCTCCAGCCCATTTTTTTGAGGAAATAGGCTTTGTCCGCATCCAGGTCGCGCTGGCTGGGATAGGCGATTTCGCCCATTTTCTGCATGGCTTCGTCACGAGTCATCTGCCCAGTCATCACCAATGTGGAAAGATGCGGCTTCCTTTTGTCGTAACCAAATTTGCGTGGCAGCATATAGCCCTGCCAGAAACGGGTGAAGACCGACTCATAATGTTTATAGGCATAGGGTTTATAGCCATAATCGCGTTGCAACTCGGCCACCGCGTCGTCCTTGCGGTAGTCGATATAATCCAGAAATGCGATCCAGTGGGCCCGGTCAATCAGGATATGCTTGGCATATTTCAGCGTACCGATGGCGGGGAAGGTCTTCAGCTTGGGCCCGCCAAATTTCTTTGAAATGCCGGTAATGTTGCGTTTGTCGAGCTTGTGCCAGGTCCATTCGCCGGGCATCCGCATGCCCTCGGTTGCCATGTTGGAGCCGGCCAAAATATAGTGCAATCCATATTTGGCGGCCTGACCATAGACGACGCCTGCCAGTGCATTGTCATAAAGCACCTCTACATCGCGCACATCAGCGGCAAACATCGCCTCCATCAGCCCCCGGATTTCAGGCCATTCGATGACATGAGTGTAAAGTTCTACATCGAGCCCACGGACCAGATTGGCGATATTGTTTGCGGCCACTTCCGCATTCCAGCCGCTGTCCATATGAACAGCGAGAGGGCGCAGGCCAAGCTGCTTGGCTTTGATCAGAGTATAGCTGCTATCCACTCCTCCAGAGACACCGATGATGCAATCATAGGGTTTGCCGCGGCCATTTTCCTTAACCTTGGCGACCAGTTCGTCGAGCTTCCTTTGCCGCTCGACCGGATCAGGATCGACATATTGGTCAAGCCGGACAAGAAATTCGGTGCAATAATTGCACACACCCTGTTCGTCGAAGACGATGTCGGCAGCGGTGTCGTCCATGACGCAGCGCGTGCACACGCGGTGGTTCCCCGGATACATTTTTTGACTTTTCCCAATATGGTGAGGCTTGTTGCGCGGTGCCTCTACACGATTGAAACGGCGCGGCCAAGGCGCTATTGGCCCGCCCGCATGCTGGACAGAAAAGCAAAGCATGCTAATAGCGCCTGCCTTTCCCGTGGCTCCACATCAGACAGACCATCAGGACCCCCATGATCCCCTTTATTGACCTGCAAAGCCAGTTTGCCCGCATCCAGCCTGAAGTGGAGGAGGCGATCCTCTCCGTCGTGCGCAGCGGCCAGTTCATCCTTGGCCCTGAAGTGGCAAAGCTTGAAGAAAGGCTGGCCGATTATGTCGGCGTGAAGCATTGTATCAGCTGTGCCTCGGGCACTGATGCGTTGGTGATGGCGCTGATGGCGAAGGGCGTTGGTCCGGGCGATGCGGTTTTCACTGTGCCTTTCACGTTCATGGCAAGCGCCGAAGCCATTGCCACGGTTGGCGCAACACCGATCTTTGTCGATGTAGAAGCCAGCAGCTTTAATATGGACACCGCTGCGCTTGAGCGGGCGATAGATGCACTGGCGAAGGGCGATTCTTCGATCCATCCGCTGCCCCGGCTGCCTGCGGCGGAATTGCGGGCGTTGAAGCCCAAAGGCGTCATTGCCGTTGATCTTTTCGGCCTGACCGCTGACTATGCCGCGATCAATGCCATTGCTGCCGCCAATGACCTGTTTGTGATCGAGGATGCGGCACAGAGCTTTGGTGCCAGCGCGAACAACGCCCGTGCGGGGTCCCTCGCCGAAATCGGCTGCACCTCATTCTTTCCGGCCAAGCCGCTGGGCTGCTATGGCGATGGCGGCGCGATCTTCGTCAACGACAGCGCGCTTGATGCCGTCCTTCGTTCGATCCGCGTCCACGGACAAGGCGAAGACAAATATGAAAATGTCCGCATGGGCATTACCGGGCGGCTGGATGCCGTTCAGGCAGCTGTGCTGCAGAAGAAGCTCGATATTTTCGATGATGAAATGGATCACCGCCAGCGTGTGGCCAATGGCTATGCTGCGGCGCTGGCGGCGGAAGGCATTGATGTTGTTGCCCCTGCCATTCCGGCCCATCATGTCAGCGCCTGGGCGCAATATACCGTGACTGCGCAAGACAAGGCGGCGCGCACAGCATTTCAGCAGCGCTTGTCAGCGGCAGGCATCCCGACGATGATCTATTATCCAAAGGCGCTGCATCTGCAAAAGGCGTTTGCCAATCTGGGTTATCAGGCAGGTGACTTTGTGGTGTCAGAAGAGCTTGCTGATCGGGTGTTCAGCCTGCCAATGCACCCCTATCTGGCCGATGAGCAAATCACCCAGATCGTTGCCGCGATGAAGGGCTGATCATGGCTGACGATGTGATCATCCACCCGACAGCCTCGGTCGATCCGCGTGCGGAAATTGGCGCGGGCAGCCGGGTCTGGATCAATGTCCAGATCCGCGAAAATGCCCGGATTGGCAAAGGCTGCATTCTTTCCAAAGATGTCTATATCGACCATGCAGTCAGCATTGGCGATGGCTGCAAGATCCAGAATTCTGTGTCCGTCTATAATGGCGTCACTATTGGCAATGCGGTTTTTGTCGGCCCCAATGCCTGTTTCACCAATGACAAGGTGCCGCGTGCCAACAATGCCGACTGGTCCGTCACCCCAACATCTGTGAAGGATGGCGCAAGCATTGGCGCCAACGCCACTATCGTCTGCGGCATCACCATTGGCGAATATGCCATGATCGCAGCAGGCTCTGTGGTAACCAAGGATGTCGAACCCTATTCGCTGGTGATGGGTAATCCTGCGCGCCATGTTGGCTTTGTCGACAAAGCAGGGAACAGAGTATGAGCGAAGCTGTAAAGATTGGCATTATCGGCCTTGGCCGAATGGGGCAGAATCATCTGCGCGTGCTGTCGCTGCTGGCGGCGGCGGACCTGCGGTTCATCTATGATCTGGATGCGGACAATGTTGCACGGCTGTCAGCCTCTTCTGGCGTGCCTGCGGCCAGCGATCTGGAGGCCGCTTTGGCAGAGGTGGAGGCAGTCGTCATTGCCAGCCCGACAACCACCCATGCTGCCTATATAGAGCAAGCGGCAAAACATGTGCGGCACATCTTTGTCGAGAAGCCGATCACTGAGCGGCTGGACAGCTCTCAGGCGATTGCTGCCTTGGCCGCAGAAAAAGGGTTGAACCTGCAGGTCGGGCTGATCGAGCGGTACAATCCGGCAGTTGAACAGATGAAGAAGCTGCTCGACAATAGCAGCCAAGTGGTCAGCGTCGACTTTGTCCGCACCAACAAGATTTCGGCCCGGATCACGGATGTCGATGTGGTCACCGACCTGATGATCCACGACATTGACCTGGCGCTTTATCTGAACGGCCCGGTCACAGCGGTGTCCGCCCATGGCGTCGCCGAAGGGCCGATGATCGATTATGCCGCCGCTTTGCTGACTCATGAAAATGGCCGTTTCTCCCGCATTCAGGCGAGCCGGATCACCGACAAGAAGATGCGCAGCATTCAGGCGACGTGCAAGGACATGTTCATTGACTGCGAGTTGCTGCGTAAGGAAATCACCCTGAGCCGGCAGTCCGAACTGCAACAGCGCCCTGGGGAGCCCTATCGCCTGTCGGCTATCGAGGAGAAGATCGAAGTCGTCCCGCGTGAGGCATTGCAGCTGGAACTGATG
This sequence comes from uncultured Sphingorhabdus sp., assembly GCA_964452835.1. GTDB lineage: Bacteria > Pseudomonadota > Alphaproteobacteria > Sphingomonadales > Sphingomonadaceae > Sphingorhabdus_B. The sequence continues at coordinate 507 of CAYVQO010000014.1, read as the reverse complement.
GCGTTTCTGGACGCCTGTCGCGGCAATGACAGCGAAGGGCGACCCGGAGCCGAGGCAGGCGTCGCTGCAATGGCGGTGTGTGAGCAAATCCTGACCGCGATCCTTGGGCCGCAAGCTTGAAAATAACCCACCTTAACCCTGCGCTGACCAAGGGCGGGGCCGAAAAAGTGCTGGTTGATTTGGCCAATCTGGCGGTTGCGCGGGGGCATGCGGTAAACATTGTTTCGGCCCGGCAGGTTGATCCGGCGCTTTTGCAGGACCAGGTCGATCCAAGGGTGAAGATGCACTTTGTGCAGCCCGAAGGCAGCGGCAAATATGCCGCCTATGCTGCAATGCTGCCCTGGCTTATGCGCAACTGGAGCTGGTTGCATGAGCAGGATGTAATCCATTGTCATATGACCTATGGCGCGCTGCTGGGCAGCGCCATCCGGCTGCGGCGTAGTTTTTCGGGCAGCAAGACGCCCCTGATTGTTGAAACCTTCCACGGCGTTGGCATGCCGATCCGGC
>CAYVQO010000013.1:9390-29949 GCA_964452835.1 uncultured Sphingorhabdus sp. | reverse complement strand
ATCAAACGCCTCAGCTCATCAGCCTCATTACAGCCAAAGCCGCAAATAGCCTCCAGCTTCGCCAGATGCGCCTTGGCTCCGGCGACATTGCCTCGCTCCAGCTTCAACTCGCCATAATATTCAAGGGCACCGCGATGTTCGGGGAAGATACCCAATGCCGCCCGATAATAATCCTCTGCCACATCAAAGCGTCCAAGCTTTCGGTTGGCGAAGCCAAGATAGGTAAGGATATCAGGATGCGGCCCTGCCGCCCAGCGGGCGTCCTGCAGATAGGCAATTGCCTCTTCATAGCGCTTTTCGTTTATCAGGCTGACAGCGGTCACATAGGTTTCGTCCGCTGCCTTGGCTTCGGCCAGTTTCACGTCAGGCGTAGCCACGGAAGCCTGCTTGCCGGCCGCTATAGCGGCCTCTACCTTGGCAATGGCATCGGTCAGCTTGGCGGCATCCGCGCACGTCGAGGCACAGCTTGCCTGCAGCGCCTTAAGCGCGTCAAGTTGTGGCTTGGCCTTGTCAGCCTTGCCAAGCTTGGCATGGGTGATGGCCAGATCGCGTTTGGCCTCAATCAATTTTGTGTCATATTTCACGGCCATTTCCAGTGGCTTCGCGGCCTTTTTATAATCGCCCATTCCCAAATAGGATGCGCCAAGCAGATATTGCGCGGCAGCCTCTTTTGGTGCCGAAGCCACCACCTTTTTGAAATGTCCGGCGGCAGCCTTGTAATCGCCAGCCTTATAGGCGGCAGTGCCTTTCTGATATTCAACTGCCGGGTCATAGGCCGGGGTCGAGCTGCTTGGCGAACCGCCGCCTCCGCCGCCTCCGCCGCCAGCGGCCATAAGGGGTGAGAGCGCCAGAAGGCCCAAGGCTGCGGCTGAGGCCAGCAAAATGCGGCTATTTTGATATTTCATCTTATGCTCCTATCGCCCCCGCGATATGCTGACGGTAACAGATATGGGGCGTCAGGCAAAGCTGCTCTTTGCCTTTGGCAGTCGATATGGGCGTAACAGGGAGTGGCGGGTGATCCGGCTTTTTTTGTTTTTGATGGTAGTGCTGACTGGGGTGGGCACCGCGACAATGCTTTATGGCAAAGCTGCGGACAAGGAACCGGTCCAGCTGACCTTTCGTCCGGTTACGAAGCCGGACAGCCGGGATTTTGCGGCAATGGATGTCAGTCTGCTTTTTCGCGGCGACAGGGATGGCGTGACGGAGGTTGATCTTCCCAATGAATGGGGTGGACTCAACAAGCTTTACCAATTTCTGTCGGATATCAAGGCTCAGGACGGCATAGTTGAGAAAGGGCCGTTGCCGCACAAGATCATTATTCGGCACAAGCCCAATGCGCCATTGACGCTCAGCTACCGCATTACCGGCGCGTCGCGGCCTGACGCGTTGGCGCAGGGGGAGGATGCGAATGAATATCGCCCGATCATCAATCCCGCCTATTTTCACCTGCTTGGCAATGTTGCAGTTGCCCAGCCCGTGCATCTTTCGGGCGATCATCCGGCCCGTTTTCAACTGGCGGGGTTGCCGAAGGGCATGGCCTGGGCATCAGATATGGAGCATGACCGTTTTGGGCGGCCGTTGCTGTTCACGGATCTGATCGAAAGCGTGACGGTCGGTGGCGATTTCCGGATCATCGATGCGGGCCATGGTGCGCGTCTTGCCATTCGCGGCAAGCTGGATCAGCGTGACGATGCAGGCTGGGTGAAGGCATTTGGCGATGTGTCTGCGGCCATCACTGGCTATTGGGAGGATGAGGCAGGGCCTTATCTGGTCACGATCCTGCCTTTTGCGCCCTCGGGGGAGGGTTATGTCTCACTGGGCGGAACGGGGCGTGCCGATGCCTTTGCCTTTTTCAGCTCGACCAATGCCGATGCCGATACCATTGATGGCATAATGGCGCATGAAATGGGTCACAGCTGGGTGCCGCGCAAATTGGGAAATATGGCCAATGGGGCCAAGGAACCGGAACATTATTGGTTTTCGGAAGGCTTTACCGATTTCACCACGTGGCGAGCCTTGGTACGTGCAGGTTTCTGGACGCCTGAGCGCTTTGCCGCGCAGTGGAATGGTGCGTTGTCCGAATATGACCGGCTGTCGGTGCGCGAGACGCCGAACAAGGAAGCGGCCCGGCTGTTCTGGAGCGGTGGGGACGCGCAAAGGCTGCCCTATTTGCGTGGTATGCTATTTGCCAGCTGGCTGGATGATGCGCTGCGTCGATTGGAAAAGCCGACAACGCTGCGGCAGTTGCTGCTGGCGATGCAGAAAGAGGCTAAGCTACTGAACTGGCAACAGATTGAAAAGCGCGGACATGGCATTGGCCTGTTGCGTGCCAAGGCAAAAGCCGCTGGGCTACCCTTGAATGATGCCATTGCCACCTACATTGAAGCCGGCAAAGCAATCACCTTTGGCCCACAATTCATGACCGCGTGCGGACAATTTGAGACACGGCAACGCCGCGGCTTTCATCGCGGTTTTGATATCGACGCCACCATTGCCAATAATGATAGCATCCGCGGTGTCATTGTCGATGGCCCGGCCTGGAAAGCGGGTCTGCGCGACGGGATGAAGCTAATCCGCCGCACGGCTGGCGAGATTGGCAATAGCGAGATGGAAATCGCCTATGACATTGAAGATGCAGGCGTCGCCAAGACGCTGCGCTGGATGCCGGAAGGACAGGGCCAGCAGACCGTGCGGCGGATGATTTTCGACAAAGGCAATGCCGCCGCATGCAAGGCCTATCTCAGCAACTGAGATTGCCTATGCCCTTTCACTGCGCCATCAGGTGGAGATGCTTGGGCGGATAATCCCTGATCGCTTTGTTCTGATGCTGTTTGGCGCGGTGCTGCTCGGCTGGTTGCTGCCCGCAAAGAGCGCGGCGCTGGATGTTGCCCGGCACGTTAGCACTATCAGCATCTTCGCACTTTTTTTCCTGCACGGCCTGCGCCTGCCGCGCCGCGACGTGTTCGATGCAGCACGGAGCTGGAAGCTTCAGGGGGCAATGCTGGCATTTGTCTTTGTCGCAATGCCGCTGGCGGGGTTGCTCCTGTTCAACACTGCAGGCCGGATGCTGCCTGCCGCACTCGCAGCGGGTGTGTTATATTGCGCGATGTTGCCTTCAACGGTGCAGTCGGCCATCAGCTATTCATCCATGGCAGGCGGCAATGTTGCAGCTTCGGTGGTTGGGGCTGCGGTTTCCAATCTTGCGGGGATAGTGCTGACGCCTTTGCTGGTCGCACTGGTGCTCGGCGCGACAACGGGTGTTTCAGTGGGCGGGGATGTGCTGTTGCGTATTGCCTCCATGCTGCTGCTGCCCTTTGCCCTGGGGCAAGCGGCGCAGCGCTGGCTGGGCGCATGGGCGCAGCGGCAAAAGGGGATGCTGTCCTTTTTTGACCGGCTGGTGATCCTTATTGCCGTCTATGTCGCCTTTGCCGGGGCAGTGGCCAGTGGGCAGCTGGCGACGCTTGATCTGACCACGCTTGCCATGCTGACGGCGCTGCTCGGCCTGTTGCTGATTTTTGCCTTTGCGGGGTCATGGTTTGGCGGCGGGTTGATCGGCCTGCCACGCGCCGACAGGATCAGCCTGACCTTTGCTGGCACCCACAAAAGCATAGCTACAGGCGCACCAATGGCTGCGATCCTGTTTGGCAGTACAGCCGGGCTGATCGTCCTGCCTGCGATCATCTACCACATGATGCAGTTGCTGGCGTCTGCCCCCTTGGCAGCGCGAATTGCCAGTCAGCGCGGATCGTAGCCGCTGGCCGCCAATATTGCGACCGGATCCTTCAATTCGATCAGTTCGCGCATCGCTTGCCTCTTGTCTGCGGCTTGGGCGACATAGGCCTCGCAAATCCGCATGCCTACCCAATAGCCGGCCTCAACTGGCCATCCTTCAGGCGCGCTGCCATAATTGCCGATCCAGCGCAGGCTGGCCTTATTTCCTGCTTCGTCAGGTTCTCCAGGCTTGACCAATCCCTTGGTTATGAAGTCCCGATCCTTTGAAAACTCTCTCCACAGCCATCCCTCCCGCTGGCGTGCCCAAATGTCACGCTCGGGGTTCGGGATATCGCCGGTCACTTGCCATGCCAGATAATCTGCAACACCCTCACGCAGTGCGGCGAATAGTAGAAGGTCCTTATACGCTTCCGGTTCCGGGGCTTTTTGCCAGGTGTGGACGGTTTCGTGCGCAAACATTCCACGCATGTTGCGAATGAACTGCTCTTTTGTGGTACCCGGCCCGCACATGACCTCAAGTCCCAATACCTGTGCATCGGCAAAAGCTGTACCGCCACTGTTACCAGCCCCGAAAAGCACATGGACAGCGGGGAGCGGCTTTTCCGGAAGCAGTCCCGAATAAGCCAGATAGATTGAGCGCATTTCGCCGTTCAGCCCTTCGACGAGTGGCAGGCAAGTGTCGATTGCGTAGCGATAGCGATCGGGCTGCGCAGCAATCGCCGCCGCAAGATTCTGTGCATTTTCTATGCGGTAGGGGGTAAAGATTTCAACGCCACGGCCACCATTATCAAGATAGTCACTTTGCAACTGGGCAGCGGTGGGTTTGCCATTTGTAGCATGGAACAACTTGGCAAATCGTTGGGCTGCGGTAGTTTCGATTCTTGCGTCAAGCGCGTCGATACCCGGATTTGCACTGGCAGTTGTGCTGGCGAAGATTCCGACAGCGATTGCGAGTTTTTTCATCAGCTACCTCCATCAAGCAGCTGCTAAACGCCGATAATCAAGCCGCAAGGCGTTTTCGACGAGAGACTAAAGACTCCTGAGCGCCTCTGCCGGTCTGGCGGCAAGGATCGGCAGCGAACCTGCTATACCAAGCACAAAGGTCAGCCCCGCACCGCCAACCAGCGTCAGTGCCAGCACCACAGGATCAGGCGCAAAGGTGAAGTCGAAAATCTGTACGACGACATACCAGGCCGCACCCAGCCCCAGCAAAAGCGCCAATAGGCCCAGTATCGCAGCAAGAATGCCATATTCCAAAGCCTGCGCGCCCAATATCTGGCGGCGAGTGGAACCAAGCAGTTTCATAATCACGCTGTCGTAGATGCGGGACTGTCGGGCAGCAGCAATCGCACCAACCAGCACAGCGATGCCTGCAAGGATCGCAATGGAAGCAGCAGCGGCAATGGCCTGCGCCATCTGGGTCAGCAGCGTGGAGACTTGGCCGACCACATCGCCCACCTCAATCAGCGAGGAAGAGGGGAAGGCAGGGGGGATGGATTTGGCAAGGGCGCGCTCTGCGGCTTTATCCACCGTCAGTGTAGCGACCATATTATGCGGTGCCGCATCAAAGCTGCCGGGTGAAAATACCAGCGCATAGTTAAGGCCGAAATTCTCCCATTTCACTTCGCGCAAGGCGGCGATGGTTGCCTGCACCTCAACACCCAGCACGCTGACGGTCAGCGTATCACCCACGCCAATGCCAAGCGATTCTGCCACACGCTGGTCCAGCGAGACCAAAGGTGGCCCCTTATAGTCCACCGGCCACCATTTTCCGGCGATAACTTCGCTACCCTGCGGCACTTGCGGGCTGTAGGTCAGCCCGCGATCACCGCGCAGCACCCATGCGCCTTCGGGCAATTCGGCAAGCTGGTCGACGCGCTGGCCGCCAAATTCGGTTATCATTCCGCGCAACGCCGGGATCATGTTTACTGCCGCTTTGGGATCAGCGGCGCGAACCTTCCCCTGAAACTCGTCGGCGCGATCACGCGGGATATCGAGCACGAAGAAGCTTGGCGCTTTTTCCGGCACCTGTTGGCGGATTTCGGCGTTGATGCTCGTCTGGATGGCGGCAAGGGTAACAAACAGGGTCAGCCCCAGCCCCAAGGCCACGACAAGCGCCTGCGTTTGCGACCCCGGACGGTGCAGATTTGCCAGCGCCAGCCGAGGCAAGGGGGTCTTTGGCCGTGGCAGGCGAATGGCGATCCGTCGCATGAGCCAAGCTATTCCGGCAAGCAAAAGCAGCAGGCCAAACGCCGCGCCTATAAAAGCCAATGAGAAAAGCGGTTCACGCGCCGTGCCAACCGCCAAAGCCACAATGGCGATGATCGCCGCGGTGACCGAAATGGCCGTCCGTCTGTCAGCCAGCGTGCGGCGCTCCACCACCGCCCGGAACAGCCCGGCAGCGGGCACGGTCCGGGCACGCGCCAGTGGGGGCAGGGCAAAGGCAAAGGCAATCAGCAAGCCGTAAATCGCACTGACGGCAAGCGGGACAGGATAAAGCGCAAGGCCCGGTGCCACCGGCAGCACGTCACCAGCGACCCAGCCAATCACCTGTGGCAGCACGCTGCCGACGGCAAGACCGAGCAGGATAGAAAGAAGCGCAACGGTAAAAATCTGCAGCATATAGATGCGGAAAATGATCCGGCTGTCGGCGCCATTGACCTTTAGCGTGGCGATACTGGCGCGCTTGCTTTCCAGATAGCTGCCGACGCCGTTGCCAACGCCAATACCGGCAATGACCAGTGCAGCGAGGCCCACAAGCGTTAGAAACTGGCCCATGCGTTCAATGAAGCGCCGTGTTCCCGGTGCGCCATTTTCTTTGGAGTCAACGTCCCAGCCCGCGCTGGCATATTGTTTTTCAAGGGCGGAAGCCACGGCCTCCGCATTTTGGGATTGCGGCAGTTTGACCCGATATTTTGCTTCGTACATGCTGCCAGGCTGGATCAGCCCGGTCGACGCCAGCGATTTCAGGCTGATGATGGCGACTGGTCCCAGCGTGAAGCCTTCACCCAGCCGATCGGGTTCCTCGCCGATAATGCCTGCAATCCGGAATGATTGCTCACCAAAACGCACATTCTCACCGACATCAATATCCAACCGCTCTGACATGGATTGGCCGATATAGGCCTCTCCCTGCTTTGGCTGGCCTGCAGGCTTGCCGTCTGCCAATGTCAGCCTGCCATAAAGCGGATAGGCACCATCAATGGCCTTTAGCTCAGCAAGCACGCTGTCATCGGCTATCGCCATGGCCCGCAACCGGACGGTTTCCGAAACCGCACCCAGCTTGCGCAATTCCGCTTTCTCAGCCTCTGTTGCCTCGCGCTGGCTAAGCTCCACTGATATGTCACCGCCCAATATTGTCTGGCCGCGGTTGGACAGTTCATCGGCAATGCCTGCCGTCAGGCTGCCAATCGCCGCCAATGTCGCAACGCCCAGAAACAGGCAAACCGCGAGCAGGCGCAGGCCCCGGATGCGGGCCGACAGGTCACGGCGGGCAATGCGCCAGAGGGCTCCAAGCGAGAGGCTCAAGCCTGTTGCTCCACCACATGCCCGTCCTGCATCGCAACCACTCGGTCGCAGCGTCTGGCAAGTGCTGGATCATGCGTGATGATCAACAGTGTCGCACCCAGCGCCTCGCGCCGGGCAAATAGCAGGTCAATGATCGCAGCACCGGTTGCTCCATCCAGATTACCCGTCGGTTCATCGGCAAAGATGATCTTGGGTGCGGCTGCCATTGCCCGGGCAATCGCCACGCGCTGTTGCTCGCCACCGGATAATTGCGACGGATAATGTGTTAATCGGTGCCCTAAGCCAACCGCTTCCAGTTCCTTGGCGGCACGGCCAAATGGGTCTTCGATTCCGGCCAGCTCCATCGGTACCGCGACATTTTCCAGCGCGGTCATTGTCGGCAGCAAGTGGAAAGCCTGCAAGACAATGCCGATCCGCCCCCGTCGTGCACGGGCCAGTTCGTCTTCATCCAGTTCGGTAAAATTCAGGCCATCGACCAACACCTGGCCGCCGCTCGCCCGCTCAAGCCCGGCGAGCACGGCCATCAGCGAGCTTTTGCCCGAGCCAGACGGTCCCAGCAAGGCAACGCTCCTGCCAAAGGGGACGTCCAGATCAACCCCACGCAAAATTTCGACGCGCGCATCCTCTGCGCCCAGCGTAAGGGTGACATTCGACGCGCGGATTGCCATATCCGCAGAAGCGTTGATCGGTGCGTGCAAGGAAGGAACCTTATCGTTGAGAAATTTGGCTCTATATGGTGCTGCCATAGCGCTTCTCCAAGTGCTAAGCGCATGTGGGCAATCACCCGTAGCAGAGGCACCGCCAAAGACGCAAAAGGCCGCCGAGCAAGCGCAATATGATCAGCTTGTCGTTGCCTTTGGTGACAGCCTTTATGCAGGATATGGGCTGGGGCCGACTGAAGGGCTGGCCCCGCAATTGCAGGCGGCGCTGAAGGCGAAGGGCATCAACGCCCGCGTCCACAATGCCGGTGTATCCGGCGATACCACCGCAGCGGGGAAGGGGCGGCTGACCTTTGTTCTCGATAATCTGGAAAAGAAGCCTGATCTCGTTGTCCTTGGCCTTGGCGGCAATGATATGCTGCGCGGGATCAAACCCGCAGAGACCCGCGCAAATCTGATCGCGATGATGGATGAACTGAAGAAGCGCGACATAAATGTGGTTTTGACCGGCATGCTCGCGGCACCCAATTTGGGCCCCGACTATGCAGATGCGTTCAACCCGATATTCCCCGACCTGGCAAAGCGCTATGATGCGCCAATTCTGCCCTTTTTTCTTGATGGTGTGGTGACGGACAAAGCGCTGATGCTGCCTGATGCCATTCACCCAAATGCCAAGGGCGTGACGAAGGTGGTCGAGAAGCTGGCACCGTTGGTCGAACAGGAACTAAAAGACAGCGAACGGGGTGTATTAAAAAAATAACACACCCACTTTTCGGATTTGCTTGAAAACAAACGCCGTGCGTTCCATCTTCCAACCAATGCCATCAGATGAGGAGGATCGACAATGTCGACCGAAACCGTAACTGCGACTGAAGAACCTGCGCTAAAGCTAACGCCTCCCGATCCGGTGCCGACTGTTGCGCCAACGCAGGCCATTGGGCTGGTTCCGGTGTCTGATGAGCAGAAGACGCAACTGGACGCCAAGGTTGACGGCTATATCAATGATCTGATTGCGCAGGATGTGAACAGCCCCGAATTTGGCAAGCGGGTTGATCAGCTGACCAATATGGGTCGCAAGGAAATCATGGAGGCTGCAGGCCAGTCCAACCGTTTCCTTGATCGCCCGATCCGGCAGATGGATGATCAGACCGGCGTGGGTGCCGATCTTGCCGAACTGCGCCGCACGGTGGAGGATCTTGATCCGTCAAAGCGCGGTGATTTGATGAGCAAGAAAAAGCTGTTCGGAATCATTCCTTTTGGCAGCAAGCTGCGCAATTATTTTGACAGCTATCAAAGCTCGCAAACGCATATCAGTTCGATTCTCGGCCGGCTTGCCAATGGCAAGGATGAGCTGCTGATGGACAATGCTGCTGTCGACGTCGAACGGCAGAATATGTGGAAGGCGATGGGCAAGCTGGAGCAGATGATCCACATTTCCAAAACGCTGGATGAGCGGCTGGAGCAGAAGGCTGCTGAACTGGAATTGTCCGACCCCGCAAAAGCACGCGCCATCAAGGAATCCGCGCTCTTCTACGTCCGTCAGCGCACGCAGGATTTGCAGACGCAAATGGCCGTGACAGTGCAGGGCTACCTGGCGCTCGATCTGGTCAAAAAGAATAATGTCGAACTGGTAAAGGGCGTCGACCGCGCCTCTACCACTACCGTCGGCGCGCTGCGCACTGCGGTAACGGTTGCGCAGGCTATGACCAACCAGAAGCTGGTGCTTGACCAGATCACCGCGCTCAACACCACGACTGCCAGCATTATTGACGGCACCGGAAAAATGCTGCGCGAAAACACCGCACGTATCCATGAGCAAGCGGTCAGCTCAGCGATTCCGCTCGATACCCTCAGCCGCGCCTTTCAGAATATCTATGACACAATGGACGCCATCGACACTTTCAAACTGAAGGCACTCGACAGTATGAAAGCGACCAGCGAGGCGCTGGAAAAGGAAGTGGTCAAATCAAAGGGCTATATCGCACGCGCCGAGGGACAGAATCAGGCTGTGCGTGAGACGCAGGACCCTGGTCTTTTGTCTTCGTTGGAGGTTTGATCCTTGGCTTCACCTGCCAACCAGTCCGATGACATTTTGGACGGCGCCCGCCGTTCACTGGCCCGCGTCCGCATGGGGCCACCCATTGGCACCAAATCAATGGCACTGCGCCGGGCCCATTTCTTTGGCAAAGTCGCCCGGGCGGCTGTCGCGGTTGGTGCGTTGCTGGTGGGGGCCGGGATCGTCGGCGCAATTATCGATGGCATTGGCTTTTGGGGCGTGATGATCACGGGCGTGCTCGGGGCTGCCGCTGCCTATGTGCTGATGCGCTACCCCGAAATGCCAATGCCGACGACAGAGACGCTGCGCCAGACCGATTTGGGTACGCTTGCTGGCAAGACCGAAATCTGGCTGGAGGCGCAGCGTGCTGCCCTGCCGCCGCCTGCGATAAGCATTGTGCAGGATATTGGCGTGCGGCTGGATCAGCTTGCCCCGCAATTACAAACCATTGACAATAATGATCCCGCCGCCCGCGAAGTCCGCAAGCTGGTGGGGGAGCATTTGCCGGAGCTGATCAACAGCTACAAACGCATCCCCGAACCGCTGAAGCGGCAGGACCATGGCGGCAAGACGCCCGAACAACAGCTGGTCGATGGTCTGAAGGTGATTGACCGGGAGATTGAAACCATGACTGGCCAGATTGCCCGCGGCGAGCTCGACAAATTGGCGACGCGAGGGCGCTTCCTGGAAATCCGCTACGATGGAGAGAGCGCCACTGCTTCCTGAATAATATCGTGCGCAGTCAAGCTCGGTTAGGAACGCCCAGCTAAAATTGCAGTCACGTCCATTTAAAGCCTGATTGCGCTGACGGTTTATTTCGCAGGCCGCCTGTTACAATTGTTACATTCATGGTCGCCAGTCGTGATTTGGCTGTTACAAAGCCCTGCTAGCCCTTTGCGGCTAAGACTGGGGTAGGCATGGCATGGCCGGACAGAATGAAACAGCGAAACAGGACGTGCCGGATGCAATCCACGCGTTTGAGCGTGACGGCCTGCATGATGCGCTTTTTGAAAATGCGCTCGATGCCATTTTAATTGCCGACATTGAGGGCAAGGTCATTGCTGCCAATGCCGCTGCAGAGGAAATGTTTGGTTGGCCTCGGTCTGAACTGGTCGGGCAATCAATGGATGATAAGATTATCCCTGGCCACCACCGCGACGCGCACCGGCATGGCATGGCGCGACGGCTGAAGATCACTAAAGGCGCAAAGCTCAACCGCCGGGTAAAGTTGGAAGCACAACGGCGCGATGGCTCGCACTTTCCGGTGGAGCTTTCGCTGGTCGAATCCGGTTCAGGCGCCCAGCGCATTTTCGTCGGCCATATGCGCGACCTGACCGAGCCGGACCGGGCAGAGCATCAGCGTGCGCTTGAGGAACTCGACCAAACCCGGGCGCAGCTGACTGCCTTTTTTGATCATGTTCCGGTCTATATGTCGCTGCATAAGCCCAATGGCCAATTTGTCCTTGGCACACGCACTGTGCTCGAATCCTATGGCAAGACCGCCGATGAGTTGCAGACCATGAACCCGGCCATATTGGCACAATATTGGCCGAACTTTGCCGATATTGCCGTTGCCACCGCCAAGGTTGCCAGCAACGGTGAGCCGCAGCGCGTTGTAACACCATTTAAAGCGTCCCCCGAGGCCGAAGAGCGGCTGTTCGATGTGGTGATGTTCCCGATCCGCAACGCCGATGGCGAGATTGTCCAGTTGGGATCGCTTGGCATAGACATCACCGAGCAGCGCAAACAGGAAGAAGAAGTCGCCCGCTCACAGGCCATGTTGCAGGCCTTTTTCGAGAATATCCCGGCGATGACTTTCATTATTTCGCGCGACCGGCGCTATGTCACCGCGAATCGCTACGCTGTCGAAACAAATGGGATGGAATTCCTCAGCCCGGAAAAGCTGATCGGGCAACCCGATACGATCAATACTCCGCCTGAATGGCATCCGGTTATCGCCGAGGCGCATCGCACCGTGATCGAGGAAGGGAAACCCTATATCACCGAGCCGTCGATTACTTTGCCCGGCGGCACCTACCATTTATTGGTCAGCCGTTTCCCAATTCGCAATGCGGAGGGTGAAATCACCCATGTCGGCGGATTGCTGTTTGATCGAACAGCTGAGCGCGAAGCGGAGGCGGCGCTTGCCGAGCGCGAGGCGACGCTCCAGGCCTTTTTCGATAATCTGCCCGGGCTTGCCTTCCTGTCTTCGAACGACGGCAAGATCATCGCCGCCAATTCCTTCATGGCGGACGAATTTGGTCTGCCCAACATGCGCGCCGAAGACCTGATCGGGCAGGAGGGGCGCAAGCTGCTGCCGAAATCATGGGCAGCCAAGGCCCAGGAAGCAATCGCCACAAATGAGCAGCAGGGCAAAAGTCACACATTCGACGCTGAGTTGAGGCTACCGACTGGCACGCGCCATGTGACCAGCGTCCGCTTTCCCGTTCGCAATGGCGATGGTGAAGTGACGCATGTCGGCGGGCTTGTGTTCGATGTAACCGAACGGCATGAGGCTGAAGCCAGGCTAGCTGAACAGCAGGCCAATCTGGTTGCATTCTTCGACTATGCACCATTGCAGGTCTACGTCACTGATTTGGATCATAAAATCGTGATGCTGAATGACTGGGTCTATCGCGAGACGGGGGCAGAGGTTTTCCACCCAGCCAATGTTGTGGGGCTAAGCGCCGACCAGATGGTGCCAACAGCATGGGCGGATATGTCGCATGATAATGACGCGACTGTGGTCGAAAAGGGCGGTGTCACGCAGGTTGAAGTGCGCGGGCAATTCGGCGGGAAAGAGCGTGACATTATCTCGATCCGCTTTCCGATAAAAAATGCTGCGGGGGAAGTTGAGCGTATTGGCGGCTTTGTTGTTGATGTCAGCAAGCAGAAATCCGCTGAACGGGCGCTTAAAGACCAGTTGGAGCAATTGCATCAGACGGAGAAACTGGCGGCACTTGGCCAGTTGCTGGCTGGCGTCAGTCACGAACTGAACAATCCGCTGGCGGCAGTCATCGGGCAAACCTCACTACTTGCTGAGGATTTGGAAGGGACCGAACATGCCGACCGCGTAGCCAAAATTCAACGTGCGGCTGATCGCTGTGCCCGAATTGTGCAGAGCTTTCTGGCTATGGCGCGGCAAAAGGCGCCTGAATATCGGACGATTTCGATCCATGAGCTGGTCAAGCAAGCGCTTGATCTTACCGAATATCAAATGCGTGCAGCTAATATTGCGTTGGAAGTGGATGTCGATGCTTCATTGCCGCCCGTTGACGCCGATCCGGACCAGCTGCACCAGGTTATCGTCAATCTGCTTACCAACGCCCGGCAAGCGCTCGACGGGCGGTCCGATCCGCAAATTTGGCTATCCGCCAGCACGGTCGCTAGAGAGATTACGTTGCGCATCGCTGACAATGGCCCAGGTATCGCCCCAGAAATGCGCGCGCGGGTATTCGATCCATTTTATACCACCAAGGATGTGGGTAGCGGGACAGGGCTGGGCCTCTCTTACTCTCTTGCTATTGTCGAGGCACATGGCGGACGGCTGGAGCTGGAACGGAGCACAGTCGGCACAGTCTTTGCGCTGACGCTGCCTATCGCTGAAACTGCGGGCGAAGCGGCAAATGATGAAACCGCCACTGCATTCAAAAGCAAGGGACGCGTGCTGGTGGTCGATGACGAAATCGACGTTGCCGAAACGTTGCAGGACATGTTGCGACGCCAGGGGCTGGAAGTTGAAATCGCGCTGGGCGGAAAGGCGGCACAGGTTGCGCTGGCCGGTGATGCGCGCTTTGACCTGATTATCTCTGACATTCGCATGCCCGATGTTGACGGACCAGATCTCCATGAATGGATTTCACGGAACCGCTCCGATCTGGCAGCTGCCGTCGCGTTCGTGACGGGCGACACAATGAGCGAGCGTGTGACAGAATTTCTGAAACAAGCCAAATGCCCGGTGCTGGAAAAGCCCTTTAACCGCGCAGCGCTGGCGGAACTAATCGAAAGGATGATAGCATGAACAGCAAGGCCCGTATTGCGGTCTGCGATGACGACCCCGACTTGCGCGACCTGCTGGTCGATCTGTTGCGGCGCGATGGTTATGAAGTGGAGGCAGCCGAAGACGGTATTGCGCTGCGCCGTATCGTTCCCGCATTCCGTCCCGATCTCGTGATCTGCGACCTGATGATGCCGGGCGAGGATGGGCTGTCGCTTACCCGCTGGCTGCGCGGCGAGGGGCACGCGGCGGTATTGATGCTAACCGCTATGGGGTCGACCACAGACCGCGTTGTGGGGCTGGAAATGGGCGCAGATGATTATCTTGCGAAACCGTTCGAGACCGCTGAACTGCGCGCACGAGTGAAGGCGGTGCTACGCCGGACGATGTCGGCTAATCTATCTGCCGGACGTCCTGCTGCCCGCGTGCGCGTGGGGCGCTGCGTGATTGATACCGAAATGAAGGCGATGTTCGATGAATCGGGTGAAAAGGTCGACCTGACTGCCATGGAATATGACCTGCTGCACACCTTCATTACCCACGCCCGCCGTCCGCTGAACCGCGACCAGCTGCTCGAATATGCCCATCACAAGAAATGGGACCCGTTTGACCGGTCAATCGACATGCGCATCGCACGGTTGCGCAAAAAGATAGAGCCAAACCCCGCCAAGCCCAGCATCCTGCGCACAGTGCGCGGCGAAGGCTATATGCTGGTGCCCGAGGGTGAATAGCCTTCTGGCCGCGTTAATGGTGGCAACCGCAGCCTATGCGGCTGACCAACCTGCCAAAGTCCCTCTATTTAAGCGCACGCTGGTTTTCACACTGCCCTCCGACATGGAGGTCGCCAATAGTCGCGACAATGGCACGAACATATTGATTGAATTTGTGCCCAAGGGTGAGAATCTAGGCAATTGGACGCGGCTGGTGACGGTGCAGGCCTATCGCGGGCTTGGCAAATCGCCGATGACGAGCGCGGAAATCGCACGGCAGGCCTTTTACCCCGCCGCGTGCAAAGAGGGGCCGATTTACCGCGATGGCGGCGAGCGGATTTTGGGAAGCGGGCTGAAACGCTCCGTCATCGCCAATGGCTGCGCGTCATTGCCCGCTGGGGCCTATCCCAAGGCGATGAAGGGCGCGGGCGAGCAGGACTTCATCCTGATGTTCCGCGATGCAGACACGATCTACACGCTGAACTATGCGGTGCGCGGAAAGCCCTTTGCTGGCAAGGCCCCACCGGTTGCGGTCGATCAGGGCGAAGCGTTGCTGCGGCAGGTATTTGGCGAGGTGAGCCTGCTGCCATAGCAGTGACAATTGTTACAAAAAACCCGTTTGTGTAACATCGGCCTGTGACACTGGCCTGACAAAAGCATCTCCATCAACGGAAATCCGCCGACTTGGCCGGATGATCGGGACTGGAGATTTGACATGCCTATTTGGAACAACACAAGCGGCGACTGGCAGACCGGCGCAAACTGGATCGGCGGCGCTGCCCCGGCGCAATGGGGCGATGCCTATTTTGTCAACAACAGCAATGGCGGCTTTGTTCAGGTCGGCATCCTGCAGGGTTCGGTTGTTACCATTGACCTGCTCGACATCACCCTGACAGGGACCACTGACCTCGCTATCCGCGGTTCGTTGAACGACGCTGGAACCGCGCCCGCACGGCTGCGTTTTGAACGGTTCGTTGGGCCGAATGATGAGCCTGAAGTGTTCGTCAATATCAACACGGCGGTCGGCGGCGGCGAGTTTGAGATTTCCGGTTTTGGTGGGCTTGAGCTTGAACTTGCGCACAAAACCCATTTCAATGTGGTCAATGCAGGCACAACTGCCCGGATCAATGCGTCGTTCGCAAGTGGCAATACAATTGGTATGGTCAAGGATGGTGCCGGACTGCTCCAGCTTGGAGGAAACAACACCGCCTATACCGGTTCCTACACGGTGAACGACGGCATATTGCATGTGCTGAACCCGACAGGCTTTGGTTCCGGCCAGGTTATCCTGAACGGCGGCATTCTGAAATCGCAGGGAACCATCGGCAATGGGTTCGTTATCCGGGGCGATGCCAACGGGCTGCAGGTCGCGAATGGTGCAACGCTCACTTTGACGGACCAGTTCCGAATCAATTCCTCCGGAACAATTACTTTTGGCGATGTCACTGATAACGGCACCATTGTTCTCAACCTGAGCGAGCTGAACCTTAACGACGGCGCTTCTCACAGGCTGGATGGCGGAACAGTGCGTTTTGGCAATGGTTTGTCATCCAACATTTTCAGCCATGCAGGGCAGGGTTTGGTTGAGGTTGGCAGTGGCGCGACGCTGGATATCGGGGGTTTCGTCACGCACATCAGCAATCTGGATATGGACGGCGGCATATTGCGCAGCTCGACGGGCGCTTTGCGCGTGACCGTCAACGACCGCAATGCGCCAACGCAAGTGCAAAATGGCACAATTATCGGCACAGCAGGCAGTGACGTGCTGACGATCAACGCCGAACATGGCTTCAACCTCTCCGGGCTGAGCTTCAGCGGCTGGACCAATGGCACCGATTTCATCACGATGAATGGCAATGGCAATGCCAATATATTGTTTGGATCAAGCCAAAGGGACGTGATCAACGGCTTTGACGGCGACGACACGCTGACCGGCGGCGGCGGGAACGACAATCTGAATGGCGGGGCTGGCAATGACCTGCTGATCCTGAATGGTGCGAATAGCGGCTCTGGTGTAAATGGCGGCGACGGCACCGACACGCTGCGCATAACCAGCGGCATAGTCGACATGGACGGGCTGATCGGTATCGAAACATTGGAGCTGCAAGGCGGCGCTACCATTCAGCTGACATCGCTTGAATTTGGAGGTCTTGCTTCGAACGCAAGCCTGTCCGGAACGGGAATCATCGAAATCGATATGGCGGGTGCAACTCAGTCCGTTATCGCGCGGACCATGACCGTGCAGGCGGGTTCGAACATTGATTTCGAGATCACTGGCAGCGGCAACAATGATGTCATTAAAGCAGCAAACAACGCAAATAATGTGATTATCGGAAATACCGGGTCTGACATTCTGGTCGGTGGCAATCTTGCCGATGTCATCGATGGGGGCAGTGCAATCGACAAGATCAGGGGCGATGGCGGAGCCGACACGCTGACCGGCGGTGACGGCGCAGACGTATTCAAATTCCGCCAGATCGGTGACTCCGGCCTTGGTGCCAATGCCGATGTCATCACCGACTTCCTGTCGGGCACTGACAAGCTGAACTTCCTGCGCATCGACGCCGATGCCAATATGGCAGGCGATCAGGCCTTTACCTTTGTCGGCACCGGTGCCTTCAGCGGCGGCGGCGTTGGGTCGATCCGCTACTCTGATCTGGGCGCGGACCTGCGTGTAGAGGCGGACGTCAACGGCGATGGAATTGCCGACATGCACGTCATGCTGCAAGGCGCTGGCTTGCAGACCCTGACTGTGGCTGACTTTGTCCTGTGATCATCGCGCCTGGCAGGAGTTATTGACATGAAACGGTCCACGCGAATTCTGTTCGTTCTTGCCTTGATTGAAGCCCTGCTGGCAGCAATTTGGTTCTGGCTGGTTTCCGGCATCGCGTCCGGCACCATGACGGTCAGCGGCGATCCAGGAGCTGCGGTGAAAACCATTTCCTCTATTATGGGTGGAATAATGGGACTCACCGCAGTGGCAGCGTTGCTCGCTGCAATTACCATGCGCCGCCATGGGAATTGATATTGCGCCCATAGGTGGCCGCTATCGGCCTGACAGCCTGAGGATCGATCACGGTTAGCGGCATTTTCGACAGAAAACTGCGCGTGAGACGCTAAATTGCCAGAAGGACCTTTTTGCAATTGCATTTGCGAATAAGTCGCAATAAGACTCGCTCCGGGGACGAGGTTACTCGGTTTGGAACGGGACGATAAATGATAAAGGCTTTCGCGGGTGCGTCGATAGTGGCGCTGGTTTTGGCAATGGCTGCTTCCCCGGCAATGGCCGAAGAGGGCGATGCCTATGATGCCGCTGACCAATGCGAGGATTGCAAGACGATCATCGTCACGGGCCAGGCGACAGATTATGTCGCCCATAGTATCGATACAGCGACCAAAACCGATACGCCGCTGATCGATATTCCTCAGTCGATAACGGTTGTGACTCGTGAACAGCTGGATGATCAGTCACACCGCAGCTTAGGCGATGTTCTGCGCTATGTTCCGGGGACAACAGTCGGGCAGGGCGAAGGCAATCGGGACCAAATCACCTTTCGCGGACAGAATACCACGGCGGACTTCTTCCTGGATGGCGTTCGCGATGATGTGCAATATTATCGCGGGCTATATAATATTGAGCGGGTTGAGGTTCTAAAGGGTCCTTATGCGTTGATTTTTGGCCGTGGCGGCGGCGGCGGCATATTAAACCGGGTGCAGAAAACCCCGGTTTCGAACAAGAGCTTTGTGGCCGCGCAGGCCAGCATCAACAGCTTTGGTGCCTGGGATCTGGCAGCCGATGTGAACGCGCCTTTTGGCGAGACATTCGCAGGTCGGTTGAATGCCACTTATGAAAGCATCGACAATCACCGCGATTTTGTGGGTGGAGAGCGCTTTGCGATCAATCCCTATCTTGCCGCACAGCTGAGCGATAGCTGGAGCCTTGGCCTGTCCTATGAATATGTCGATGATGACCGGGTGACAGATCGCGGCGTGCCATCGATTGCCACGGCTCCGGGCCAGCCAAACCGTCCAATTACTGGTTACGACAAACAGTTTTTCGGCGTTCCGGGCGTCAATCGCACAACATTGCAGGCGCATATCGCCAAATTGCGGATTGATGGCCAGTTGGCGGACAATCTGAAGCTGACCAGCAGCCTGCTTTATGGCGATTACGACAAGCTGTATGACAATGTGTACGCCAATAACGCGGCGACATCGCAGACGGGAACGGTCTTGCTCGACGCCTACTCCGACCCGACAAAGCGTGAGAATTTTATCGCGCAGGCCAATCTTATCTGGGATTTCGAAACGGGTCCAGTCACGCATAAAGTGCTGTTCGGGATCGAATATGGCGACCAAAAGACGCGTAATCAGCGGCTGAACAGGGTTTTTACGCCGAACAATATCTTCAACCTGGCAGCACCAGTTTTTCCGACTGTGACCTTCACCACGCTATCCCGGGATACTGCTTCCGAGGTCGAATTTTTCTCTGCCTATGTGCAGGATCAGATCAGCTTCGGGGAGCATTTCGATATCATTGCCGGTGTGCGCTATGACCATTTTGAAATTGACGGCATTGATTTCATCCCGGCCGTCGACCGGCCCTTTGCCCGCACCGATGACAAGGTCAGCCCGCGCCTCGGGTTGATTTGGAAGCCGGCTGAAAATGCATCCGTTTACGCAAGCTACAGCCAGTCTTTCCTTCCGCGTTCGGGGGATCAATTTGTCTCGCTGTCCATCGTCCAGCAAAATCTGGCACCGGAAAAATTCACCAATTATGAAATCGGCGCGAAATGGGATATCCGGCCTGATCTGAGCGCCACGGTTGCGCTGTTCCAGCTGGACCGGACCAATGCGACCACGCCAGATCCTGCCAATCCGTTGCTGACGATCAATGTCGGCGAAACGCGCACGCAGGGGATTGAGCTCGCGCTGACCGGGCGGATCCTCCCTGATTGGCAAGTCAGCGGCGGCTACACGCATCAGGATGCTAAACTGCGCGGCAATGATTTTGTCGCACTTGGGCAGGTGCCGAAGCATCAATTTTCGCTTTGGAACCGCTATGATTTCAACGATCAATTTGGTGCAGGGCTGGGTGTCATTCACCAGTCCGGCCAGTTCGCTGCTATCCGAACCAGTGCGACAACCACGCGCTTGCCGGGCTTCACCCGCGTGGACGCGGCATTGTTCTGGGACTTGAGCGATGCGGTGCAGTTACAGGCCAATGTGGAAAATCTGTTCGACACTGATTATTTCAGCGACGCGCATAACAACAATAATATTACCCCCGGCGCACCGATCAACGGGCGGGTTACGCTGAGGGTCAGGTTTTAGACGGGGACTTAAAAGGTTTCACGCAAAGACGCTAAGGCGCAAAGAGGTTGTGGCCGTTTGAAACACGCTTGATGCCTTCTTTGAAGGTTGCACCGCCAAAGTTTATCAAGAGGCCGAGAGGGAGCTTCATCAAGCGGAGATAGGTAAGAAGCTGTTTGCTGTGAACAGGCGCCAATCGTTCGACAGACTTGAGTTCGATTGGCAGCCTGTCCTCGACAAGCAGGTCAACGCGAAAACAATCGCGAATTGTCCGATTCTGAAATGAGATGTCGATCGGCACCTGCCGATCGACTTTCAATCCCCTGAATGCCAGACTATCAAACATCAAAAGCTCGTAGGCTGTCTCCAAGAGTCCGGGACCAATCTCCTTGTGTATTTGGAACCCGCAGTCGACGACGATGGCGGCCAATTCTTCAATGTCCATCCCGCCCCCTTTGCGCCTTTGCGTCTTTGCGTGAAACTAATCGAAAGCTGACGCCACCGCCTTCGCATGCGCCTTCCCGTTTTCGACATAATGGGCAACGCCCATTCGCATACCGATGA
>CAYVQO010000013.1:0-9290 GCA_964452835.1 uncultured Sphingorhabdus sp. | reverse complement strand
GCATGCGCCTTCCCGTTTTCGACATAATGGGCAACGCCCATTCGCATACCGATGAGCGCCGCGTCGGGTAGTTCGCGGATCAGCTTGGCGGGGCGGCCGACCCACAACTCCTTGGGGCCGATAATCTTGCCCTCTGGCAGCAGCGCGCCTGCGCCGAGCATGCCGTCTTCTTCCACGACGCAGCCGTTCATGATGATTGCGCCAAGGCCGATGAAGCCACGGTCCTTGATCGTGCAGCCATGCACCATTGCCATATGGCCGATCAGCACATCGTCGCCAATGATGGTGGGGCATTCCGGCTCGCCAGGCTTGGGGCCATCACAATGGACAACGCTGCCGTCCTGAATATTGGTCCGGGCGCCGATAACGATGCGGCTGACATCGGCGCGCAGCACGCAATTATACCAGATGCTTGCCTCTGGCCCAATGGTCACATCGCCGATTATTCGGCAGCCGGGGGCGATAAAGGCGCTATCATCAATCTGCGGCGTTTTGCCGTGGATCGAAATGATCGAAACGTCAGGCCGGGTGATGGGTGGTTGCGGCATCAGTCAATATTCTCCCAGATCGACAGATGCGGCAGGACAGACGCATAATCGTCGCTCCAGCGCCTGGCCTTGTCCGATGGTTGCAATTCCGCCCATTCGCCAGCCTTATAGGATGTGGTGGCTTTGGGGACGACTGGTCCGGTCAGGCGGGCGAGCATTGCGGGATCGCTGCTCATGGCAACCCATTTCGATCCACGCATGCCCCGGTCGGTTTCGGCCTTGGGTGGAAAATCATCGCGCATCGCCAATGCCCAGCCGCCCGCTTTCGCTTCTGCTGCCAACACCGGCTTCAGATCGATATGGCGGTTGGAGATGTGCACCAGCAGCAGCCCATTGGGTTTCAGCACATGGCGGTAAACGTCAAACGCCTCTTTGGTCAGCAAGTGCATGGGGATCGAGTCTGACGAAAAGGCATCAATGGCGAGCAGGTCAAGGCTGGCCTTTGGCTGGTCCATCAACGTCAGCCGGGCATCGCCAATATGCACCGGGGCTTTGGGTGTGCAGCGATCAAGGAATGAGAATATTTTCCGTTCCCGCGCAATTTCCACCATCAGCGGGTCGATTTCAAAGAAATGCCAGTCCTGCCCAGGTTTGGCGTAACAGGCCAGCGTGCCGGAGCCGAGGCCGACCACGCCCAGTGCTGCCTTTGGCCCATATAGCTCCTCGGCCTTCGCAAAAGCCAAACCCACGCCCGAATTGGTGCCATAATAAGTGATGGGCAGCGTGGGCTCTTTCAAATTCTGCATGCCGTGCATCGTCGTGCCATGGGTCAGCCAGCGATATTGGCCCGTATCGTCGACATTGACGGTGTAAATGCCGAAATAGCTGCGCGACCGCACACCCTCTGCGGCCTGCATCAGATTGTGATAACCGCCATTCGCCATCATCACCCCTGCCACAACCAGCGCATAGGCCAGCCGGTTGCCAATGGCGAAAACGCCGACACCGATCATCACCGCTGTCATTGCCATTTTCATCCAGCCATTGCCCAGTGGGTCCATGATCCCGCCTGCAATGCCAACGCCCAGCGCAATGATGCCAAGCATCACCGTCGCCCGCTCTGGCGCCTTGGTATCAAAGGCATCGTCCCCGCTCAGGTTGAACAGGCGGATTTGCGGCAGCAGCAGGGCAGCGGCAAAGATGATCAGCGGATGCTCCCACGTCCAGTCGAAGATTAGCGGGGCGATAATCGCGCAGACAATCCCCCCAACCACGCCGCCGACCGACATCATCAGGTAGAATTCGGTCAGTTGCGAGGCATCGGGCCGGGTGCGGTACATTTCTGCATGGAGCGCAACCGCAACCGAAAAAAGCAGCAGAACGGTGGAGATCAGGCTGTAGACCACGGCATTGCCAAAAAAGGCAAAGGCCGTCGCACCCCCCAGCAGCACGATGCTGGGCGCGATCTTTGTGAACACATTGGCGAGCAGCCGGTTGTCGGCAAAGGCGACCGAGAAACTGAGCAGGTAAAGTCCCAGTGGAATCACCCAAAGCAGCGGCATTGCCATCAGGTCAGTGGTAAGGTGCGCCGTGGTGGACAGCATCAGGCCAGAAGGCACAGCCGACAGCGCAATCCAGTAGGCGCGGCGTTTCCAGTCGATCAGCGAGCGCGGCTCAGCAGAGGTCGCGGCCTGCGCTGGTTCTGCGCCACGGCTTTGCCATATCTTCAGCGCGCACAGGCCGACAAGGATGAACAGCACAGCATAAAGCCCGGACCAGAGCCAGGTCTGCTCGTGGATCGGCATAAAGGGCTCAACCAGCAGCGGATAGGCAATCAGCCCTGCAAAGCTGCCAATATTGGAGGCTGCATAAAGCGCATAGGGCTCGCCCTTATTGCCGGCCAGGCCAAACCAGCGCTGCATCAGCGGTGCTTGCGCGGCAACGGCAAAGAAGAGCGGGCCGATAGAGGCTACAAGCAGCCATGGCACCCAGAAAACGGGTGAGCCATCAGCAGGAATGGTCATGGTGGCAAGGCCAATGGGAAGCCAGAGCGCCGCTGACAGCAGCACGATCAGATGCACCGTCGCCTGCCGCTTCGGAGCCTCCCGCGAAAGCCGGTGCGCATAGGCATAGCCTGCAAGCAACAGCGCCTGATAGACCAGCATTGCGCTGTTCCAAACGGCCGGCGCGCCGCCCAGCTTTGGCAGAGCCATGCGTGCTACCATGGGCTGCACAAGAAACAGCAGGAACGATCCGGTCAGGATTGTAATAACAAAAGCCGCCCGCCCGCGTGTGTTTTCCTCAACTGTTTCGCTCATATCGGCTTTTGCTCCCCTGTAATTGTCAAGCCCGTCCATTCATCACGACCCATGCGATAGGTAATGTGTCTTAGCAATGGGCTTTCGGCAGGCAGTTTGGGATGATCAAAATCGAGCGCATGCTGACGGACCATCCCAAGCCGCTCCATCAGCCTCCAGCTCCGCTGGTTTCCGACTGAAGTGATTGCCCAAATCGCGTCACGGTCTAGATTGGCGAAGGCCCAGTCTAGCGCCGCCACTGCGCCCTCGTGCGCATAGCCTTGCCCCCAGACATCAGCTGCCAATCGCCAACCGACCTCAACCTCGTCCAATATCGGCGGAAACATGCCGGGGATCAGCCCACACCAACCAAGAAAACGCCCATCTTCGCGCCGCTCCAGCGCCCATGCGGTAAAGCCATGCGTTTCGCTGACCGCGCTGATACGCTCAATCAACGCGGCGGTTTGATCGCGATCCATGACTGGCCCCAGCGTAGCCATAACAATGGGGTCGGCGCACATGGCGGCAAATGGCTCAAGGTCCTCTGCCCGCCAGTCGCGCAAGGTTAAGCGTTCGGTTTGGAGACGAAACTCAGCCATTTTATATTTCGCGCCCTTCGCGTGAAATCCTTCAACGGCTCAACAATCGCGCCGCATGCGCTGCATGATAGGTCAGCACGCCCGAAGCCCCCGCACGTTTGAATGCCAGCAGCGTTTCCAGAACCAGTGCGTCCCTGTCGCCAGCACCACTGGCTGCGGCAGCCTCTATCATCGCATATTCGCCTGAAACCTGATAGGCAAAGACAGGCACGTCAAATGCGTCGCTGACGCTACGGACAATATCCAGATAGGGCAGGCCGGGCTTTACCATCACGCTGTCGGCACCTTCGGCAATGTCCATGGCCACTTCGCGCAACGCTTCCTGCGCATTGGCCGGGTCCATCTGATAGCTTTTCTTGTCGCCTTTCAGCAGCCCGCGTGAGCCAACGGCATCGCGGAAGGGGCCGTAAAAGGCACTGGCATATTTGGCGGCATAGCTCATGATCTGGACGTTGACATGGCCGTCCATTTCCAGCGCGCGGCGGATGGCGCCGATGCGGCCGTCCATCATGTCTGACGGCGCAATAATATCTGCGCCCGCACGGGCCTGATTAACCGCTTGATCGACAAGCGCGGCTACGGTTTCATCGTTCAGCACATAGCCAACGCCATCGATGATCCCATCCTGTCCGTGCGCAGTATAGGGATCGAGCGCAACATCGGTCAGAACGCCAATCGCATCACCATGCGCTGCCTTGATCGCCCGGATGGCGCGGCACATCAGATTTTCAGGATTGGACGCCTCTGCACCATCATCGCTGCGCAGCTCTGGCGGCGTATTCGGGAAAAGCGCGATGCAGGGAATGCCTAACGCTATGGCTTCAGCGGCGCGCGCGACAATGCCATCAACGGACCAGCGTGATACGCCGGGTAGCGATGCAATCGGCTCCTCCACGCCGTCGCCTTCGGTGATGAAGAGCGGCCAGATCAGATCGGCGGGGGCAAGGGCGTTTTCGCGCACCAGGGCGCGGCTCCATGCGGTGGCACGGGTGCGGCGCAGGCGGGTGTTGGGGTAGTTTCTGTTCACGGGCAGAGGCATAGCGAAGGAATGGCGTGCGCTCAATGCTGCTTGGCGCCCATGGCCTAGCCCCGACGGTCGCTATTGGCCTTCGCTCGGCTGATCCGGTCAATTTCGCGCTCGGGCCCGTCAATTTTTTTAACCGGGCCAAGCGGAACCAGTGCCGCGCCAGGCTTCACCGATTTCAGCTTCGCCAGCTGTGCGCGGAACCGGACGAGGTCATTGCCGCTCAATTGTGCCCGCTGGGTGAAGCGCACCGACAGCGGATTGATGGCAGTGCCATTGCGGTAAAGTTCATAATGCAGATGCGGACCAGTCGATAGGCCAGTCGAGCCGACATAGCCGATGATCTGCCCCTGCCGAACCCGCTGACCGGGACGTGCGGCAATGCGGCTCATATGGCCATAGCCGGTGCCAAGACCGCCGCCATGATTAATCTGGACAAAATTGCCATAGCCGCCCTTGCGTCCCGCATAGGTTACCACCCCATCGGTAGCCGCATAAATCGGTGCACCATAAGGCGCGCCAAAATCAATGCCGCTGTGCATTTTGCGGTAACCAAGGATTGGGTGACGGCGATAGCCAAAGCCCGACGTGATGCGTGCGTTTACAGGACTTGCCATTTGTCCGCGTGTTTCGCCGACGCCAGAGGCTTCAAACCATTGCTCGCCGTCGCCATTGCTCCATTTCAGCATCTGGATGCGTGGCTTGCCGCCCCGGTCTATGCCGGCATAAAGCAATTCACCAACTTGCACTTCGCCGGTTTCTGCACGGCGGTGAGCAACGATAATGTCAAATTCATCTGTGGCGCTGATGGAAGATAAAGGTCCTCGGCTTGCGATGACTTTCAGATAGTCCTGAATGACATCGGCCGGAGCACCGGCTGCACGTGCCGAACGATAAAGGCTGCCGCCTACTGTCCCGCGAATGCGCAAGGGGGTATCATCAACGGCAATGGATTTGCGTGCCAGCTGCAATGCACCGCCCGCCCGATTGACTGCAAGATGCAGGTCGAAACGCGCACGGAAATCGAGGCTTTCCAGCGGTCTCGGCTGGTTGTTGGAGATACGTCGGCCCAAAACAATTTCGATCGGGGTGCCAGGAGCAATGTCGGACAAGGCTGTTGCGCCGCTTACCAAGCCAACCGCCCGCTGGATATCTGCGCTGCCTACGCCTGCCCGCTGCAGAACCCGGGCGAAACTATCCCCCCGGCCAAGCATGGCAGTCAGTTCGATACTCGGTCTTTCCGGGCTACCGGCCAACGCAAGGACATTTTCATTAGGGGCCATGCGGCCGCCAGTATCGCTGCCAAAGGCAATCGGCATAATCGCCTGCGTACGTGCGACTTCCAGTTGCACAGGAGTCGGCATGGGCGGCTGTTTGCCGTAAACGGGGCCGAAATCGGGCAAAAGGGCAAGGGCAACAACGCAAAGCACGGTCAGCGTGGCAAGCCCGCGAAACCAGCGGCCTGAACCAATATCTTCGCCAAGATCTGGAACAAGGTCCATATCAGCCAGCTTCTCACGCCAGCTGCGCGTGACTGTCGCCCGCAAAGGCGCTACCATGGCATCCGCGATGACGACGTCCGCTGCATTACCTGCCATGGCGAAATTCTGGCTTCTGCCCTCAAACACCAACGACCCCTGACACATCCATTTGACTGGCCCCTAATTCGACAGGGACTGTGACCAGATAAGGTTAATGTCAATTTAAAGTCCTCAAACAGCCCTGTCTGCTGCGGTGAGATGTGTAAAATGGCCGACCGGCATAAGTGAGCGGCATCCCCGAAGGTTTTCAATTGGGAAACGCCTAGTCCGTCGTCACAAATTTTTCGATGGGACAGTTCCATTCGAGCGGCGCTTCGCGAAGCAGGGCAGTCAGTTCTGCTTGCCTGCTGACACCAGTTTTGCCGAACACACCTTTTATCAGGAACCTGGCGGCGTTCACCGAAACACCGCGATCACGCGCATAATCCTCCATGGTCCGGCCATCGGCAATATAGGCGGCGATCTTGGCTTCTGACGGTGTAAGGTCAAACCAGTTGCGCAAGCGGTCAACGACCTCGTCCGACACTGACCGTCGCCCTCCGCCGACCAGCAGCAAAGCTGCTGCACCTTGGCCTATTGCAACGTCTCCTCCGATGCCCGGTTCAACACGCATCGCTACCAGGAATATTGTTCTGCCACGATCATCAATCTGGATATTTTCAGTGCGTTCGGGGCCATTTCCCTTTGCAAGGGTCACAAGGCGCGCTTGCATCTCCCGGTTGCCAAGCTGCAGCTTGCCCTGTTGTACGACGACGCCTTTGGCGTTGCTGAGCCATTGCTTCGCGCTGTCATTGGCATGAAGCAGTTCAAGCTGCGGCCCCAGCGAGAGGATGATCGAGGGCGAGGCGTCCAGTGCGGCTTCGGCATTGGCAGCGCGCAGATCCGCTTCGCCGATGCGGCGGCTGATCCGGCTGGCCCGTTGAATATGCGGCGTCAGACGGGTCAGTGCGTCGCGTAACATGCTGATATCGCCGCCGTCCGGGCCCGGCATGCACAGCCCCAAATGATCCTGCCCGTGGCGGTCGAGCGAGGCGAGCAGGGCGATTTCCAAATTCCAGTTTGACAGAAAGCTTTTGTAAAATTCGCTGTCCTTAAACCGATCTCGCGAGACCAGTTCGTCGCTATGCGCCACATTTCCAACCGGAATGGCGTGGCCGGCAACACTCCACGCCTGCCGCCCGGCAAACATGGCAATATACCCTGATCGGGCAAAATCATTGACGCCAGCGGCTCCGATGAAGCGACCTGTGGCGGGCTCCAGACGCTCCCATACCAGCATGGCCACATCCCATTTGGGCGGGCTGAAATGGCTGATCAGACCCGTAAGCGCCACATCCCAATGCGACGGCACAAGGGCCGCTTCATAAATGTCGGCAAGGACAGCATCAAAAGCAGCGATCAATTCCCGTTCGCCCATGGCCAAGGGAGTAACAGCAGCCTGACGAAATGAACAGTATCAATGACCACAGTTTCGGCGATCTTACGAACGCCGCTCTGCCGTGATAGCTGCGGCAAGTAACAAAGCGCTTCTCTCTTGCGCGAAGTCGCATTAAGGCTGCGTCGTGTCCTTATACAAGACGATAGCAACAGCCCTTGTCATAAGCCTGCTTTCAGGTTGCCAACCAGCCGTAAAGGACAATGGCAGGCCAGAAACTTCGCGTGCCTTTCCAAAACCCGACCGGGCAGTGTCGGAAACTTCGGGAACCGAATTTTCAACCGAGGCCGCACGTGATGAGGCTGGTGAGGCTCAGCTGCTGATGGATTGGGCCGACATTAAGCCGGGGACGACTGTGGCCGATATCGGCGCTGGAGAGGGCTATTATACCGTAAGGCTCTCCGCCCGAGTGGGCTCAAAAGGCAGGGTCCTTGCGCAAGATATCAACCGCGGGGCGCTTGACCGGCTGGCAGAGCGCGTGGTGCGGGAACGCTTGCTTGACAATGTTGCGATCCAGGAAGGCGGCTATGATGATCCGCGTCTGCCGCCGGGCAGTTTTGACCGCATTTTCATGGTCCATATGTATCATGAAATTGGCGAACCCTATGCGTTCCTGTGGCGCATGCGCCCTGCACTTGCCAAAGGCGGGCAGGTGATTGTCGTTGATCGTGATTTGCCAACGAACGAACATGGCATTCCGCCAAAGCTTTTGTTCTGCGAATTTGCGGCAGTAGGCTATGAACTGAAAGAATTTGAGCAACGCCCTGACGTCAGCGCCTATTTCGCACGCTTTGAGCTGGTGGGTGAGCGACCCAAGCCGGAGGCGATCAAGGTGTGTAAGGAAGCGGCCGTAATGCGCTGATCGCATTGCCTTTCTGCGAGCAACAATGGGGGGGTCAAGCGGCCTTTTGCGTCTTGATCTCCGGCCGGTCGAGAAACTCCCGCAAGACCGCAATGCACTCTGCCGCATGGCTCAGCAGGAACAAATGGCCGCCGTCGGGAATTTCATGCATCTCGGCATTGGGGATCAGCATTTTCAGGAAATGCCCGTTGGCAATGGGCACAATCTGGTCATCGCCGCCCATCATGATCAGCGTGTCCTGCTTCATGAAAGGCAGGAACGGCGCGCTTGTCCAGCCCATCATGGCAAGCAACTGGTAGAAATAGCCGGTTTTGGTAGGCGGCTTTATCCGGCCAATATGTCCTTCGGAACCGTCCCCCGATCCACCGTATAAGGTATTGAAATGTTTTCGCATGAAGTCCGGGTCAATGTAGCGACGCGGATCAGCCATCTTCATTAGTGCTTTGGGATTGCCGGGTATCATCAGCATCCCGGCGGTGGTTGCAGCCAGGATCAGCCGGTTCACACGCTCTCCATTTTGCAGCGTGAATTGCTGTGCCATGGCTCCCCCCCAACTGACGCCCATGACATCGACGCGTGGCATGTCGAAACGGTCGAGCAATTGCGCAGCGATCCGGCTCATGAACCAAGCATTATAGGGCACAACCGGTTCCGGTGAGCCTCCGACGCCGGGCATGTCAAAGGTGAGGAAGTCGCGATCGTCGAGCATATCGGCAAGCGGAGCCATTGCCTCGATATTGGCGCCGATTCCATTGAAGAACAGCAAAGGCAACTTTGATGTCTTATTTGCAGACCGCCAAACCGCGACGCGTAACAGGCGACCATCAACCTGCTCCATTGAAAAGGAAGCCTCGCGCCCCTTGCTCATAACTGTTCCCCTGCTTGGTCCGGGTCGCGCTGGACCTGTGTGAAGGCCAAACCTAGCGGCAGGCGCAGCATATACAAGCCTGCATTGGAAATTCTGTTAGTTCATTTGAAAAATCTGCTCTGCGCGAAAGGCCGACCGGTGCAGCGAGCAGGGGATAAAAATGGTAGACGCTGAGG
>CAYVQO010000012.1:17775-33917 GCA_964452835.1 uncultured Sphingorhabdus sp. | reverse complement strand
GCGATGATTGGCGCAGCAATGCTGGTGACCGGGCAATGGTCGGGCGCTGGCGTGTGGAATATGGAGCAGTTCGATCCTGATCCGTTTATGGAGATGCTGAACCAGCATGGCCTTCCGTGGCAGGTGAAGGAACTTGATGGGCCTTTGAATTTTTAGGTTCACGCAGAGATCGCAGAGAGCGCAGAGTGGGATGTTCTCTGCGAACTCTGCGCTCTCTGCGTGAAATAATAGTGGGAGGATGAAATGGAAGATAAGCTAACCATCTCACGCCGTGCATTTGGAGCGGGCATTGGGGGAGCAGCGGCCCTTGCCGCTGTACCCACGCAGGCAAAACCCGCCCAACCCAAACCCATACCAACCGGCAAGCCCTTCATCCTGACCACATGGGATTTCGGCCCCGGCGCCAACGAAATCGGCTGGCCGATGCTCGCCGAAGGGGCATCCGCACTCGACGTCGTGGAAAAGGCGATCAACCATGTCGAGCTGCTCGGCGATTATTGGGTTGGCGCTGGTGGCGTTCCGAACGAGGTGGGAGAGACCACTCTCGATGCCATGATATTGTGGGGACCGACGCACGATATCGGCGCAGTCGGTTGCCTGAAGCGGGTCAAGAAAGCCATTTCGGTGGCGCGCAAGGTGATGGAGGAGACCCAGCATACGCTGATCGTTGGCGACGATGCCACACGCTTTGCGGCGCGGATGGGCTTTACGGAGGAGTCTCTCACCAGCGTTGTTTCGCAAGCAGCATGGGACAAATGGGCGGCGAAGAAGGAAAAGACCGATGCCTTTGCGCCTGAGCCGCTCACCAAGCCCGATGGGGTGAA
Organism: uncultured Sphingorhabdus sp.; assembly: GCA_964452835.1. Lineage (GTDB taxonomy): Bacteria > Pseudomonadota > Alphaproteobacteria > Sphingomonadales > Sphingomonadaceae > Sphingorhabdus_B. The sequence continues at coordinate 33,093 of CAYVQO010000012.1, read as the reverse complement.
GCAGCACGATACCGTTGGCTGCATCGCGCTCGACGCCGCAGGCAATTTGTGTGTCGGTTGCTCGACCAACGGCCGCGAGTTCAAGATCCCCGGCCGTGTCGGCGATTCCCCTATTCCCGGTGCAGGGGCCTATGGCGACCAGGCAGTTGGCGGCGCTGTTGCGACGGGGAATGGCGATGTGATGATGCGCTTCCTGCCCACCTATCACGCCGTTGAGTTGATGCGCGGCGGCATGCATCCGCAGGCAGCCGCCGAAGCGGCGGTCAAGCGGATCGAGGATGCGGGTTACAAGATCGGCGGCGGCATCGCGGTGATCCGCAAAGACGGCGTGCATGGCGCGGCAAAGACAGGGTGGGAAGACACGCCGTTCAGCTATTCGGTGCGGACCGAAGCGGGCAATGTGAAGGTGCCGGTGGCCTGATGATGCGTGCGGTTTTTCTTTTCAGCGTGGCAATTTTCACGATGGCGCTGCAAAAACCGCAGGAAATTCCGTTCGAATATCGCGGCAGCTGGATGGTCGATCCCGCCTATTGCAATATTGAGGGCGATACGATGGACAATGAGCTTTATGTGACTGCCGACACAGTTGGCTTTCATGCCGAGCATCATCGAGTCAAATCGGTCAAGTTGGGCAAAGACAAAGTGCTGGTCCGCTATTTCAAAATGGAAGATGCAACGCGGGTTGCACCGAAACAACTCGTTCTTTCGAAAGACAAGTCGATGCTCAATGATATCTGGCACCGCTGTCCCGAGCCGTCACACTAGCAGGAAGCGGAGTAATGGAAACAAGAGCTGGAGACCCGGGGGCTTTCGCCCGATTTGACCTGAGCCGCTTGCCGACGCCTGCCTTTGTCGTGGACGAAGTGGCGGTGCGACGGAACTTGGCGGTTCTAGCTGACGTAAAGGCGCGGTCGGGCGCGAAGGTGCTGTCGGCGCTCAAGGCCTTTTCGATGTGGTCACTCGCCGATGTCGTGGGCGAATATCTCGATGGCGTGTGCACCAGCGGATTGTGGGAGGCGCGGCTGGCGCGGGAGCATTATAAGGGCGAGATTGCCACTTACTGCGCGGGCTATAAGGCAGCGGACATGGCGGAAATTGTCGCCATTTCCGATCATGTGATTTTCAACTCGCCGATGCAGCATGCGCGGTTTGCGAGTTTTCTCGATGACAGCACCGATGTCGGCCTGCGCATCAACCCCGAACATGCCGAGGGCGAGGTAGCGAAATATGACCCCTGCTCCCCGCACTCGCGACTGGGTTTTCCGGTCAGCCAGTTGGAGGCTGAGCATCTGGAGGGCGTTTCCGGCTTGCATTTCCACACCTTGTGCGAACAGGATTTCGCGCCACTCAAACGCACATGGGAATCGCTCAAACCCAAAATCGCGCCTTATTTCGGCCAGCTCAAATGGCTCAATTTCGGCGGCGGCCACCATATCACCCGCGCCGATTATCAGCGTGGGGAGTTGATCGATTTCATCAAGTCCGTCCGCGCCGAAACCGGTTGCGAGGTCTATCTGGAACCCGGTGAGGCGATTGCGCTCGACGCGGGCATCCTGGTCGGCGAAATCCTTGATGTGTTCGACAATGGCATGCCCGTCGGCATCACCGACATCAGCGCTACCTGCCACATGCCCGACGTGATCGAAGCCCCCTACCGTCCCGCCATGCTGGGCGAGCGCACAGACGGCCCCGCAATCCGCCTCGGCGGCCCTTCATGTCTGGCAGGCGACATCATCGGCGATTACCGCCTGCCCGGCGGCGGCGGCGTGGGAGAGCGCTTCGCCTTCCTCGACCAGGCGCATTATTCGATGGTGAAGACCACCACCTTCAACGGCGTCCCCCTGCCTTCGATTTGGCTGTGGAACAGCGAGACCGATGAGCTGCGCTGTGTGCGAGAATTTGGCTGGGAGGAATTTCGGGATCGGTTGAGTTAAACGACATGATCCAAATCATGCACTATCAATCCGAGCATCGCGATGCCATTTTGGGTGTATCACTTGCGGCATGGGGGCCTGTATTCCCTGCAATGCAAAAAGAGGTTCAGGACTATGTGTTCGACGCATTTTATCCGCATGGTTGGCAAGCCCGCCAAATGGCCGACATTTGTGCACTTTTGGATGATCAGCCGGAACTCATATGGGTGGCGCTGATAGAGGGCGAGGTAGCGGGCTGGATCGGCGGCCGAATCCACCCCGAAGACCGGATGGGTGAGGTTTACATTCTGGCTGTTTCTCCGGGCCACCAACGAAAGGGGGTTGCGCGGATGCTGATGGACCAATTGTTCGACTATTTCCGGACCCAAGATCTGGTGATGGTTATGGTCGAAACCGGAGCAGATAGCGGCCATGCTGCCTCACGCGCCACATATGAAAGCGCGGACTTCGAGCGCTGGCCGGTCGCCCGATATTTCAGGAAAATTTGAATCCGCCGCTCCAAATTTTCTTTACAAATCCCCCCTCGAATCATATAGGCACCCTCCGCTGCCCCAGGGGGACTTCCAATAACCGCAAGGCAGCCTTGTCGTTTACCGTTTATTTTTTGGGGGTCCCTTGAGTTGCACAACTATCCTGATGCTGCGTCCCTAGTCCGCGCCCTCGCGCCGGACGAGCCCGTAACACTCCTTCGCCCGCATGCCGCGACGCGTGCCGCCCGCTTCTTTGTCGAGAAGTTTCCGGGCCAATCGCTCTATGCGGTAAAAGCCAATCCTTCGCCCGCGTTGCTCGAAACGCTGTGGGCAGCTGGAATCACGCATTATGACGTTGCTTCGCTGGGCGAAGTGCGGCTGGTGCATAAATTCCTGCCCGAGGCGAAGCTGTGCTTCATGCATCCGGTGAAGTCGGAGCGTGCGATATCGCAGGCCTATCACAATCATGGCGTGAAAACCTTCAGCCTCGACAGCCATGAGGAGCTGGACAAGATCGTCCGTGCCACGGCTGCCGATGGCGTTCCGGCGACCGACCTGGAGTTGTGCGTGCGCATCCGCGTATCGTCCGAACATGCCAAGCTGAGCCTTGCCTCCAAATTCGGGGCGGAGGCAGACAAGGTGGCCGACCTGCTGGTTGCGACGCGACAAGTTGCGGACAGCCTGGGTATCTGCTTCCATGTCGGCAGCCAGGCAATGACGCCCTCGGCCTATGCCGAGGCAATGGAGCGCGTTCGTGCGGCTATTGTCGAGGCGTCGGTAACGGTCGATGTGGTCGATGTCGGTGGCGGGTTCCCGTCGGTCTATCCGGGCATGGAACCGCCCGCGCTGGAAGCCTATTTCGAGACTATCCACCGCTGCTTCGAAGATCTGCCGATCAGCTACTCGGCCGAACTCTGGTGCGAGCCGGGCCGCGCGCTGTGCGCTGAATATGCCTCGCTGCTGGTGAAGGTAGAAAAGCGCCGCGACAATGAGCTGTTCATCAACGATGGTAGCTATGGTGCGCTTTTCGATGCGGCGCATATTGGCTGGCGCTTTCCCGTGGCCTTGCAGCGCGAAAGCGCCGCGCAGGAACTGACCGAGTTCGCCTTTTACGGCCCGACCTGCGACGACATGGACTATATGGCAGGTCCCTTCCTGCTGCCGTCTGATGTGGAGGCTGGCGACTATATCGAAGTCGGCATGCTCGGCGCCTATGGCTGCGCGTTGCGCACCGAATTTAATGGCTTTGGCGACGTTGAGGATTTCATTGTCGAGGATGAGCCGATGGCGAGCCTTTACACGCAGATCGCCGCGAATGATGTGGGTAATGTTATCCGTCTGGAGCGTCGCTCCGCACAATAAGTTGCAATTGACAATCTAACCACATTTCCCCACCCTCCCTGCATCAATCAGGGAGGGTGACTTTTGAACAATAGCCTGCTTTTGCCAGCTGCAGTGCTGGTCCTTTGGACGATGATTGCACTGCTGTGGATGTTGTCGCGGCGCGGCCCTGCGCTCAAAGAGGCGATGGGGAAGGTTCGGCCCAAAAAGGATAATCGCCAATATCGCGATATCGAGGACCATATGCCCGACAAGGCCAATTGGGCCTCACATAATTACAGCCATTTGATGGAGCAGCCGACGGTTTTCTATCCAGCGGTGCTTATCCTGCACATTGCAGGCGCGAATAGCGGCCTCAATCTTGCACTGGCCTGGGCCTATGTTGTTCTACGCATCGTGCACACCATCTGGCAGTTCAATATCAACACGATACCGGTCAGGATTGGGCTGTTCCTTTTATCGTCGCTTTGCCTCGCGGCGCTAGCCGTCAGCGCCTTGATCGCAACCGTTTAACAAGGGAGGAATTTATGGGGGAAATGGAAATCTTGAAGCCCGTTGTGGTGCTGGCCGCATGGACGATGATTATCTGGATTTGGCTGTACGCCACACGTCTGCCCGCCATGGGTCGGGCGGGGCTGGACGGAAAAACCATGGTCGGGTCAACGGGCCCCGGCCTGCGGGCCGACCTGGTCGCAAAGGGGGAAGAAAAGGCGTCCTGGGTAACCGATAATTACAATCACTTACATGAAGCACCTACCGTATTTTATGCGGTGGCGATTGTCCTTGCGCTGATTGGTCAGGGCGATGGTATGAACGCGACTATTGCCTGGGCCTATGTCGGTCTGCGCATCGCACACAGCCTGATCCAGATCCTTGGTAACCGGGTTATCCTCCGCTTCCTTGCCTTCGCCCTGTCGACGTTGGCGCTGATGGCGCTGGTGCTGCACGCCGCGATGGCGGTGTTCCATTGATGCAATAATTTAGGGACTGTCCCTAAATTATCGGGTGAACTCACCCACCAGTTCAACATGCGTTGACCAGCGGAACTGGCCCACCGGCCAGATCCGCTGCAGCTGGTATCCACTTTCCACCAGCGTCTTCGCATCACGCGCAAAGCTTGCCGGATTGCAGCTGACATAGGCGATTTTGGGGACTTGTGACTGCGCGAGCAGATTGATCTGTTCACGTGCACCTGCCCGTGGCGGGTCAAGGATAACGGCTTCAAACCGGTTCAGCTCAGCGACACTTAGCGGCCTTCGGAAAAGGTCACGATGCTCGGTAAAAATGGCTCGTTGCGCCTGTCCTGCGGCGGCTTTCAGCGCCAAAAGGGCCGCTCTGTCCCCTTCCGCAGCATATAGTTTCCGCCCCTGCCCAATCGACAGCGCAAATGTGCCCAGCCCTGCGAACAAATCCGCCACAAGTTTAGCATTGCCCAAAATGGCTTTGACGGCTCCGACAAGTGCCTTTTCACCATCATGAGTGGCCTGCAAAAAGGCATAAGGCGGGTAGGCCACTGGCACACCGCCCAGCGTCACCGTAACCGGCTCTGGCTCCCACTGCGCGACGGCGCCATAGCCATCGTCCAGCGACAACCGCGCAAGGCCAACATGTTGAGCAAAGGCGGACAACGCCTCATGCGCTTCCAGCCCTTCGACGGTCAGATTCTCGATCAGCATGTCGACGCCTTGGTCGGTCAGCGCCATTTTGACCTGCACATTGCGCTTCGGCCCGACTAGAGGGGCGAGGAATGCGCGTAATGGCTCGATTAGTGCGAATAGCTCTGGCACCATGACGTCACAGGCTCGCAAATCTATGATTCGATGACTTTTTTCGGTACTAAAGCCTAGTTGGAACTGCCGTCCGGCCCAAGCCGAACGCACAGCAACACGGCGTCTTGACGTCATAGGGGACAGATGCACAGGCATCACTTCGTCAGCATTTACGTGCTGCGATGCCAAGGCATGCGTTACTCGCTCCCGCACAAAGGCAGCGAGGCTTTCCTCGTCCAGATGCTGTAACTGACAACCGCCACATAGGGGGAAATGCTGGCATGGTGGTTCTGCATGATGCGGGCCATGGAGCAGACCGCCACCGGGGTTTAGCCTGTCGCCTGGCGCGGCCAAAGGGATATGCCGCCCATCGGCTGTCACGCCGTCGCCACGCGCTGCTACACGGATTATCAGATCATTCTCGCTCACCGGCTCGCCTTGGCCTGCCAAGGCCCCGCAGACAAGCTATTTGGCTGTCGTACCTTTAATCGCGGCAGGCAGGCGGTAGATATCTTCGCTTGACCGTACCTCAATCATGCCGTCGCCCATCACCGTCAGCTTAAAATCCGGGTCAACACCATCGGCGGGCGTTAGTCCGCGGCCGTCAGTCAGTATCTTGAACCTACGAAAACCGCCATCCGGGTGACGGACAACGAGCAACTGCCCTTCTGCCCCACTTACCCGCTCAGTTGAGCAATTCCGATTGAAACTGGTGCTCCCCGCCAGCGCACATTCAATCTTGCCAGCTGCGGCTGCGTCCTGGGCGGCCTGATCCTCTGCGGCTTTCAGATCAGAATCGGTTGTGTCGCTGCCACAGGCGGCGAGCAACAGAGCCAGTGCAATGGCGCATGAATATTTAGATATCGGCGAAAACATGGCGTTCGGCTTTACCCCCGGGGTGCGTAACCGCGCCCTTATAGGCCGGTCCGACATTCTGTGCATAGCGCCACAATGCGCCCGACCCATAATCGGACAGGCGCGGCTTCCAATGTTTACGGCGTTCTTCAAGCACTTCGCCAGCAACGTTAAGGTCAATTGTGCCAGCCTCTGCATCAATGGCGATTTCGTCACCATCCTCCACCAGCGCGATTGGCCCGCAGTCGGCAGCTTCCGGGCCGACATGGCCGATGCAGAAGCCGCGCGTCGCGCCAGAGAATCGCCCGTCGGTGATCAGGGCGACTTTTTCGCCCATGCCCTGACCGTATAGCGCAGCCGTAGTCGAAAGCATTTCACGCATGCCGGGCCCGCCTTTGGGGCCCTCATAGCGGATAACAATGACTGACCCTTCACGGATTTCGCGCCGCTCGACAGCTGCAAAGCAATCTTCTTCGCAATCAAATACTTGCGCAGGGCCAGTGAACTGCAGCCGATCCATGCCAGCGACCTTCACGATTGCACCTTCCGGTGCCATAGAGCCACGGAGTCCAACAACGCCGCCAGTTGGCGTAATCGGCGTCCTGGCGTCATAAATGACTTTCTGATTGGGATTCCATGTTATTTCGTCAATATTCTCGCCGATCGTCTTGCCTGTCACAGTCATGCAATTGCCGTTAAACAGCCCCTCGGCGAGCAGCGATTTCATTAACATGTAGACACCGCCAGCCTCATACATATCCTTGGCGACAAACTGACCACCGGGCTGCAAATCCGCCATATAGGGCGTGGTCTTGAAGATCTCGGCGACATCGAACAGGTCAAAATCAATCCCGGCCTCATGCGCCATCGCAGGCAAATGCAAGGCGCCGTTGGTCGATCCTCCGGTCGCTGCGACGACACGAGCGGCATTTTCAAAGGCTTCTCGGGTGCAAATGGCACGTGGACGCAGATTTTGCGCTAGCAATTCCATCACCTGCACGCCTGCCGCATGTGCCACTTGTTCGCGAGACGTATAAGGAGCCGGGGCCATATTGCTGTTGGGGAGCGAAAGGCCAATCGCCTCCGCGACACAAGCCATGGTATTGGCGGTATACTGCCCGCCGCATGCGCCATGCCCAGGGCAAGCCACGCGCTCCAGCTCCTCAACCTCTGACAGCGGACAGGTCCCGGCGGCATATTTGCCTACAATCTCAAATACGTCCTTAACTGTGACGTCTTTGTCCTTGTAACGACCGGGCAAAATGGAACCGCCATACACAAAAATGGAAGGCACGTTCAGCCGCAGCATCGCCATCATCATGCCGGGAAGCGATTTGTCGCACCCGGCAAAGCCCACCAAAGCATCATAACAATGGCCGCGTACCGAAAGCTCGACTGAATCAGCGATCACCTCACGGCTGATCAGCGAGCTTTTCATCCCCTGATGCCCCATGGCAATGCCGTCGGTCACAGTAATGGTGTTGAAGCGCCGCGACATGCCGCCTGCCTCATCCACGCCGCGCCGTGCGACATCGGCCTGCGCATCCAATGTGGTGTTGCATGGCGCGCTATCATTGCCTGCAGAAACCACGCCGACAAAGGGCCGTGCAATCTGCTCTGCCGTCAAGCCCATGGCATAATAATAGCTACGATGCGGCGCTCGCTCCGGCCCTACCGAAACATGACGGCTGGGCAGCTTTGATTTGTCAAAAACATGGGTCATTTTGGCTCGCTTTCGTAGCAGAGCCTCTATTCAGTTACCAACCTCTGAAGCAAGCCTTTCTGCAACATATTGCGCCATTTCTGCCAATATCGCTGCAAATCTTTCTTGCCCGGCCGCATCACTGATCAAATCTTGTCTGATTTCGATGCCAACATAGGGGATGTCATGCGCCTCGGCATGCCGGTTCATCGTCGCATTCAGCAGCTTACCCGAATAGGGAAGCTGGTCACCGACAATCAGCCCCTCACCCTCCAGATGCTCTATTGCGAGCATCGCTGCGGCCTCATGTTCGTTATAGAGCACGCCAATTTCCCATGGCCTTTCGGCCAAGGGGTCGGCTTCCAAACGCGGGGTGAAGCTGTGGATTGACAGGATCAGCGAAGGTCGGCTCTTGCGCAACAGCGCATCCAGCTGCTCGTGATAGGGATGAAAATAGCGCTTCAGCCGCTCTTCACGCTGCGCGCTGCTCAGATGATTGCCTTTGATATCGACACCGTCACTGCACGACGGAATGGCGCTCGCGTCCTCCGGATAGCGATTCAGATCAACCACCAGTCTGGAGTGTGTCGCAAGAAAGGCGGCGCAGCCGGACAGAGTAACCAGAAAGCGGGCAACGCCCTCAACGCCAATGTCATAGGCGATATGCTGCCCCAACAGCCTCTCGTCGATGCCAAGATCAACGTCATCAGGCACATGGTTGGAGGCATGGTCGCAGACGGCCAATATGCCGCCCATCGCCGGAGTGCCAAGGGTGATGCTGACGGTCATTGTGTCAGCCTCCCCGCCTTGACCCACCAATCTGGCTGCTGCTTTGCAATCAGACTTGCGGCTTCGTCAGCTTTGGCGGGCAGGTCATATAGCGCGAAACAGGTTGCACCTGAGCCCGACATGCGGGCAAGCAGCGGAGAGGTTGAGTCCAGCATGGCTATAACATCGCCAATTACCGGGCACAGCGCAATGGCGGGCGGCTGCAGGTCGTTGCGCCCTGTCATAGCAATTTCAAGCGCTGTCCCTGTGCAGAGAGTGCCGTGATCAATGCCATCCCATGCCTTAAACACCGGCCCGGTTGGAACCGGCACGCGAGGGTTTACAAGAACCACGAAGATATTTGCCAGACTATCATCCCGCAGCAGCTCTATTTTTTCACCGATCCCGCGCATTATCAATGGGACGCTGTGCACGCAGGCTGGTACATCAGCGCCCAGCGAAACCGATTTCGACGCTAATTCGTGAAGCTCAACGCCATAGCCCTGATTGGCAAGCAGGCGGAGCAGCGCGGCTGCATCGGCGGAACCGCCCCCCAGCCCAGCTGCGACGGGCAAATGTTTCGCAAGCCGGATCGCAAGCGGCGGGATGGAATCATTGTGCAACTCGCGGGCCAGATGTAGCGCTTTTAGAACCAGATTGTCGGCTGTATCTCCAGAATGTCCCGCAAACTCACCGTCAACCTGAAAACTGTCTGCCAGGGCGGGGGCAACTTCTAGCGTGTCGCCATCGTCCAGAAAGGCCACCAAAGACTCAAGTTCATGATAGCCATCGTCGCGCCGCTTGCGCACATGCAGCGCCAAATTGATCTTGGCATAGGCAATTTCGGTAAGGGCTGGCATCAAGGCGCGGCAGTCGCTTCTGACCAGCCTGTATCGATCTTTGCGGTGATCCGCTTGGCTTCATCGCCTTCGGCCCGCAAAGCCGCAGCACGCCAGGCATAGCGTGCCTCAATAGCGCGGCCCACCTGCCAATAGGCATCGCCCAGATGTTCATTGATCGTGACGTCATTTATCGCACCCTCGACTGCCATTTCCAGGAGCGGGACAGCCTTTGCATAGTCACCGTTGAGATAATGCCCCCAGCCTAGCGAGTCGGTGATGGCAGGCGATTGCGGCGCCAGTGCATGCGCCTTTGAAACCAGTTCAAAACCGCGCTTCACATCTTCGCGGCGCTCTAACAGACCATAGCCAAGGCTGTTCAAAATCAGCGCATTTTGGGGGGCAAGCACCAATGCTTCTTCCAAAACGGCTTTGCCTGCTTGCCAATCGCCCTGCTGGTTGAGTGCTTGCGCCAGCAATAGGCGGTAGGTCACTCGGCGGCCATTTTTTGCACCTGTGGCGTCGGCATCCTGAACAAGGCTGCGGTAAAGCGTCGCAGCCCCTGCCAAATCCTTATTTGCTTCGCGCTGCTGTGCTTCGAGCAAAATAAGGTCGGTAGCTTTAGGACGCTTCAGCCGAGCCGCCTGTAATAGCGCCAACGCTTCTGCCTTTTTCTCGTCTGCCAGCAAAATCCGTGCACGATCACCCAGCGCCCAGCTCCACTGCGGCCGTGATTCGGCAATACCAGCAAGGAAGGCATCGGCTTCGGCTGATCGTGAAGCATCAGCCAACCGTTTCGCCAGCGTCATCCGCGCATAGGCGCTGTCAGGTGCAATCCATTGCGCCAAACGGGCAAAATATAGGGCCTGATCAGCAACACCCTGTTCTTCCAGCTGGTCAGACAGCCGGGCAAACAGCGCCGCAAGCGCCACTTCGCCAGCAAACGCAGTAGCCTTGCCTGATGCAGGTAGCGCTTCTGCGCCGATGTGCACCAGCATCGCTTCGGCAAATTCGGCCTGACCATTGCGCGAAAGATGCTCAGCTGCACTCATCGCCATATGACGAGCATAATCCTCGCCAAATCCGGGGAAGCTGGTCAGCCGCCGTTCGGCGCTGTTTGTGTCACCATTGGCGAGGCTAAGATAAACCAATTGATCATTGGCATAATAAGCCGTCGTCCCATTTTCGCTCAATGTCGCGTTGGAAATGCTGCCTTTCCTGCCTTTCGCTGTTTCAGTCCAGGCGTTCAATATCGGTGCCATGAAGCCGAAAATTCCGCCCTGCTGAAGCGTCGCGGCGGCCTGTTCGGCTACGGCCCAATCCTTCCGGCGCCATGCGTCGACGAAGAATAGCAGCGGGTCGGCAGGATCGCCGCTGTCAGCCAGCTCGCGTGCTCTTGCCGCTTTCAACGCGCTCGGCAGATCGCCATGAGCCACAGCCGACTGGAACAGTCGGTCGACGGCGACGGCACTGTCAGGCAGTTTAGCTAGCAGGCGGTTGTAGTTTTTGATTGCGGCAACGGGCTGCCCGACCAGCTCGGCGCGCTGTGCTTGCCAGAACAAATCAACTTCAGCATTGCTATCGGCAGCATGCGCTGCCGATGCGAAGGCAATAGCTGCGGCAAAGCTACATATTCGGATAATTCGGTCCACCGCCGCCCTCCGGCGTTACCCAATTGATGTTCTGATTGGGATCCTTGATGTCGCAGGTCTTGCAATGCACGCAGTTCTGGGAGTTGATCTGATAGCGTGGCTTGCCATCGGCATCCTCCAGCCATTCATATACACCTGCCGGGCAATAACGGGTCGATGGGCCGGCAAATTGCTCCAGTTCGCTTTCACGCTGCAATTCCATATCCTTGACCTGCAAATGGCAAGGCTGGTCTTCTGCATGATTGGTGTTGGACAGAAATACCGATGAAAGCCGGTCAAAGCTGATTACGCCATCAGGTTTTGGGTAGTTGATAGGCTGATAAAGATCCTTTCGGCCCAGCTTCTCTGCATCGGGAGTGTGCTTCATTGTGAAGGGCATTCGGAGGCCGAGATATTCCAGCCAAAGATTGATCCCCGCAAGCGGTGTCCCCAAAACGCCGCCAAATTTGGAAATAATCGGTTCAAAGTTGCGAACCATGCTGAGTTCCTTGTGCACCCAGCTGTCCTGATAAGCGGCGGGATAGGCCGTCAATTCATCGCTGGCGCGACCCTCTGCAATTGCCGCTGCCGCTGCTTCAGCCGCCATCATGCCCGATTTCATCGCCGTATGGCTGCCTTTGATCCGGGGTACATTGAGGAAACCAGCAGTACAGCCGACCAGCGCGCCGCCCGGGAACACCAGTTTTGGCAGCGACTGGAAGCCGCCGTCGCAAATCGCACGGGCACCATAGGAAATGCGCTTGCCACCTTTCAGGATTTTGGCAATTTCCGGGTGGGTTTTCCATTGCTGGAACGCCTCAAACGGCGACAAATAGGGATTGGCATAGCCAAGCCATACCACATAACCCAGCGCGACTTGTCCGTTGGCCTGATGGTAAAGGAATCCACCGCCAAAACCATCTTCATCCTTGATCGGCCAGCCCTGGGTATGGATGACGCGGCCCGGCGCGTGATTTTCTTCAGGAATGTCCCACAATTCCTTCAGGCCAATGCCATAAACCTGCGGCTGGGCATCCGCATCCAGATCAAATTTGGCTTTCAGAGTCTTTGTAAGGTGCCCCCGTGCACCCTCTGCAAAAATGGTATATTTTGCGTGCAGCTCCATGCCAGGCTGATAATCACCCCTTTGGCTACCATCATGCGCAACACCCATATCGCCAGTGGCCACGCCCTTTACCGAGCCGTCATCGTTATACAGCACTTCCGCAGCCGGAAAGCCGGGAAAAATTTCTACACCGAGATTTTCGGCTTGCGTCCCCAACCAGCGGCAAAGATTGCCAAGGCTGCCTGTAAAGGTGCCCTTATTATTCATGAACGGCGGAGCAGCGATATGCGGCACCCCATATTTCTTCTTGGCCGTAAGCACCCAATGTTGGTTATCAGTGACTGGCACCTCAGCCATCGGGCAACCCTGCTCTTTCCAGTCAGGCAGAAGTTCATCAATCGCCTTGGGATCAAAGACGGCGCCAGACAATATGTGCGCGCCAACCTCAGACCCTTTTTCGAGGATGCAAACGGATATCTCAGGATTGATCTGTTTGAGCCGAATTGCGGCCGAAAGCCCGGCAGGGCCGCCACCGACAATCACCACGTCATAGGGCATCGATTCCCGTTCGCTCATCCTCTTTCAGTCCTTCCCTGTGCAACCCATCGGGCTGTCTGATAATTGCTGCAACTGATGGAATTCGCCATGCCAAGCAATTGACCTTCCCGTCAACCAGTGACTGATTGGCAATGATGCTTTCGTCGCAAGATATTCATTCACAAATGGCAGAATCCGTCCATGCTTGGTGGCGTGATGCGGGCGTTGATTATGTCACGGATGGGCTGGCAATGGACTGGCTTGCTCCAGCGGCCCCGCGTCCAGCTGTGCCCGAAATTGCAAAGCCGAAGGCAGTCGCCATTCCAATATCGGTTCAGGCACCAAAACCAGCATTGCGCGAATGGCCCAGCGATATTGCAGCGCTTAAGGCTGCGATCGCAGAAATGCCGGGAGCGAATTATGGGCCGCATTGCGTCGCGCCCAGCGGAGAGACGGGCGCAACCGTGCTTGTCATCGGCGATATGCCCGAAGAGGAGGAAGTTGCTGCCCATGCTTATGGTTCCGGACCCGTGGCCCAACTGCTCGTAAATATGCTGCTGGCCGCGCAAATTCTTCCAGATCTCACCTACCGGACCAATTTGGCGCACAGCCGTCCGGCAACGGCGTCCTTGCCAAAGGATGATCTCCCGGCGCTCGCCGATTTTGCCCGACACCAAATCAGCCTGGTGCAACCGCAGGTCGTGATATTGTTTGGCACAGCGGCCTGCGATGCGCTGCTCGGGCAAGAGCTAATGCAAGCCCGCGGGCGTTTAGAATATATTAACCATCATGACCGAAAAACGGCAGCGATAGCAACCTTCCATCCGCGGACTTTGATGGCCCAGCCCCAGCTAAAGGCACAGGCCTGGAAAGATTTGCAGATGCTGGCACGGAAAGACTATTTGTGACCGTTCTTGTGCGCTTCGGCATTTCTGCTTTCGCTTTGGCTATGGCCACATTTACCAGCCCCGCTTCTGCGACCACGAGCGACAGCGTTCGTCAGCTCGGGGCGAAGGTCAATGCTATTCCCAACGCCCCTTCTTCCACAGAGAATCAACAGTTTAGCGCAATTTATGCCGCCATTGCCGACAAGAAATGGGATGAGGCTGCACGGCTGATTGACGCGGCGCCCAAAGGCCCGATGGCTGCGATGGCGCGGGCCGAGTTGTACCTGGCGGCTGGCAGCCCCAAAGTTGACGCGAGCAAATTACAGGCACTGCTCAACGAGGCGCCCTTTCTGCCGCAGGCTGAGCAGCTGGCAACCATGGCGGCAAAGCGTGGTGCCAACGACCTGCCATCGCGCCCGGGCACGCAGCGTTTTTCTTATCGCGGCAGCGCGCCAAAGCGGGATCTGCCCGACAATATTGGCGGCGCGAATAGCGTTCGTGAGCAAATTCAGAAACATATTAAGGCAGACGATCCCGCCAGCGCAGAGCGTGCAGTCGAAGCCGCCTCCGCCAGCCTGTCACCCGAAGCCCTGACCGAGCTGCGCTACCGCGTGGCATGGTCCTATTATATCGAAAATGATGATAGCAACGCCCGCCGGGTTGCTGGTGTCGCAAAAAGCGCGGGCGGCGAATGGGCGGTGCAGGCCGATTGGGTCTATGCGCTGTCGAGCTGGCGTCTTAAACAGCATCAGGATGCCTTTGCCGCATTTGACGATGTTGCCCGCCGGTCAAGCAACGAAGAATTGAAAGCGGCAGCGCTTTTCTGGAGTGCGAGAGCCGCCATGGCTGTCAAACAGCCGCAGCAAGTGCAACCTCGCCTGCAAAGCGCGGCGAGCAAGGCGGAGACCTTCTACGGTCTGCTGGCTGGCGAGGCTTTGGGTATGGAGCCCGTCGCTCATCGCTGGAAAAAGCATAATGATCAGGCCGACTGGCAGCGGCTGGCCAATAGCGACAATGTCAAAATTGCCATTGGTCTTGCCGCTATCGGCAAGGACAGTCTGGCTGACGAAACCATCCGCCATCAGGCGAAAATCGGCAATCCCGAGCAGCATGATGCGCTCGCCCGGCTCGCTGGTGCGCTTGGCCTTCCCGGTACGCAGCTGTGGATGGGCCATTATGGCCCGCGCAAGAGTGATGCGGAAATGCTGAGCCGCTATCCCTTCCCCAATTGGACGCCTTCGGGCGGCTGGCGGGTAGATCCTGCACTAGCCTATGCCCATGCCCTTCAGGAATCGCAGTTCAAAACCACAGTTGTCAGCCCGGCAGGGGCACGCGGCCTGATGCAGGTTCGTCCTGGCACGGCGCAAGATCTGGCGCGGGACAAAGGTTACAGCTTCCGTGCTTCGGACCTTGACCGGCCAGCCATGAATCTGGAATATGGCCAGTCCTATTTGGAAAAGCTGCGTGATATGAATGCAACGGGTGGCCTTCTGCCCAAGGTGATTGCCGCCTATAATGC
>CAYVQO010000012.1:15479-17675 GCA_964452835.1 uncultured Sphingorhabdus sp. | reverse complement strand
GTATCTGATACGCGCACCTATGAGAATGACACCAGCGGCGACATCCTTGCGGATCGCATTTTAAGTGCTGGGCATCAGCTGGTTGACCGGGTCATCGAACGTGATGATGTTTCAAAACTGGTTGCGCGGCTGCACGGCCTGATCGACACGGAATATGTTGATGTCGTGGTTCTGACCGGCGGTACCGGCCTTACAGGACGCGATATTACGCCCGAGGCACTTGATCGGGTAAAGTCAAAGGATATTCCGGGATTTGGCGAGCTGTTCCGGATGCTAAGCTATCAAAGTATTGGCACCAGCACCATCCAGAGCCGTGCCTGCGCAGTACTGGCACGCGGCACCTATATCTTCGCCCTGCCCGGCTCCAATGGCGCGGTGAAAGATGGCTGGGACCAGATTTTGGTTCACCAGCTCGATAGCCGGCACAGGCCGTGCAATTTTGTGGAACTGATGCCGCGTTTGCGGGAAAGCTAATCGTTCTTTATTTGTTCTCAATAATGTGATACGCTGCTGGCGTGTCCAAATCCTGCTACCCCGATTTCACACAAGGCCGTGGAGCACCGGTCAACTCGGTGCCGACCCGCTTTAACCTGCATGCGCGCGAGGCGGATCGCGATTGGCTGGATGAACGTGAGGAATTGGACGGTGAGCTAACGCCGCTGCGCACAACGGTAACGGTGGAGCGGCCAAAGACGATCATCTCACGCAACAGCTCGCCTGACATTCCGTTCGACACATCAATTAACCCCTATCGCGGCTGTGAGCATGGCTGCATCTATTGCTATGCGCGGCCATCCCACGCCTTTCACGATCTGTCGCCGGGGCTGGATTTTGAAAGCCGGTTATTCGCCAAGCCCAATGCCCCTGCCCTTTTACATGCCGAGCTGGCGAAAAAAGGGCATATCCCGACGCCGATTGCTTTTGGCACCAACACTGATTGCTATCAGCCAGTCGAGGCGAAATGGCGGATAATGCGGGGTTGTCTGGAGGTACTCAGCGCGTGTGACCATCCGCTGACGATTACCACCAAATCCAACCGGGTGTTGCGCGATTTGGATTTGCTGGGGCCGATGGCAGCCAAGCAGTTGGCGGCGGTGGCAGTTTCGATCACTACTTTGGACGCCGATTTGCACCGCAAGCTGGAGCCGCGTGCGCCGCATCCCAAACGGCGGCTGGAAGCGGTTCGCGGGCTGGCCGAGGCTGGCGTCCCTGTGCATGTTAATGTCGCACCGATCATTCCGGCGATAAATGATCATGAGATTGAAGCGATTTTAGCTGCTGCTGCCCAAGCTGGCGCGGTGAGCGCGACATGGATTCCAGTGCGGTTGCCGCATGAGGTATCTCCGCTGTTCCAGCAATGGCTCGACGCGCATTTTCCCGATCGTGCAGGCAAAGTCATGTCGATCATTCGCTCAATTCGGGAGGGGCGCGACAATGATCCCAGTTTCTTTGGGCGGATGCGGGGGAGCGGGCCTTGGGCCGATTTGATCAGAACGCGGTTCCAGATTGCTTCGCGCAAAGCGGGGCTCGTTGGTTACAAATGGACTCTGCGATCCGACCTGTTCGTGCCACCCAGGCTGGACGGGCAGCTGGCGCTGTTTTGATCAGCCGAAGCTATCGTCCGATCCTTCGAGCGGTTTGAACCGGATCAGACGGCTGTCGAGCACCGCGGCCTGCCGGTTGATCACGGCTATGCGGTAATCGGGGTCGGTGACCATCTCCAGAAAAGCTCCGGCATGCGGATAGCGCGCGATAAAGGCAGTATCCCATTGCTTGTCGTCCGGCCCGGTAAGCATCGCCTGCATCGCCCCGCGCCAAATTATGCTTCCGCCCACGCGCTGGAAAATCGGGCCGCTGGCCTTGCCATATTCCTGATAAGCCCGCTCCCCGCTCCAGCACTTGCCCGCATGTTCATGGCCATCTGGATAGGCGGCCAGATCACGGTAGCGGATCAGGTTGAGCATATGGATCGGCTCGTCGCGCGGGAGGGCCTTGAACGCATCAAATGCCTCACGCGTCGGGTCGATATAGAAGGTCATCAGGCAAGCGCCTTCAGCTTGAAATCCTTGAACTGCTTGCGTAGTTCCGCCTTCTGGATCTTGCCGGTACCGGTGATTGGCATGCTGTCAACAAACACCACTTCATCAGGCAGCCACCATTTGGCGACGCGTTCTTTCAGATAAGCCTGCACATCCG
>CAYVQO010000012.1:12361-15379 GCA_964452835.1 uncultured Sphingorhabdus sp. | reverse complement strand
TCATCAGGCAGCCACCATTTGGCGACGCGTTCTTTCAGATAAGCCTGCACATCCGCTTCGCTCAAATCAGCTGCGTCCGGCTTCTTGACCGCGACGATAATCGGCCGCTCATCCCATTTGGGATGATAGACGCCAATGGCCGCTGCCTGCGCAATACCGGGGCAGCCGACAGCGGCGTTTTCCAACTCGACCGAACTGATCCACTCGCCGCCCGATTTGATAACGTCTTTCACGCGGTCCGTAATCTGCATGGTTCCATCAGGATGGATCAGGGCAACGTCGCCTGTATCAAACCATTGCTCTGCATCGGTCGCATCGGCTTCTGCCTTGAAATAGCGTTTGATGACCCATGGCCCGCGGATTTGCAGCGCGCCGTCGGTCTTGCCATCGCGGGGGGCAACATTGCCATCCTTGTCTATCACGCGCAATTCGACACCGAAGGGGATGCGGCCTTGTTTGGTGACAACATCAATCTGCGCGTCGAGGTCCATTTCGTCCCAGCCAGGAATTGGTGAGCCCATGGTGCCAATGGGCGAAGTTTCCGTCATCCCCCAGGCATGGGAGACGCGAACGCCCTGGCTCATCAGCCGCTCGATCATCATGCGCGGCGCGGCTGTGCCGCCTATCGTGACCAGCCGCAACTTGCCAAGGCCAGCCTCTCGCCCCGCCGCCGCCTCTGCATCCAGATGCGCAAACATGGCGAGCCAGACCGTGGGCACGCCTGCAGAATGGGTAATGCCTTCCTCCAGCATCAATTTATGCAGGATCGGCGCTTCATTGGTGGTCGAGAACACAAACTTCACGCCCGCCATCGCCCCGGCAAAGGGCAGACCCCAGCTTGCGGCATGGAACATCGGGACGATGGGGAGCAACGCGGCTGTCGTCGACAAATCAAATATCGACGGCGCAACTTCTGCCATGGCGTGCAACATGGTCGAGCGGTGCTGGTAGAGCACGCCCTTGGGATGGCCGGTGGTGCCACTGGTATAGCAGAGCATGCACGGATCGCGCTCATCACCCATTATCCAATCGAAGTTGCCGTCCTGCCCGCCAACCAGCGCTTCATATTGCGCACTGTCAAAAACAACAAAATGTTCGACCGTTTTGAGATGCGGCTTCAGCCTGTCGATGATCGGCTGGAAAGCTGCATCATACATCAGCACACGGTCTTCGGCATGGTTCATGATGTAGATCAGGTCTTCATCAAACAGCCGGATATTGACGGTATGAATCACGCCGCCAGCGCCAATCGCGCCATACCAGGCAGCCAGATGGCGGTGGTGGTTCATGGCAAATGTCGCGACGCGGTCGCCGGGTTTTAGACCCATGGCCACAAAAGCCTGCGCCATCCGCCGCGCCTCTGATGCAACGCCAGCCCAATTGGTGCGCTCGATCCGCCCGTCGGCCCAGCGCGTTACGATCTCACGCGTACCATGCTCGCGCGCGGCATAGTCGATCAAATGGGTTACGCGCAGGTCCCAATCCTGCATGGTATGTATAGTCAAATATCCTCTCCCAAGGAAATCAGTGGACGAGCGTCAAATGGGGCCTGATCGGCTCCAGTGCAACCTCCCTTACCCCAGCAATTGCCTTCACCTTTTCCACAAGCTCAACATCAAGCCTGTATTTGTTTCCGAGGAGGATGGGAACCGATTCACCGTTCGCCGCGCGGGTTTTTGCAACCACTTCGCCGCGACCGCCTTGTAACGGTGCGATCAGGTGCTGCAACTGATAAAAGGCGTCTGCCGCATCAATTTCCAGACACATTTTGAACCGGGTGGAAGCAATCAGGCCCTCAAGCGGTTTGGCGCTTTTGATGGTAATGCCGGGTGTTTCGTCCCCGGGACGCTGGTCCAGCTCCACATGCAGCAACAGACATGTGCCGTCCTTGGCCCATTCACCTAGCTGCGGGCATAGTGCCTCTTCAAAGCAGCGGGCGGAGAATTGACCGCTTGTGTCCGACAATTCTGCCAGCACAAAGCGATTCCCCCGCTTTGACTCGCGCCATCTTATGCCTTGCACCATTGCGGCCATCACTGCCGGTTTGCGCACCCCTTCAGCAATTGGTCCCGATTCCATAATCTCCGCATGGCTGCGTGCGCCATGGCTGGCAGAGACTTGTGCGAATTGGGAGAGCGGATGTGCGGCAAAATAATAGCCAAAAGCTTCCTTCTCGCGCTCCATCAACGCAGCAATTGACCAGCTGACATCATCGGGAAAGCGTAATTTGGCGGCATCGCTTCCCCCTTCCCCAAACAACCCGCCCTGCCCGCTTTGCCGCGCATCACGGGCCGATTGCGCTGCTGCCAGTATCAGCTCAGCGCCCGCATAAACTGCTGCACGATTGGGGTTCAGATCGTCAAATGCCCCTGCCGCCGTCAAATTTTCGATCTGGCGTTTGTTCAGCAGGGCGGGGTCAACCCGGTTCGCGAAATCATCAAGATCGGCATAGGGCCCATTGGCCTGCCGCTCCTCGACCAACGCCTCCATGGCCTTTTCCCCGACATTTTTGATGCCTGCCAGCGCATAACGCACCGCCAGCCCATGCTCACCATCCTCGACGCAATATTCCGCCTCGCTGGCATTGATGGATGGCGGCAGGCAAGCAACGTCCATCCTTCGCATATCGTCGACAAAAACCGCGAGCTTGTCGGTCTGGTGCATGTCAAAACACATGGAGGCCGCAAAAAAGACCTCGGGATGGTGCACTTTCAGCCAGGCGGTATGATAGGATAGCAGCGCATAGGCTGCAGCGTGCGATTTGTTAAAGCCATAGCCCGCAAATTTGTCGATCAAATCGAACAGCTCATTGGCCTTCGCTTCGGCAATTGCATTATGCTCGGCGCAGCCCGCTACAAAAATGGCGCGCTGCTCATCCATTTCCTTCTGGATCTTCTTACCCATCGCCCGGCGCAGCAGGTCAGCGCCACCCAGTGAATAGCCCGCCAATATCTGCGCGGCCTGCATCACCTGCTCCTGATAGACAAAAATCCCGTAGGTTTCGGACAATATGCCTTC
>CAYVQO010000012.1:0-12261 GCA_964452835.1 uncultured Sphingorhabdus sp. | reverse complement strand
AATTCGACAATAATCCCGCGCTTTTCCAGCATTTGTGACGCTTTTTGCAACACCGACAGCGTCTTCAGTCCCAGAAAGTCGAACTTTACCAGCCCGGCAATTTCGACAAATTTCATGTCAAACTGCGTAACTGGAATGTCGGAACGCGGGTCACGATAGAGCGGAATCAGCTCTGACAGATGCCTGTCGCCAATTACTACCCCGGCGGCATGGGTCGAGCTGTGCCGCGGAAGCCCCTCCAGCTTTTGCGCCAAATCAAACAGCCGCCGCACGTCCTCATCGCGCCGATATTCCTCACGCAATTCGGGCACATTGGCAAGCGCGCGAGGCAAGTCATGGGGGTCTTGCGGATGGTTGGGCACCAGTTTGCAGAGCCGGTCAACCTGCCCATAGGGCATTTGTAACACCCGCCCCGTATCGCGCAAAACGGCTCGCGCTTTCAGCTTACCAAAGGTGATGATTTGCGCGACCTGACCATTGCCATATTTCTGCTGAACATAGCGGATCACTTCGCCGCGCCGGGTTTCGCAAAAATCGATATCGAAGTCCGGCATAGATACGCGTTCGGGATTCAAAAAGCGTTCAAACAGCAGCCCGAATTTTAACGGATCAAGATCGGTGATGGTCAGCGCCCAGGCCACGACTGAGCCTGCGCCAGAACCGCGCCCCGGACCCACAGCTATATCCTGCGACTTGGCCCATTTGATAAAGTCGGCAACGATCAGAAAATAGGCTGAAAAGCCCATATCGTTGATGATCTTTGCCTCAAAATCGAGCCGCGCAAAATAGGGCGCCCTCTTCTCAGGATCCGTAATTCCCGCAACCGCAAGCCGTTCTTCCAATCCGGCCCGGGCATCAGCGATCAGTTGGGCATCCTCAGCGTCGCGATCGCCAGCAATGCTGGGCAGGATCGGCTTGCGCCGCGGCGCGCCAACGGCGCAACGCTGAGCAACAACCAATGTATTGGCCAATGCCTCTGGAATATCGGCAAAAAGCTCTGCCATTTGCTGGCCGGTCTTGATCCAGATTTGCCGCGAGCTGCGCTTCCGGTCATCACTTTCGACATAGGCACCATTGGCAATGCACAGCATCGCATCATGTGCCTCAAAAAAATCCGGTTCGGCATAGCTGGCCGGGTTAGTGGCTACCATGGGCAGATTGCGCGCATAGGCAAGCGCGATTAGCGCCTCTTCCGACGCCTCTTCCGTCGCATCGCCGCGGCGGGCCAGCTCTATATATAGCCGGTCGGGGAAAATGGCCTGTAGCTGGCCACAATAGGCGGTAGCTGCGTCCAACTGTCCGTTGGCAAGCAGCCGGCCAAGCGCCCCTTCCCCGCCTGCGGTTAGCGCGATCAATCCATCAGCATGCCTAGTGAGCTGGGCAAAATTGACCTGTGGCTCGCTATCTGCGGCATGGTCCAAATGCGCCATTGACGTCAGTCGGCAGAGATTTTCATAGCCGCGCTCATCCTGCGCATAGAGCGCCAGCCAGTCGCGCTCCGCCTTGCCGCCATTCAACTCTGGTGGGCGCGCGACTGCCAGCATCAATCCCATGATCGGCTGCACACCCGTGGCACGGCAGCCATCCTCAAAGGGCATTACCCCATAAAGCCCGTTGCGGTCTGTGATTGCGATGGCCGGAAAGCCAAGCCCTTTGGCATATTTGCCCATCGCCTTTGGCTCAATGGCCCCGTCCAGCATGGTGTAGGCGGAAAAGACACGCAGGGGAACGAAGGGGGTAAGAGCCATTTTGTAAGCGTGGCGGTCCGGCGTTGATTCTGCAAATGAATGCGGTAGCTATTTTGTGGACAAATCCTCCCCGTTAAGGCGACTATTTAGCCCAGCAACCGCTCAATATCCTTCTCAAGCGATTCCGGCGATACGGTAGGCGCGTAGCGACCCACGACCTTGCCATCGCGGTCCACCAGAAATTTGGTGAAATTCCACTTGATCCCGCGGCTGCCAAGCAGCCCGGCCTGCTGATCCTTCAAATGCTTCCACAGCGGATCGGCATCGTCTCCGTTCACATCCACCTTCTTTGCCAAAGGAAAGGACACATCATAGTTCAGGGAGCAGAAGGTCTTGATCTCCTCTTCATCACCCGGCTCCTGCGCGCCAAACTGATTGCAGGGGAAGCCCATGACCACCAGCCCCTTGTCCGCATATTTGCGGTGCAGCGCCTCCAGCCCCTTATATTGCGGGGTGAAGCCACATTTGGAGGCTGTGTTGACCACCAGCATGACCTTGCCCTTATAGGCGCTTAAATCCTGTGTCGTGCCGCCAGGCATGGCGACGGTGAAATCATGGACGTTCATTTTGCGTCTCCTTGGTCGAGAATTCCATCGTGCAGGCGTACCACACGATCCATCTTTGCAGCTAGCCGCTCATTATGCGTCGCAACGAGCGCGGCGGAGCCCTGTTCGCGCACCAGCGACAAGAACTCACCCAGCACGATATCGGCTGTATGTTCGTCCAGATTGCCCGTGGGTTCATCGGCCAGCACCAGTCGCGGGCGATTGGCAAGCGCCCGAGCGACGGCAACGCGCTGCTGCTCACCGCCCGAAAGCTTGGCCGGACGGTGCTCCAGTCGCTCACCAAGGCCCAGAGTTGTCAGCAGGCTGGCCGCACGTTCCCGGGCCTCTTCCGGGCTGGTACCCATGATCAGCTGCGGCAATGTAACATTTTCCAGCGCATCAAAATCGGGCAGCAAATGGTGGAATTGATAGACAAAACCCAGCTTTTCCCGCCGGATAACGGTGCAGCGATCAGGGCCGAGGCCATTGGTTTCCTCACCATCAATCCTGATCGAACCGGTAAAGCCACCCTCGAGCAAGCCAAGCGCCTGCAACAATGTTGATTTGCCTGTGCCGGATGGCCCAAGCAGCGCAACCAGTTCACCTTCCCTTATGGCAAGGTTCGCCCCGCGCAGCACATTGATGGTCACGCCGCCTTGGGTAAAGCTGCGGTGCACGTCGCTCAGTTCCGCAATGATCCTATTCATAACGCAGCACCTGCACCGGATCGGTTCCTGCGGCCTTAAAGGCTGGGTATAGCGTGGCGAGGAAACTGAACAATAGGGCCAAGCCGCAGATGACCAGTACTTCCATCGGGTCAGTCCGTGACGGCAGTTCGGTCAGAAAGCGGATGGAGGGATCCCATAATTCCTGCCCGCTGATCCGCTGGATTGTATTGACGATCGGTTGTTTGAAAAACAGGCCCGTAAAGCCCAGCAACATACCCAGCGCAATACCGGCAAAGCCAATAAACACCCCAACGGTCACGAAAATCTTCAAGAGCGACTGCCGCGACGCGCCCATTGTGCGCAGTATCGCAATGTCGCGTTTCTTGGCACGCACCAGCATGATCAGTGATGACAATATGTTGAACACGGCCACCAGGATGATGATCGACAGCACCACGAACATGACAACGCGCTCAACTTCCAGTGCCTCAAATAGCTCCCTGTTCATGCTTCGCCAATCGATGATCAAAGCCTTGTCAGAAATGCGCGGGGCAAGCGGCCGCAATGTTTCTGCAACGGTATCGGGATCAGTGGTTTTGAGTTCAATGATCCCGACCTCATCGCCCAACAGCATCAGAAGTTGCGCATCCTCCAGTGGCATGAAGATATAGGCCTCATCATATTGAAAAACGCCGACTTCGAAAATGGCCGCTACCTCGTAAGAAATCTCACGTGGGACGGTACCAAAAGGCGTTGCCCTGCCCGCAGGATTGATGACCGTAATCCGGCTGCCAACGCGTGCCCCGAGCTTTGCGGCAAGCCGTGAGCCCAAGGCGACATTTTCGCTCCCCGGACGAAGCAGTTTGACGTCACCGTCCACCGTTTTGCCCTTGAGCACAGGGTTGTTCAAAATGTCTTCGACGAGCATTCCGCGCACAATCACTGCTTCTACGCGCCCCTGGCTGGTGGCTAGCAACGGCTGCTCGATCAGTGGCGAAGCCTCCGTCACGCCTTTGGTTGCTTCCACCTCTTTCAGGACAGAGCGCCAGTCCGGCAAGCGACCATTATAGCCCTGAACAATGGCATGGCCGTTCAGTCCGACAATCTTGTCAAAAAGCTCAGCCCGAAAGCCGTTCATCACGCTCATCACAATGATCAGCGCTGCGACTCCAAGCGAGACGGCCACCAGGCTGATGATCGCGGTGACGAAAATAAAGCCCTCACCTTTGCCGGGCAGCAAATAGCGCTTTGCCACCATGCGTTCATATCGATTGAGGATCATGCTGGGGGAAGTTTCCGCTGGATCATGGGCTTACCGGCCTCAATAGGCGGCGCTCTATGCGCTGGCAAGATGACAGTTATGTTGCACACACGCCACAGTCGGCGAAAAAGCGTTGGATTGCGTCACTGAATATTTGCAATGCACCGCCGATCACGCAATCTGCAGCCGCTGCACCGGTTCATTCACGTAAATGGCCACTGGTTCAGGGGGATTGGCCGGGTTGAAGCTGCCGCAGAGGCGCTCGCCCGGCCTAATAATTACAAAGGGAACATCCTTGGCCGCCCGGTTTCATCACCGGGCGGTCTTGATTTTTGTGCCTGCAATCCCATCTCCACTCCCGGACGGTGCTGCCAATGCGGGCTGTCCTTTTGAAAACCCAAATTGCTCAACAGGAGAATTTGACCATGAACCGTTTTGATTTCACTCCCTATCGCCGCACCACTGTCGGTTTTGACCGGCTGTTCGACTTGCTGGAAAATGCTGGTCGCGCGTCCAATGGCGACAATTACCCGCCGTTCAATATTGAGCGGATTTCTGACACAGAATATGTCGTGACCATTGCCGTGGCTGGCTTCAAGCCCGAGGAAATCGACATCACCGCCCAGCAAAATTTGCTGACTGTTTCCGGACAGAAGCAGGTTGATAGCAATGACAACCGCGATTTCCTGCATGTCGGCATCGCCAATCGCAACTTTGAGCGCCGCTTCCAGCTGGCCGACCATGTGTTTGTGCGTGGTGCCGATCTGGCCGACGGTCTTCTGATCGTACAGCTTGAGCGCGTGGTTCCTGAAGAACTGAAGCCGCGCAAAATCGCTATTGGCGGCGCGACTGGCCCGACTGTCATTGAGCATGACAAGTCCGGGAAAAAGGGCAAGGCTGCCTAAGGTGAATCTCCCCTCCCGCTTGCGGGAGGGGTTTCCGTCAGACCAACCGGCTATGCTCGACCGCAGCCTCGATGAAGCTTGCAAAAAGCGGGTGGGGGTCAAAGGGCTTTGATTTCAGCTCCGGATGGAACTGTACGCCGATAAACCAGGGATGGTCTGGCCGCTCCACAATTTCCGGCAGCAGGCCATCGGGCGACATGCCGGAAAAAATCAAGCCTCCCTTTTCCAGTGGATCTTTGTACGCGGCATTGACCTCATAGCGGTGGCGATGGCGCTCCGAAATGATGGTGCTGCCATAAATGCCTGAGACATGGCTGTTTCCAGCAAGCTTTGCATCATAGGCGCCAAGCCGCATTGTACCGCCCAGATCACCGCCAGCCTCACGCGTTTGCAACCCTTCTTCGGTCATCCACTCAGTGATAATCCCGACCACCGGTTCCTTGGTAGGGCCAAATTCGGTGGAAGAAGCGTCAGCAACACCAGCGGTATTCCGTGCCCCTTCAATGCAGGCCATCTGCATGCCCAGGCAAATACCAAAGAAAGGCACCTTGCGTTCGCGGGCAAATTTGACCGCAGCTATCTTGCCTTCCGAGCCACGCTCGCCAAATCCGCCAGGGACAAGAATGGCATGCATTGGCTCTAAAGCAGCTGCAATGTCACGTTCATCCTTTTCGAACAGTTCGGCGTCAATCCAGTTGATATTGACCTTCACCCGATTGGCAAAGCCGCCATGCGCCAAAGCCTCGTTCAATGACTTATATGCATCAGCCAGCCCGACATATTTGCCGACCACGCCAATGGTCACTTCGCCTTCAGGGTTCTGCTGGCGGTCGAGAATATCCTCCCACCGTCGCAGGTCGGGGGCAATGCCGGGGGTAATACCAAAGGCGCGCAGCACCTCATAATCCAGCCCTTCGGCATGATATTGCAGCGGCACGGCATAGATCGACTTGGCGTCAAGCGCCGGGATGACGGCCTCCTTGCGCACATTGCAGAATGCGGCGATCTTCGCACGTTCGCCTTCGGGCAGCGGATGTTCGCAGCGGCAGAGCAGGATATCGGGCTGAACGCCAAGCGCAGTCAATTCCTTCACGCTATGCTGGGTCGGCTTCGTCTTCAACTCGCCAGCGGCTGCGATATAGGGCACCAAAGTCACATGCACGAAAACCGTCTGGTCCCGCCCCAGATCATTCCGCATTTGCCGGATCGCCTCGATGAAAGGCAGCGATTCGATATCGCCCACGGTGCCGCCAATTTCGCACAGCACGAAATCCAAGCCCTCAACATCGGTTTGGGCAAATTCCTTAATCTGGTTCGTTACGTGCGGGATAACCTGCACCGTTGCGCCCAGATAATCCCCGCGCCGTTCCTTTGCGATAATATCGCGGTAAATCCGGCCAGACGTGACATTGTCAGACTGCTTGGCTGAAACACCCGTGAAGCGTTCATAATGGCCAAGGTCAAGGTCGGTTTCCGCCCCGTCATCAGTCACATAGACTTCGCCATGCTGATAGGGCGACATCGTGCCCGGATCGACATTCAGATAAGGGTCGAATTTCCGGATACGGACATTATAGCCACGCGCCTGCAAAAGGGCCGCAAGCGATGCAGCCATAAGACCTTTGCCAAGCGAGGAGACCACGCCGCCGGTGATGAATATGTACCGCGCCATGGGAGGAGAGGCTTAAGACGCCTTTTGCAGATTCGGCAAGGGGCCGAATCCGCTTTTCACAATTTTATTTTCGGAGAAGATCCAGCGAGGCTTATTTGTCCAGCGGAACTTCAGGTGCTTTGGTAGCAGGTGCAGCCTTGTCAGCTGCTGGTGCCGCCGCCGGAGCCGCATCAGTCTTGCTTGCAGGCGCAGTCTTTTCAACTGTGCCTTCAATCTGTGTCGGCCCACCTTCACGAGCCGCGACAAAAGCAAGCGCAATCGACAAAAGCACGAAGCCGGTCGCAAGAAACGCTGTTGTGCGCGTCAGGAAATCTGCCTGGCCACGCGCCGACATCAGCCCGCCGGGGCTGCCACCACCGCCCAGCCCGCCGCCTTCAGAGCGCTGCATCAGGATAACGCCGACAAGGGCGGCTGCAATGATTGCCTGAACAACAATCAGAAAGTGGAAAAGACCCATGTGTGAAACTGCCTAAACTGAAATTGGATGCGCTACTGCGCCTGACGCGGTGCACATAAGAGCGCGATTGGGAAAATTCAATCGCTATCAGCCGTCCGCCGCTGCTTTGACGATGGGAAGGAATTTGGCGGCAGTCAAACTTGCGCCACCAATCAGTCCGCCGTTGACGTGGGGGACAGCAAGCAGCTCTGCGGCATTCTCCCCATTCATCGACCCACCGTACAATAGTCGGATAGCGTTGCCATCATCACCAAAACGCTCTGAAAGTGCGTTGCGGATTGCGCCGTGCATGGCGGCGACATCGCCCATCGAAGGAATGCGCCCGGTGCCGATTGCCCAAATCGGTTCATAGGCGACAGAAAGCCATGCACTATCCGCTTCATCAGGAAGCGAGGCTTGCAACTGGCTTAGCACGATCTTTTCCGCCTCGCCCGCATCACGCTCAGCTTCCGTCTCTCCCACGCAGACAATAACCGATAGCCCGGCAGACCTGGCTGCCAGTGCCTTGCTTCGCACATCGGCATCGCTTTCATGCTGCGCTGCACGCCGTTCGCTGTGGCCGACAATGGTCAGCGAAGCGCCTGCTTCTTGCAGCATCGCGGCAGAGAGACATCCTGTATGCGCGCCTGCAACCGCCATATGGCAATCTTGCGCGCCGATTTTGAACGCGGGCACAGCATGAGTGGCAGGGCCAATCAGAGTGGCGGGTAGGCAAAGTGCCGTATCAACCGATGGATAGGCAGAAACGGCCTCGGCAATTGCACCGATCTCTTGCAGATCGGCAAGCCGCCCATTCATTTTCCAGTTTCCGGCAATAAATTTGCGCATCGGGCAATCTCTTATGCTTGGTGGCCTATTTGATTCGGCGCGCTAGCAAAAAGCCGATGCAAATCCAAACCGCTTCCCCGCTTGATCGCTTCCGTCTTGCCGCCTAAAGGCGGGCGACTTTGAATTTTCCGGAACCGACATGATCACTTTTTTTCGCAGGCTTATCAATTCGCGCTGGGGTGCGGTTTTTGCGTTGGTCTTCATTGGCCTGATTGCCGTGTCCTTTGCGCTGGGCGATGTGACTGGCTCGGGCACGTTCGGCGGTGTCGGGCAAGGCAATGTGGCGCAAGTCGGCAGCCAGAAGATCGGCATTGGCGAATTGCAGGATGCCGTTGAAAATCGGCTGCGCGCCGAACGCCGCGAAAACCCCACGCTGGACCGGGGACGTTTCGTCGAAGGCGGCGGGCTTGATGCGACGCTGGATCAGTTGATCAACCGTTACGCCCTGTCCGTTTTTGGTGAAAAATATGGCATTGCGGTCAGCGAAAAGAGCGTCAACCAGGAAATATTGAAATTGCCCGGAGCTGCCGGACCTGATGGCAAATTTGACCAGCAGGCTTTTGCCGCATTTCTGCAAAATTTGAATCTGACTGAAAAAATGGTCCGTGACGATTTCCGGCAGAATTTTTATGCGCGCCAGATGCTCGCAACAGCTGCTCCCGGAGCGAAGGCCCCTACGTCAATGGCCCTGCCCTATGCGTCGCTTGATCTGGAAAAGCGGGCTGGTCAGGTGGCGGTTATCCCGGCGACGGCCTTCCTTCCTACGGCTGCGCCAACCGATGCCGTGCTCAACCAATATTACCGCGCCAATGCCACCCGCTATACGGTGCCGGAAAAGCGCGCGATCAGCTACGCGATTTTTGATGCGAGCGTGGTCGACGCAAAAGCAACGCCGTCGACGCAGGAAATTGCTGATTACTACAAGGCAAACGCGGCAAAATATGCTGCCACACAGACGCGTGATCTCGCTCAATTGGTCTTCCCGACGCAGGCCGCAGCCAAGGCTGCTGCTGACAAAATCGCCGGAGGCAAGTCGATTGATGCCGTTGCGCAGGAACTTGGGCTGAGCGTAACGCGCTCTTCAGCGGTGACGCGTGAAGCATTGACCAAAAGCGCATCCAAGGCTGTTGCTGATGCCGTTTTTGCAGCATCACAGGGCGGTATCTCTGCGCCGGCGCGTGGTTCGCTCGGTTTTTATGTGATCAATGTCAGCAGCATCAAAAATGTTGCGGCCCGCCCGCTTGCCAGCGTTAGCGCGGAGATCGCGGCGGAGTTAAAGGCGCAAAAGCGTGAAGAGCTGCTGGGTGATCTGACCGCCGAAATTGAAAACAGCTTTGACGATGGCAGCACCATAGCCGATATTGCCAAGGCGCAGGGCCTGAAGGTCGAAACCACGCCAAAGCTGCTTGCCAACGGCCAGAACCCCGAAAACCCCGGCTATCGTCCTGTCCCGGAAATGGCGAAAATCCTACCTGCGGCATTTCAGCTTGATACCGATGGAGCAGGGCAGCTCGTAGAGATTGAGGAAGGCACGCGTTTTGCACTTGTGGCGGTCGCCGATTTTGACGAGGCGGCTCCTGCCCCGCTTGCCGAAATCCGCCAGATTGTAACGCAGCAATGGGCATTGTCCGAAGGCAATAAAAAGGCGAAAGCGGTTGCCGAGCAGGTTCAAAAGGCCGTAACTGGCGGACAGGCGCTTGACGCTGCGCTTGCTGCCGCCGGCGTTGATGGCGCGAAGGTGGAGAGCATTTCCAGCACCCGCGGCGATTTGAACAAGGCAGGCCAGCAGGTCTCGCCGCCACTGGCGCTGATGTTTGCGATGAAGAAAGGCACGGCCAAGTCGCTGCAGGCATCAGGCGACAGGGGCTGGTTCGTAGTGCATCTGAATGAAGTTATTCGCGGTGATGCTAGCGGCGATACCGAACGGGTTGAAGCAAACCGTGCCGAACTCGGCAACCTGCTTAGTCAGGAATATGCCGCACAGCTGATCGCAGCCGCAAAGGCAGAAGTTGGCGTTGAGCGTAACGAAAAGGCCATCAAAACTCTGCGCGACAGCCTGACTGGCAAGGGCCAGCAATAGTGCCCCTATGGCAGAGCATTTTGCCCAGCATGATGCGGCGGCGCGCCGCCAGATAGAAGCGGGCAAAGCAGCGCTTGTCTGGCGCGACCTGATTGCCGATACTGAAACGCCGGTTTCTGCAGCACTAAAGCTGTTTGAGGAAGGACGCGGCGATTTCATATTGGAATCGGTCGAGGGAAGCGCAGTGCGCGGGCGCTACAGCCTGCTGGGGATTGCCCCTGACCTGTTATTTCGTGCCGATGGCAGTGTCGCGGAGATTAACCGCCACTGGTTGACCGACAGACAGGCCTTTGTACCAGCTGAAGCCGATAGCCTTAGCGCTCTGCGCTCGCTGGTGCAAAGCTGCAGGATCGATATGCCCCCCGAATTGCCACCCGCCTTTGCGTGTCTGGTGGGGCATTTTGGCTATGAGACCATAGGTCTGGTTGAAAAACTGCCGCGTCCGCCGGCAAACCCCATAGGCGTGCCAGATATGATGTTTGTGCGGCCTACCGTGGTTCTGGTGTTCGATCGTTTAGCAGACCGGCTCTATATTGCCTCGCCCGTCTGGCCCGAGGGTGGCGATCCGGAACGGTTGATGGAGCGTGCGCTTGAACGGATAGAAGGCGTAGCGGCCCGGTTGGCGCAGCCGGTCCCGGCATCGGCAGGCCGGGCGAAGCTACCCGCGCTGCCGGAACCAACGCCATCCATGTCTGCGTCGCGCTATGCCGAGATGGTCCTTAAAGCCAAAGACTATATCGCAGCGGGTGACATATTTCAGGTTGTGTTGGCCCAGCGCTTTAGCATGCCCTTCACCCTACCCGCCTTTGACCTCTACCGCGCATTGCGGCGGATCAACCCCTCGCCCTTTCTCTATCATCTCGATATGCCCGGCTTTGCCCTGACCGGTTCCAGCCCGGAAATATTGGTGCGCGTCCGCAATGACGAAGTTACAATACGCCCGATTGCCGGCACCCGCCCACGTGGGCGTACCGCGCTGGAGGATGCCGAAAACCGCGACAGCCTGCTCGCCGATCCGAAGGAACGCGCCGAACATCTGATGCTGCTAGACCTCGGCCGCAACGATGTCGGTCGCGTGACAGAGGGTGGCAGCGTGACGGTGACTGACAGCTATATGGTGGAACTATACAGCCACGTGATGCACATTGTCAGCAACGTCGTCGGCAGGCTGGCCAAGGGCAAGGACGCGCTAGACGCCCTATTCGCAGGCTTCCCGGCAGGCACCGTTAGCGGCGCGCCCAAGGTGCGCGCATGTGAGATCATCGCCGAGCTGGAACCCGAAACGCGCGGCGCCTATGCTGGCGGCGTTGGCTATTTTTCACCCGACGGCAATATGGACAGCTGCATCGTGCTTCGCACCGCCGTGGTCAAGGACGGAATGATGCACATACAGGCAGGCGCAGGCATCGTCGCCGACAGCGACCCCGCCTATGAACAGCGCGAATGCGAGGCCAAGGCGGGCGCGCTAATCGCCGCAGCGCGTGAGGCGGTCAGGGTGGCGGGAGAGGCAGGGTTTGGGCAGTGAGCAACAACCGCATCCTCGTCATCGACAATTATGACAGCTTCACCTGGAACCTGGTCCATTATCTGATGGAATTGGGCGCGGAGGTTGAGGTTGTGCGCAATGATGCCATCTCGGCAGGGCAAGCTATCAGTAGCGGCGCGCAGGCCTTCCTGATCTCGCCGGGTCCCTGCACGCCCAATGAAGCCGGTGTTAGCCTCGATCTGGTCGCGGCCTGCGCGGATGCGGGGAAGCCCTTGCTAGGAGTCTGCCTGGGCCACCAGAGCATCGGCCAGCATTTCGGCGGCAAAGTGGTGCGTGGTGGCCTGATGCACGGCAAGACTTCGCCGGTCAGTCATGATGGTAGCGGACTGTTTGAAGGCCTCCCCTCGCCTTTCACCGCCACCCGCTATCACTCGCTGATTGTCGAGGACATCCCAGCTGACCTGATCGTCAATGCAACGTCGGACGACGGCCATGTCATGGGCTTCCGCCATGCTACGCTGCCCATCCACGGCGTGCAGTTCCACCCCGAAAGCATAGCGACTGAACATGGCCATGCGATGCTGGCCAATTTCATGCGCTTGGCGGGGATG
>CAYVQO010000011.1:32759-34051 GCA_964452835.1 uncultured Sphingorhabdus sp. | reverse complement strand
TTCACCGCAACCCCCGCCGACATTGACGAGCTCGGCCATGTCAACAATGCGGTGTGGGTGCGGTGGATTCAGGATATGGCGACTGCGCATTGGGCGGCGGTGGCGGATCCTGCGCATGTCGCGGCCTATATCTGGGTCGTGACGCGGCACGAGATCGACTATCGCGGCAATGTCGGCCCCGGCGAAAGCGTCACCGGGCGGACATGGATAGAAAGTGAGCCAAAGGGGGCGCAGTTTGATCGGCGGGTAGATTTTGTCGATGCCAGCGGAAAGGTGATTGTGCGCGCCAATACGACCTGGGCGATGATCGATCGGGCCAGCGGCCGACTGGTGCGGGTGCGGCCAGAGATCGCGGCGCCCTTCATGGCCGGTTGAACCTGTGACAACGCACATCGCCATCTACGATATGGATAAAACGGTTACGCGCCGGGCGACCTATAATGGCTTTTTGCTGCATATGGCCTGGCACAAATCGCCATGGCGGCTGTTGCTTGCTCCCCTATTACCACTCGGCCTGCTGCTCTATCTTTGCCGCTATTGGGACCGTAAGCGGCTCAAACAGTTCAGCCAGCAATTGCTGATTGGCGGGAAGGTGCCGCGAGAGAAATTCGCCCGCCATGTCGAGCGCCATGCCGATCTGGTGCTTGGCAAAAATGTCTATGCCGAGGTGCGCCACCGCATCGCGGAGGAGAAAGCGGCGGGCTATGTGCATGTGATCGCCACGGCGTCTTACCGGCTCTATGTTGACGCCATTGCGGCCCGGCTGGGTTTTGACCATGTGATTGCGACAGAGCTTGCCACCAATGATAGCGGCCATGTGCTGGCGCGGATCGATGGGCATAATTGCTATGACACAGCCAAGCTGGAGCGGGTGCAGGCGTGGATGGTGGAACAGAATTTACCGCGAAAGCAATGCCATATTCGCGCCT
Organism: uncultured Sphingorhabdus sp.; assembly: GCA_964452835.1. Classification (GTDB taxonomy): domain Bacteria; phylum Pseudomonadota; class Alphaproteobacteria; order Sphingomonadales; family Sphingomonadaceae; genus Sphingorhabdus_B. The sequence goes on along the minus strand of CAYVQO010000011.1, from coordinate 33,122 downwards.
ATTCAGATCATATATCCGATGAGCCGCTATTGAGCTTTGCCGATGAACCCTTTGCAACCAACCCGCATCCGCCACTTGCACGGCTGGCGGCCGAGCGGGGCTGGCCTGTGCTTGACTGGCGCGATGGGGATTTTTCGACGTAAATCCTTCCCCTTTGGGGGAGGTGGCAGCGCGAAGCGCTGACGGAGGGGGCCTGAAACGAGCACTACCCTCCCCGCCGCCTTTGGCGGCTGCCCCTCCCGAGGGGAGGGGATTTATTCAAACAAAATCGGGAAACACCGTCTGTTGCAGTTTGCCGGGCTCAATGCCGTAATGGGCGGACAGAGTGTCAATCACCAGCCGTTCAAACCGCATCGTTGGCCT
>CAYVQO010000011.1:29059-32659 GCA_964452835.1 uncultured Sphingorhabdus sp. | reverse complement strand
CGTAATGGGCGGACAGAGTGTCAATCACCAGCCGTTCAAACCGCATCGTTGGCCTCAAATCACGGCCTTCATATAGCTGCCCCGGCGCCAGCCCCGGCCAGTCGGCAATAATGGTGCCGCCTTTGGCTAAGCCGCCACCATAGAGCATTGCGGCAGATGCTGTGCCGTGGTCAGTGCCTTTGGTGCCATTGACCGCCACGGTCCGGCCAAATTCGGTTGCGACCAACACCAGCGTTTTGCTCCATGCCGGGCCAAGGTCAGTGCGAAGCGCCATGATCATGTCGTCAACGCCTTTCAACAGTCCGTTCAGCCGCCCCGACTGGTTGACGTGCGTGTCCCAACCATTGGACTCCACCATCACGATTCGTGCGCCCTCCGCACCGTTCATCAGGCTGGCTACCAGCTTGCCAGCCGCCGCACCGCCCCGGCCTGCGGGATCAATGCCTTCCGCCATCATCTCGGTCTGCGTGGCGCTGGCCCAAAGCGGCGCAAGCTGGGCATCCTCGGCATAGAGCATGGCGACACGCTCCATCAGCCCGGCATCGGCGTCGGGCAGGCGCGAAGGCGCATAGCTGCCAACCTCTGCCGCCCCGCGCAGTGCCAGCGGAATGGCTGTCGCCAGCGCCAATGCGCGCCGCTCTCCGCCCGGAAGCAAAGTCAGCAACCGGTTCATCCAGCCATCGTCGCGGCCATAGGGTCGGATAGCGCCGCTTTCGAGCATATTCTGCCCGTCAAAATGCGATCGCTCGCGATAGCCTGAGGCAATGGCATGGGCGAAAGCCGCCTCCTTTTGCGCGAATAATTTCGCACTTTCGACCATTGCTGGGTGGAGGGTGAAAAGGCCGTTCAATTGCACGCCGTCAGTCGTGGCCAATTCGCCGCGTGCGGCCTCATAGGCGGGGTCGCCCGTCGGCGCGAGGGTGCCAATCCCGTCGGCAGCGCCGCGTTGCAGAATGAAGATGAAGCGGCGGTCAGTATCGGCAGCAGCCCATGCCATTTTGGGCAAGGTGAGGCCTGCTGCGAGACCGGAAGCGATAAGGGTACGGCGTGAGAGCATCATACTATCTCCGCAAAAATTCAGGAGCGACAAGCAGCAGCGCCAGGCCCTGTTCGGGGCTTTCGGCGCGGGCGATATGTTCGGCGGTGCGCGGGTCAAGCGTGCCGGGCAGGATCTTGGGGGCAAGGACGCGGGCGTCGATCCGCCCGCCGCTCAACCGGGCAAAGCGGCCTGCGGTTTCCACCCGGCGCATCAGCGCAGCAGGCCCCGCCCAATCCTTTGCAGAATCGCCAAAGCCAGCGGGCGAGCCGGGGCGCCAAATGGGCTGGCCCATTTGCAGGAACAGACCAGCGGCTGCCTGTTGTCTTCCCGGCAGAACCTTTACCTGCAGCGCCCGCAGCGCGGATACGGTCCATTCCCACGGCGTCTTGAATTTGGGCGCATCTGCCGCCCAGCTTTCAGGCGCAGAGATCAGAAGGCGGTACAGCGATGTCAGATCGCCGCCGGTCTTCAGATAATCAGCCTCCAGCTTGCCGACCAGCGACGCAGGCGGGGCGTCTGCCACAAAGTGGGTGGCGAGCTTGGTTGCGATGTGACGTGCCGTTGCCGGATGGGTTGCGAGGTCGGACAATATGGCGTCGGCCTGCGCCATGCCCGTCTGCATATAGCTGCGCCCGACCACGCGGCGCGTGCCGGGTTCGTGAATGGCATCAACAAAAACCATTTCGCCTGCTGGCTTGTCCCCATCGACCAGCCGCCTTATCGGACCTCGCGCCAGACCGCTGATCGTATGCCCGGTCAGCGCCCTGGCAAATTCCGTCACATCATCCTGCGAATAAACGGTCCGCACGCCCAGCGTATGCAGCTCTAATATCTCACGCGCCAGATTTTCATTAAGCCCCAAATCGACATCGCGCCGGGCATTGACCCGCTTCGCCAGCATGCTGTTCGGACCAATGGATTGCGCCTGATCGAGATAGAGCAGCATGGTCGGGTGTTTGATCGCGGCTTTCAGCAAATCGCCAAATTTGGCGAAAATATGCGGGCGGATTGCATCAAATTCATAATTTCCGGCCAGCGCCGTGATCACGATCTTGTCGGTCGAGACGGCAAAATGGTTGGACCAGAAATGCACCAGCCGTTCGGCAAAATCCTGTTCGCTGTTGATTGCCACTTGCAACCGGGCGCCAACCGCTTCGGTATAATGATCGCGTAGCGCCTTGCGATAATTGCCAAGTATCTTCTCGGCCATCTCCGTCTGGTCATCGCTATTGGCTGCATCCGCCTTATTCTGCTGCTGCAATTGCCGCAGCTCCTGCAAGGATGCGATCAGCGTCGCACGATTGGGCAGGGCAGCGATAGCGGATGGGCGCGGGTCATATCGGTCTCGCTGGCCGAGAAGCCAGTTGCCGGGCTTGCCAGCAGGCAATTGATCGGGCCGAATACCCAGCCCGAAACGGTTTGCGGCAATCGCGATTTCGTTCGGCAAGACGTCCTCCTTGGCTTGGTAGACCCCTTCTTAACGCACGAAACCGTTCAAACCTTCGCCCGCACCCGCCAGATAATGTTGCCCACATCGTCAGAGACCAGCAACGCTCCGCTCTTGTCTGCGGCGAGCATCGTCGGGCGGCCCTGCGCCTTGCCATCCTTGTCCAGGAAGCCCGTCAGCACATTGATTGGCTGTCCTACAGGGCGGCCCTTTTCAAAGCGGACGAAGATCACGTCATAGCCGAAGACCGGTACCCGGTTCCACGATCCATGGCGGGCGATAAAGGCGCCCTCGGCAAAGCCGCCGCCCAATTTCGCCTTGTCCGCAAAAGCCAGGCCCAAAGGCGCACCATGTGGCCCAAGCGCATAATCGGGACGACGCTCATATTGACGATCTTCAGGCTTTAACGGTTCAACGCGGTAATCGGTATAGCGCCAATAATGATGCGGCCAGCCATAGTCGGCGGCAATCGACACCCGGGCCAGATAGTCAGGGACCAGATCAGAACCAAGCATATCACGTTCGTTTACAACGGTCCAAAGCTCGCCATCAGGGGCCCAAGCAAGGCCAACGGGGTTGCGCATCCCATTCGTAAAGGTCTTGCCTTTGCGTGTCGCAAGATCAAGTTCGATCACCTGCGCACGTCCCTGCTCAAGCTCCATGCCATTTTCGGCAATATTGCTGTTGGAACCAACGGCGATGTACAATTTCTTGCCATCCGGGCTGGCGACGATGTTGCGCGTCCAATGGTTGTTGGGCAGCTTCGCGTTCAGTGCAAAGATCTTTTCGCCCTTGGCCGCTATTTTGGTGTCGCCGGTCTTGTAGGGGAAGGCCAGCACGGCATCGGTGTTCGCGACGTACAGCGTTTCGCCGACCAGAGCCATGCCGAAGGGCGAGTTAAGGCCCTCGATAAGGGCGCTTTTCTCCTCTGCCTTGCCGTCTCCGTCCGCATCGCGCAGCAGGGTGATGCGGTTCGCGGATTTGGTCACCGCGCCCGCCTGCGACATGAACCGTTTGGCAAGCCAGCCCGTAATCCCGCCGCCCATATGGCCCGGCGGTGCATTGGTTTCGGCAACCAGCACATCGCCATTGGGCAATGTGTACATGTTGCGCG
>CAYVQO010000011.1:0-28959 GCA_964452835.1 uncultured Sphingorhabdus sp. | reverse complement strand
GCATTGGTTTCGGCAACCAGCACATCGCCATTGGGCAATGTGTACATGTTGCGCGGGTGATCGAGCCCTTCGGCAAAACGCTCAACCACCAGGCCAGCGGCCGGGGTAGGGGCTTCACCGGTTTTCCAGCGATCAACTTCGGCAACCTTAATGGTCGGGATCAGCTGCTCACGCGCTTCGCCGATTTCGGGCGTTGGCCCCTGCAATTTCTCAACTGGCACCTGCGCAATATCGGGCCGGGTTAGATAATAGCCAATGCCGACAGCGGCGATCAGCAGCAAAATCGAAATGTTTCGGACATGCTTCCACATAGGATTGTTCCTTCAGCCCTTTTTCCTGTCAATCAGCCAGATGGCCAGCGCCACTGCGGCACCGGCCGCAAAACCGCCGATCATGCCAAGCGATGGCTCGTTATAGCTAATGCCAAGGACCGATCCTGCAATCAGCCCGATGAAGATAAAAAATCCACCGGCCATCCCTTTGCTCGGGTGGCGGTTTTCTGGGTCTGGTGACGATATGCTCATGCGCGCTCTTTCGGCGGAAACAGGGCGCGGTGCAAGGGCTGTGTTTTCATCCCTAATGCACCGCTAACCAATTGCCGTCAGTCTTCGTCCATCGCCTTGCGCTAGGGCTCGTTTTGCAGGCGGGCCAACACCCGGGTTCCGCCTGCGCCCTTTGGCAATGACAAGAGAAAAAATGCACCTGCCTCTTTATGTAGAACGCCGCGATGTCACCGAAGCGGAAACGCTGATTGCGCTTTTCGGCGCTGCAGCCGGGCTTGAGGCATCGGAACGCGCAGAGGCGAGCCGGACAGTCGGCAACCATCTGCAATATTGCCGCTGGCGTCAGATTGAACGGCTGGTGATTTTGCTCAGTCTGGAAACCAGCATCGGCACAATTCACTAGTTTTGGCCATTTCACGCTCTTCCCTTTGCGTGCAATCCTGCTTAACAGGGCGCGGATGTGGCAACTCCTGCAATTTCCGCTCTGTCCCTTTTCCCGAAAGGTGCGCCTGCAATTGGGCGAGAAGGGCATTGCCTATAGTTTGAAGCGCGAAAATCCATGGGATCATCGCGACGAGTTTCTGCATATCAACCCGGCGGCGCGCACGCCGGTAATGCAGGATGAGGCGCGCGGCCTGAACCTTTCGGACTCCGTCGCGATCAGCGAATATATTGAGGAAGTCAGCGACAAGGTTCCGTTGATCAGCGGGTCGTCTGCCTATCGTGCGGAAATCCGGCGGCTGGTCGCCTGGTTTGATCAGCAATTTTATGGCGATGTCACTGCGCCATTGCTGCATGAGCGGATGAAGAAGCGGCTGGTCCACCGACAGCCCCCGGACAGTGCCGTGCTGCGCGAAGCGATGCGGCTGGCGAACGGCCATCTGGACTATATTGACTATCTGATCGACCACCGCGCCTGGATGGCTGGTGGAACAATGAGCATGGCGGATATGGCAGCGGCGGCGCAGATTTCGGTGGCCGACTATCTGGGCGGGATCGACTGGACAGGGCACGAGCAGGCCAAGGACTGGTACGCAAAATTTAAAAGCCGCCCGAGCTTTCGCCCGCTGCTATCAGAGCGGATGGAAGGGATCACACCGCCCGCGCATTATGAGCGCGTGGATTTTTGATATAGCGATCAACTATGCAGCTTTGCGGGGAGGGAACAGGATCAATGAAGCGCTTCATCCTGTTCCTTGCAGCACTTAGCCTTGCCTCAACGCCAGCGCAGGCAGATGCTAGCGATGACGCCATTGCGCAGCTGAAAGCCATCCCGCTTGAAAAATTGTGCCGCGCTGACGGCGCGCTTGATCTCAAATTCGGCGCAACCGAGCATGCCATTTCGCCTTTACACAAACCGGGAGCAATCAACCGCGATCTCGGCCCTGAATTTGGGCCATTTCGCGATGCAGCGCTCAATGCGACCAAATATTCCGGCCGTTTCTTTTCTGCGACCTTCGCGGTCGATCTCGGCGATGAATTTGTGGAAAATGAAGCGCAGTCGATTTTGGCAGACCGGTTTGAAGCGGCGGGCTGGGTCTTTGCCGAACGCAGCTTCGGCGATGATGGCCCGTTTCATGATTTTCCGCCCGGCGAGGATGATTTGCTGTTCTACAGCGCAGCAGGCGTCGAAGCGCCGGGATCGGGTGAAGGGGTTCGGCTGTTGCTGTCCAAGGCGCTGGGCGAATTGACCGTGGATTGCGAATATATCCCGCTGATGAAGGAGCAGGTGAGGGAAGCGCTGGGCGATATGCCCGCAGGGACGCCACGCCCACGCTTTGTGTCGAGCGAATCCGCCTTTGGTTTTCCTGTCGAGGAATGCGATGATCCGCGCAGGCGCGACTTCATCATGGGCCGGATGCGGCGCGGGGACATGTTCATGATGATGCCGGGGGCCGATCTTGTCGATTATGAGGGGCGGCTGGCCGACTGGAAAATCATGAAGCTGGTAGCAAGCGGCAAAGTCGACCGCGAAACATTGAATGATCGCATAATTTCCACGCTGACCGAAGCAGATGTTGAGCAGGCGATGCGGCCCGGATTGGACATGCTGGTGACGCTGGCAGAGGATCTGGAGAAGAGCAAACCCGGCGATGAGGCGGCAGCCTGTCGTTCGATCCACAAAATGCTGGTAAAAGGGGCAGAAGCCGTAAAGCCTGCCGATGGTGCCACTGGCGATGCCATAACCCCGCAATGGCGTGCCACGCATGCCCTGCTGGACAAGGAAGCAATGCGATTGGGTGTCTCTTTCGCAGATTGAGTACAGCCCCAAAATTCTGCTTGCCGTTCAGCGCGCAAAGTGTGACACTCATTTACAGGTCGTCAAAAAGCAAAAAACCAGTCTTGCTGAGCCGTTTCGCGCCACCATCGCGACAAGGGAGATTTGCCATGCGACCGTTGATCATTGCCTCATGCCTGTTGCTGCTCGCGGGATGCGCCGAGCATCGGCTCGTCGTCCAGCGGCCCAATCCGGGTCCGCCGCCCACCACAGTTGAAAGTGCCGCCATTGGTTGGGGCGCATCGCAAAAGCGCAACGTTGCCAATTGCGAATCGAACATCATTGATGAGGTGCGGGTGAAGCAGAATGTCGGCCAGTCGCTGCTCAGCCTGTTGACGCTGGGTTTCTACATGCCTGCTACGATCGAATATGTCTGCGGAAATGTGCCGTCTGAAGTCGGCAGCACCGATGAATAAGGGGGAATGACGCCATGCCCGCTGATCCCTTTATCACCGAACAGAATAATGCCCAATGGATCAACCATCATGAAAATGTGAAGGTTGCCATCACGAAACGGCTGACGGTCAAAAACGAAGTGCCGACGCAACCGACAATGGCTGGCATGCGGGCGACGGCGGCCCGGATTCAGGGCATAATCGGACGTGCATTGGCAGCCGGTGTACGCTTGCGGGCCTGCGGCTCGCGCTGGTCCTTTTCCGATATTCCGGTGGTGCAGGGCGGCTGGATATTGGAAACGAGCCAGATTGACTGGCGTTTCAATGTCGGCGCAAATGATCTTGATCCTGCCTATGGCGGCACATTGGAGGAGCTGTTCCTCGCTCAGGCAGGTGCAAAGATTTCACGGATCAATGAAGCGCTGGAGACACCGCAGAAGCGGCGTGCGCTGCGCACATCGGGTGCCAGCAATGGTCAAACTATCGGCGGCGCGCTGGGCACTGGCATTCATGGGTCGGCCATTGATGTCGGCGGACTGGAAAGCCAGGTTGCGGGCATCCAGCTGCTGACCGCGACGCAGAATCTGTGGATCGAACGCGCCACTGCGCCGACACTGAACGCCGCCTTTGCCGCAAAGCTGGGCGCGACTTTGGTCCGTGACGATGCGAAGTTCGAGGCGGCAATAGTCAGCCTTGGCGCGCTGGGCGTGGTCCATGCGGTGTTGCTGAAGACGACAGGGCGCTATCTGCTCAACAGCTCACTGTCACATATCCCGACCAGCCAGATAGCGACGGCGATGAATACGCTGAATTTTACCGGTTCGGGCATTCCTGACCCGACCCGGCGACCCTATTTTTTCCAGACGATCATGGATCCCCGGCGGCCCGATATTGTCTACACTACCGTCCGGTATAAAGAAGCCTGCCCGCCCGGCTATGTGCCTGACTATAATCTGGTGACTGGCAGCGAACCGGGCACAAATCTGCCCCGGATGATTGCGACGGCGATTGATACCATACCGGGCTTGCGCGACCTGATCGTCAGCAAGCTGATGGCGATAGAGCTCCGCGTGCGCGCCGATATCCCCTCTGAATGGAGCACGCCGGGGGAGGCCTATACCTTTACCAGCGCGCGCGAAGGCGTGGCCAGTTGCGGCTTTGCCATTCCCATTGCCCAAGTGACCCGGGCGCTGGATATTGCCCGACTGGCTTTTCAAACCCACAAAAGCGCGCCTGTGGTGTTCACCTGCCGCTATGCCCAGAAATCGCCGGGCATATTATCCTTCATCCGTTTTGACCCGACCTGTATTTTCGACATTGACGGTGTTGATACCGATGCCACGCAAAAGCTGATCAAGCTGGTTGCGCAGCGTTTTGATGAAGCGGGCATGCCCTACACCATGCACTGGGGGAAGACCAACCATCTGACCAAGGCGCGGGTGCGGGCCAATTATGGCGGGGCAGTTGACCGGTGGAACGCGACACGGCGATTGCTGCTGCCCGATGCGGCGGAGCGCCATTTATTTTCCTCGCCCTTCCTGGATGGGCTGGGGCTGAATGCTTAGCCCTGCGAAGCGGCGCTAATTATGACAAATCTTGGAGATAGCAGTATGGAAACGCCTATCGAAGATCATGCAAATGGACCTGCCCCCGATCTGGGAGCGCAAAAGCCGGGTGCCTATAGCCCGACGGTTGCCCAGATGATGATGACATTGTCGGGAATTGCCTATTATGATGACAGCAACGGCACACGCGCCAGCATTAAAACTGGCATAATCGCTGAATTGGCAAAGAAGCACTATGCCACGCAGGGGCAATGGGCGCTGGCATGGGGGCCAGTGATTTTCAACGGGACCGACAATCTGATCTATGTTGCCCGCTATCAGCAACTGCCGATATTTGCGATTGTGATGCGTGGCACGACGCCTCATTTTGCCAGCATAGTGGAAGACATCCCAACGTCGCAGGATGATTTTGCCAGATTCTCGGCGCCGGGTGCAGAGGTGTCATCGGAATTTCGCAAGGCGCTAATCGGCATGACCTTGCTCCGCGATCCTGATCTGAATCAGAATCTCGTCGAGTTTCTTGGAAGCGCGATTGGGAGCACTCCTGGCGCTGTCCTTTATTGCACGGGACATAGTCAGGGCGGCGCACTGGTGCCCATGATGATGGGCTGGCTGGGCGGTCCGGCATCGACGTGGAAGGCAAGGCTTCTTGCTTATTCCTTTGCCGGACCAACGTCGGGAAATCCCGCTTTTGCCCAATGGGTCGACAGCACTGGTGCGCTGGTGCGTGTGGTCAATCCGCTGGATGTGGTGCCTTATGGCTATGCGGCAATTGGCAGGATCATCCCTGATAATGTGCCTACCCATGTAAGCGGCGTGGAAAAAATCTGCCTGGAAAATACGCTGGACGATGTAGCCTATCTGCTTAGCTGGACAGGGACGTGGCAGCAGCCAAGCAGCAAGACCACATTGCCCGCCAAGCATGCAACCGGCAGCCTGCTGACGCAAGTTGGCATACAGCATGAAACCAACAGCTATCTGAAATTGCTCGGCGCGCCTCAGCTTGATTTTGAACCGAAATCGCCACTCTGATTTTTGGTTGCTTCTGACCCTATGCCTTTAAGGCCCTGCTTTTGACAAGCAGGACCAGCAGCAGCCCGATCACAATCGTGTTTGAAACCGCGTTCATCCAGATGCCAGTGGCGATTGAGATTCCCGAATCGACCACATACCAGATCGAAGATGCCAGCAGCAGCCAGCGCCAGATCGGTGCGGCTTTTGCGGGTTCCAGAAGGAACAGCGCCTTGAACGCGCCGAAATAGGTAAGGCCCCAGCCCATTGTGACTGCGCCCATCAGGCCAACGGCGAAGCGGTGATGAGAATCCATGTCGGTGGGAAGCGGACTGCCGAAGAGAGCAAATAATGTCTGGGTAAGCCCATCAGTCGCGGGAAATGCCCCGCCAGCAAGCACAAGCCCGAACAGAGCGACGAAAACAGCCCAGCCCAGAAACCAGTTTTGCCAATATGTGCTCATCATCATTTCCTTTCATTCGACTCGATATGTAGCATATGCTACATTAATGTAGCGTTCGCTACAAGAAAGAAAATGGCGTAAGGGCTTTCGGATATGGCATTGAGCAAGAATGACGAACGGCGCGCTGCCATTGTTGATCGGCTGGCCGATCATGTGCTGGCGCATGGCCTGATTGCCTCAAGCCTGCGCCCGCTGGCTAAGGCAGCGGGAACCAGCGACCGGATGTTACTCTATTATTTCAGTGACAAGGCCGAGATTATCGGCGCGACCCTTGCACGCATTGCCGAACGGATGACAGCGCAACTCGCGGAACATACAGCGTCGAGGCCATTGCCGCTGGACGCACTGATTACGCATCTTTCTACCATTGTGCTGAAGGCCGAATTCTGGCCCTATATGTGTGTCTGGCTGGAACTGGCGAGCCGGGCAGGGCGCGGCGATCCGCTTTATACAGGCATTGCCGCGCAAATTGGCGAAGGCTTTCTTGGCTGGGGCGCCATGCAGCTTGATGCGCCAGATGAAGCAGCGCGAGCACGCGATGCGGCGCGGCTGCTTGTTGTGATAGAGGGCATGGTATTGGTAAAGGCCATCGGCTTAAGCGACGCCGTGGAGCGTGCCACGCTTTAGGGGCAGGACTTATCGGCAGGTCCCGATCCTAAGGTTCGTGCTTGGATGCCCGCACTGGCTTTACCATTCCCGGCGCGACAAAGCCCATGCCTTCAGGAACCAGTGCAGCCTGCTTCAGCTTTGATTCCATGCCGCGATATTCTTCTTCCATTTCGGGTGTCACTGTTGCGCGGCTGGCGTTCAGGGCCTGGCTGAAATGGCTCATGCGCACCTCGCTGGCTTCGCTGCCTTCCTCGCGCAACGCAAAAAGACCCGCCCGGCGGACAAGATCTTCCAGATCGGCACCGGTATAGCGATCAGTGCGTTCGGCGATTTCGTCCAGATCGACATCCTTGCCCAGCGGCATTTTGCTGGTGTGGATCCCCAATATCCGCCGCCGCCCGCCCTTGTCGGGCACTGTCACATAGACCAGCTCATCAAAGCGGCCGGGACGAAGCAAGGCTGCATCCATCAGCGTCGGGCGATTGGTCGCACCAATGACGACGACGGATTGCAGCTCCTCCAGCCCGTCCATTTCCGCGAGCAATGTGTTGACTACGCGCTCGGTCGCCTGGGGCTCTCCCGCACCCTTGCCGCGTGCAGGGGCCAGGCTGTCAATTTCATCGATGAAAATCACCGTTGGCGCAACCTGCCGCGCGCGGGCGAAAAGCCGGGCAATCTGCTGCTCGCTTTCGCCATACCATTTGCTCAGCAGATCGGACGATTTGGTCGCAATGAAATTAGCCTCACTCTCCCGCGCCACGGCCTTTGCCAGCAATGTCTTGCCCGTGCCCGGCGGGCCATAGAGCAGAAAGCCCTTGGCCGGGCGGATGCCCAGACGGCGGAATGCGTCCGGATTTTTAAGCGGCAGTTCAATGCCTTCCTTCAGCTTTGCCTGCGCCTCATCCAGACCGCCAACATCGCCCCAGCGAACATCGGGAGCCTGCACCATCACTTCGCGCATGGCAGAGGGCTGAACGCGTTTCATCGCCTCCAGAAAATCGTCACGCGTAACCTTCAGGCTTTCCAGCACATCAGCGGGGATCGTGCCGCTGGACAGATCAAGCTTTGGCATGATCCGCCGCACGGCCTCAATCGCTGCCTCACGGGTGAGCGCGTTGAGATCGGCACCGACAAAGCCATAGGTGGTGCGCGCCAGCTCGCGCAGCGAGACTTTGCTATCAAGCGGCATGCCGCGTGTGTGGATCGCCAATATCTCGCGCCGCCCGCTTTCATCGGGCACGCCGACAATTATTTCGCGGTCGAAACGACCCGGGCGGCGCAGCGCCTCGTCAATGGCTTCGGGCCGGTTGGTGGCGGCAATGACAACCAGATTGGTCCGCGGCTCCAGCCCGTCCATCAATGTCAGCAATTGTGCAACCAGCCGCTTCTCCGCCTCACCATGCACTTTGTCACGCGCAGGGGCGATGGAGTCGACTTCATCAATGAACAGGATCGACGGTGCGGCCTTGGTGGCCTTCTCAAAAACCTCGCGCAGTTTCTTTTCGGATTCACCGTAAGCCGAGCCCATGATTTCAGGGCCATTGATCACAAAAAATTGCGCTTCGCTTTCATTGGCGACAGCACGGGCGAGGCGGGTTTTGCCGGTGCCTGGCGGGCCGTGCAGCAGCACACCGCGCGGCGGATCGACGCCCAGCCGCGTGAACAATTCGGGATAGCGCATGGGCAGCTCCACCATCTCCCGCAGCTGGCGGATGGTATCGCCCATGCCGCCAATATCATCATAGGTAACATCGGCGCGGCGGCCATCGCCTGCATCGCTATATTCGGCGCGCAGTTCGACTTCTGTATCATTGTCGATATGGACAATGCCCTTGGGCGTGGTCGCAACCACCGTCAGGCGGATTTCGGTAAGGGAAAAGGCAGGGGCTGCCAGCATCTGGCGCAGCTGCGGCGGCATATTCTCTGGCTGCACCCGTTGCTGCCCGTGCGTTGCGACAACATCGCCTGCGACCAGTGCACGACCGATAAAGTTGCGTTTCAGCGCGTCGCCCGGACCTTCCAGCCGGATTTCCTTTTGCGCGGGGGCAAAGACCACCTTTTTGGCGGGCTGCGATTCAATCTTTTTCAACTCGACCTGATCGCCAGCGCCAACTCCTGCATTTGCTCTTTGCAGGCCATCGAGCCGGATCAGCTCCAGCCCCTCATCCTCAGGATAGGGGTCAACGGCGCGTGCAGCCGTTGTTCGCTTGCCGCTTATTTCGATCACATCGCCCTGTTGCAAGCCAAGTGCTGCCATGGTGTCACGGGAAAGCCGCGCAAAGCCGCGCCCTGAATCCTCGGCCTTGGCATTTGCGACTTGCAGTTTTTCGGTCTTGGCCTTCGCCATTATGGTCTTATCCTTTCGCGCAAGCCGCTGATTTGGCGAAGATAGGATAGCGTGCGGGCAGGGGCAACCGGTAAGGGCAAAGAAAAAAGGGCCGACGCGAACGCCGACCCTGAAAAAGTCTTTAGGAGAGGATGCCTGTTAGGCATGATCTTTATGGGGTTGCCCCGATTATTGTGCAAGTGCGAAAAAAACAATTGAGGTTGCATAAACCGGAATCATTATCTAGCTTGAAATCCAAGCGAAACCAAGAGTTCGCAGCGGGTCGGATCATCGCGAGCAGCAATGTTGCGCTGCATCATATATAGGATAGCATAAGATATGCGCCGTTTGCCTCCCCTCCGCTCTTTGGAAGCCTTTGTTCGCACGGCAAAGCTTGGTTCGGCAAAGGCCGCTGCCAGCGAATTGTCGCTTTCGCCTCCTGCGCTCAGCCGCCGGATCAAGGCGCTTGAAGATTTCATGGGCAAGCCGCTGTTCGATCGCAAGTCGCAGGCCATGTATCTGAATGCTGATGGCAAGGCGCTGATGGCGGCGGTTGATCCCGTGCTGGAATCGCTGGCAGAGGTAGTGGAAGAACTGGCGGGCGAGGGCGGCGAATATCGGCTCCGGCTGGGCGTTCTGCCGCTATTTGGTACGCAGCGGCTGATCCCGCGCTTGCCCGAATTGCGCAAGCTGTTTCCGAAGCTGCATATTGATGTCGATACATCGGGGCATGCGGAAAATTTGCTGGGCGATGTCGTTGATGCGGCAATCATCATTGCCGATTATGTCGATCCCAAACTCTACAGCGTCCGGCTTGACCGCAATACGGTCTATGCCATTGCCTCAGAGCAGCTGGTGGCAGAACAGGGCATCAAGACTCCGGCGGACCTCAAAAATCAGACCGTGCTGGTGCATAGTGACATGCCGCTGATATTCGACGCCTGGCGCAATGCCATCGGCCAGCCGAAACTGAAACCGGCCGCAATAGACCATATCGATTCAGGTCCGTTGATGCTGGAGGCAGCCGCCAACGGCCTGGGCGTCGCCATCATGCACGGCAGCCATTTCAGCGATGCAAAGGATGACCGGCTGACACGGCTGTTCGACAGCGAAGTCGAAAGCCCCTATAGCTACTGGTTCGTTTGCCGCCCCCGTGCGCTAAAACAACGCGCAGTGCGGATTTTCCATGACTGGCTGCTGAAGGCTGGGGTTTAGTCCCTCTCCTCTTGGGAGAGGGATTGGTCAGAACTTGACCTCTGGCGGTGCCGCAAGGGCAGGGCGTTCTTCAGCGCCCAATTCCCAGAAGCCCTGATCGCCAAAGCCCAGCGCCCCGGCAAAAAGCACGGCGGGGAAGGATTCGCGGGCGCTGTTATAATCTGCGGCGGCGGCATTATAGGCGCGGCGGGATGCGGCCAGCTTGTCCTCAACATCTGCCAGTTCATGCTGCAATGTCTGGAAATTCTGGTTGGCTTTCAGGTCTGGATAGCTTTCGGCCAGCGCGAACAGCCCCTTCAGCGCGCTACTAAGGCCGCCCTCGGCCGCTGCCATTGAAGCGGGGTCGCGTGCTGCCACGGCAGAGTTGCGGGCCGAAATCACCGCGTCCAGCGTGGATTTCTCATGCGCGGCATAGCCCTGAACAGTGCTGACCAGATTGGGGATCAGATCATGCCGCTGGCGCAATTGCGCATCAATGTCGGCCCAGCCTTGCCTGCAATTTTGCCGCAGGCCGACCAGCCGGTTATAAATGAACACGACCATCAGGCCGAGCACGGCAATCACGATCAGGACTATCAACATCATCGCTTTACTCTCATCCCCCATTTGCCAATATGACGTTACAAATAGCATCTCAGGGGAAGATGACCAGAAATGATTAATATGCCCAATGTCGATCAACTGATGGCGGGCGGTTTGGGTAACTGGCTGGATGGCAAGGCCGCTGAGCGGGCGAAGGCGCGGGAGAAAGTACTTTGGACCAGCATCGCCGGGGTAATACTGGCTGTCGTGGTTGCCGGCATCGCGTTGCTGTTTAATGCGCCGACCCAGCTTCTGTTTTTTGCGCCTTTTGCCATTGCTGGCGGCTTTCTGACATGGGCACATTATATCCGCACATCAATGACCAATGTCTTGAAGCGGGAAATGAACAGTGCGCTCGCCCGCTCACTGGACATTAATTACCTTTTGGCCCCCGACGCCGGGCCTGAATTTGAACTGGCGTGCGAATATGATCTGCTGCCGAGCCATGACAATGCCCATCATCAGGATCAATGGTCAGGCACTGTCGGTGGCACAGAGTTTCTGCTCTACGAATCAAAGCTGACCGAGACGCGGGGGTCGGGCAAGAACCGCCGGACTGTGACGGTATTTGAAGGCGTGGTATTGCGTTTTCGTTTTGCCCGCGACTTTATCGGCACCACTTTGGTGCGCCGTGATGGTTTCAAATTCACGCTGTTCGGTGACAGCAAAAGCTATGGTGATCAAACGCTGGAGCGGATCAAGATGGTCGATCCGCGCTTCGAAGATGCCTTTGATGTCTATGGCAGTGATCAGGTGGAGGGGCGCTATCTTGTGCACCCGGCCTATTGCGAACGTCTGCTGGAACTGGAGCGCGATTTCTTTGGCGAAAAACTGTGCGCGCTTTTCCATCAGGGCGATTTGCTGGTGACCATTCGCACCGAGGCCTTGTTCGAAAGCGCAACGCTCGATCCTGCTGAGGACCGCACGCTGCTTGGCAAAACCATTGAGCAGTTCGCCTCAATAACCCGGTTGATCCAGACGCTGAACGAGCGGCCACGTGCGTAATCCTTGCCATAGGAGGAGAAGGTGATTCTTGGGATTTTGTGGGCGATTATTGGTAGCCAAGCGGAATTCGTTGGATTTTCGTTAGATTGGATGGGGAGTCGCAGGCTGTCGCTAGGGGGACGTTAAAAAGAAATATGAATATTATCAATATGTTGAGTTCAAATCTCGACTCTGTCCCACAAAATCCCTCTTTTCATCCATAATATCCCTTGATATGCCCTAATCATATCCGGGGTGGATAACTGTATTTCGGCTTTTCAGGCGAAGACGTGAGAGCATTGCGCTTTTGCGAATGGTGAACCGCACCCGCAAAGGAAGGGGTGAACGGTCTCGTGTCTGCATTCGTTGTCTATGCCGGTTCCGGCCTGTCGACGATCGATGCCAAGGGACGAGTCACGATTCCGGCAGAAATCCGCGAACCAGTCGCTGAATCGAGCGGCGACAATATTGTCTGCCTGCAACGCCATTCCAGCCTGCCATGCCTGATCGGCTATGGCCGCACCGAACGTCTGCAACTGCGCACTGACCTGAATACCCAATGGGAATCAGCCGTTGGTCGCGGAGCCGATTTGAACCGCGAGGCCGCGGGTGCCGGCGCTTCATCGATCTTTGAAGTGGCTTTTGAGCCATCAGGCCGCTTCGTCCTGCCGCCGATGCTTCGGCATTTTGGGAAGCTTGGCGGCGATCGCGGCTTCTTTTTCGGGGTGACCACCCATTTCATGCTGTGGGACCCTGATGTGTTCAAGGCGTCGGCCCCGCCGACCTTTGCGCAGGTCGGCGAAGAGCTCGACTATTGGCTCGAAGATTTTGCGAGGCGGGGCAAATGACCGCTGCCTCTCCCCATATTCCAGTCTTGCTGGATGAAGTGATTCACGCTCTGGCCATCACCCCAGGTTCGGATGTCGTGGATGGCACCTTTGGTGCAGGCGGATATAGCCGGGCTATCCTGGCTTTGGGTGCGCGCGTTCTTGCTTTTGATCGCGACCCCGATGCGCTTGCAGCAGGTGCTGACCTTGCAGCGCAGAGTGGAGGTGCCTTGCACTTTCACTCTGCCTGCTTTTCCGAGATGGACCGGCGGCTGGCAGCGGAAGGCATCGGCCAGGTTGACGCCGTGGTGCTGGATATTGGCGTATCGTCGATGCAGCTGGATCAGGCTGCCCGCGGCTTTTCTTTCCAGCAGGACGGCCCGCTGGATATGCGGATGAGCCAAACGGGCGAAAGCGCAGCGGACTTTGTGAACGGCGCTGATGAAGCGCAGATTGCCGACATCATCTATCTTTATGGTGAAGAACCGCGTTCGCGCCGGATCGCCCGGGCGATTGTCGCGGCGCGCCCGATTGAAAGCACAGGCAGCCTGGCCGCAGTCGTGCGCAAGGCGCTTGGCTATCGGCAGGGTGCACCCAAGGACCCGGCGACACGCACCTTTCAGGCACTGCGCATCCATGTGAATCGCGAACTGGACGAACTGAGCGAAGGGCTGGAGGCAGCCGAGCGTATATTGAAGCCCGGCGGGCGGCTGGCGGTGGTCAGTTTCCACAGCCTGGAAGACCGCATCGTCAAGCAATTCCTGCGAGACCGCAGCGGTGCGACGGGCGGCGGTTCGCGCCATATGCCCGTTATGATTGCGCCTCGTGCACCGAGCTTTGACAGCCTGTCAAAGGCCATCCGCCCCTCTGCCGCAGAGATTGCGCGCAACCCTCGCGCCCGATCCTCCACCTTGCGCAGCGCTACCCGCACAGCTGCGCCTGCATGGTCGATGGAGAATGCCGCATGACCCTCGCCATCAAGCGCCTCAAAAATTTCGGCTGGCTTGCACTGCTTTCGATTGTTGCTGTGTTGCTTTACCCGCTGTCGCTTAATGTTGGGGCGCTGCACAGCAAGCTGGTCGAAACCGACCGCAAGATCATGGAAACAAAGCGCGAGATCAGCTTTTTGCAGGCTGAATTGCGTACGCGCGCCAATATGCAGCAACTCGCCGAATGGAATGATCTGCTATACGGCTATGCGCCGCCCACTGCCGAGCAATTTCTGGACGGTGAACGCGCTCTGGCAAATCTGGATGGCGCGGGGCCAGTGGTAAAGCCGGTAATGGTCGCCGTATCGGATATTGATGGCAATGCGCCCGCGGGCGAGATTGGCAAGGCGGGCGCTGCGGCCTCGGCGATTGATGATGTGAAATCAACGCGCATTGCCGTTGCTACAACGGCAAAGGTGGAGGCCAAATCCACTGCGTCTATCAAGCCCGTTACGCGAACCGAGCGGCTTTCGAAGATGGACGATCAGCTGTTGTCTGATAATCTTCTGAAAGAAATCGACAAAAAGGCGGCGCAGGAGCGGAAACGCCCATGACAACCTTTGTCGTTCGTCCAACCAGCCGCCAGAATGCGAATGCCGCACGCGCCGCGACTGCGCTGGCCTTTTGGCGATTGCTGGTGCTGGCAGGGCTGTTTGGACTTTTCCTGATGCTGATCATTGGCCGGTTGGCAACGCTGGCACTGTTCGAAGGGAGCCGGGCCTATGGTGCGACGACCAAAGATTATGTGCCGGTGCGCGGCGACATCATTGACCGCAATGGCATTCCGCTTGCTCGCACCATCCGTGCCTATGCGATTTGGGTAAAGCCCGCCGAGCTTTTGGGCGACCGGCGCAAGCTGGCGCAGGAACTGGCGGCGATTTTTCCTGACACGACCGAAGAAGCCTTTTACGCCAAACTGACCGCGAAAGAGCCCGGATATTTGCGCAAACGCGCCTTGCCCGAACAGGTCCGCCGCGTGCATGACTTGGGTGAAATCGCCATCGAATTTCCCCGCGAGGATGAACGGCTTTATCCGCAGCATGATCTGGCCGCGCATGTGCTCGGCTTTGTCGATCCCAACGGCAAAGGCGCGCTGGGCATGGAGCGTGTCATGGATGCGCAGCTCAGCAATCCGCAGAAACGGGGCAAGCCGGTAGAGCTCTCCATCGATGTTCGTGTTCAGGCCGCATTGGAGCAGGAACTGATCCGCGGGATAAAGGCAACAGCAGCAAAGGGCGGCGCAGGTATCATAATGGATGTGCGTACAGGCGAAGTGCTGGCGCTGGCGAGCTTGCCTACGTTCAACCCCAACTTCCCTAATTTTGCCGATCAGAATAATTTCGAAGCCGATGTCGCGGCTGGCAAAACGCCGATTGCGCATCAGGTGAACAATGTTACCAACCGCGTCTATGAGCTTGGCTCCACCTTCAAGCCGCTGACGGTTGCGGCCGCGCTGGATGCAGGGACGGTCCGCAATCTGGCAATCCGCTATGACGCAACGGCGCCGATCGAAATCAGCGGCTTCAAAATTCGCGATACCCATCCGGCAGGCCGCTGGCTGAATACGCCGGAGACGTTGGTGCACAGCTCAAATATTGTGACAGCCCGCATTGCCGACAATTTGGGCCGGGAAAAAATGGAAGCGATGTTGCGTGCGCTTGAATTTGACAAGCGGCCCAATATCGAACTGGCTGAGCGTTCGAAGCCGCTCTGGCCCTCTAGCTGGGGGCGGGTGACCAATATGACCGTCGGCTACGGTCACGGCATGGCTGTAACGCCGCTGCATCTGGCCAATAGCTATGCTGCAATGGTGAATGGCGGCATTTCCCGGCCTGCCACGTTGTTCAAGGTCAAGGCTGGTCAGAAGATTCCCGGCAAACGCGTTTTTTCCGCCGCCACAAGTGCGCGCATGCGGCAACTGCTGCGCATGATCGTTGTCGACGGCACCGGAAAGAAAGCAGACGCCGCCGGGTACCGCGTTGGCGGTAAAACCGGCTCGGCTGAAAAGCCGGGTGTGGGAGGTTATGCACGGAATCTTGTCGTTGCGACGTTCGCGGCGGCTTTCCCAATGGACAATCCCCGCTATGTGATTGTTGCCATGGTTGATGAACCCCAAGGAACAGCCGAATCGGGCTTCCAGCGCACCGCGGGATGGACAGCTGCGCCCATCGTCCGCCAGACCGTGCTGCGCATTGGTCCGCAACTCGGCATTTACCCCGATACGCACCGTGACGTTGACGTGTCTGAACTGATGCCGCTGCTTTGGTCGCCCAAAGGGGGTGACTGATGCTGCTCTCTTCTCTGATCGGAGAAGCCGCCGGGGATAGCGGCTCGTTGCGGGTTACAGGCTTTGCCATTGACCATCGCAAAATTGCCCAAGGCACGATTTTCGGGGCGTTTCAGGGGGCAAAATTCAACGGCGAAGATTATATAGCCGATGCCATAGCAGCGGGCGCCATTGCCGTTGTCGCCCGGCCCGAAGCGAAGGTGGAAGGCGCGGTCCATATCGCCGATGCCAACCCGCGCCTCGCCTTTGCCAAAATTGCCGCCCGCTTCTTCGCGCCTTTCCCGGCGCATGTGGCAGCGGTAACTGGGACCAATGGCAAAACCTCCACCGCCGAACTCAGCCGCCAATTGTGGCGGATATCCGGACATAGTGCAGCATCGATTGGCACGTTGGGTGTGACCACAGCCGATGAGCAGGTGCGGACTGGCCTAACGACCCCCGATATCGTCACTTTTCTCTCCAACATGTCAGGCCTTGCGCGTGAAGGCGTAAGCCACGCCATTTTCGAAGCCTCTAGCCACGGCCTGCATCAATACCGCATCGCCGGTGTGCCAGTGAGTGTTGTGGCTTTCACCAACCTCAGCCGCGACCATCTGGATTATCATGGCGACATGAACAGCTATTTCGAAGCCAAAATGCGGCTGTTTGATGAGGTGGCAACCGACACCGCAACCGCTGTGATCTGGGCCGATGATTTATGGTCAGATAAGGCGATAGCCCGCGCCAAGGCACGCGATCTGAACCTGATTACGGTTGGCGAGCAGGGCAAGGGCATCCGTCTCATTTCGCGCATACCGACCCAATTGGGGCAGGACTTGGAGGTCGAGGTCCAGGCCCAGATCTATAAGGTCAAGCTGCCATTGATCGGTGCCTATCAGGCTGCCAACGCGCTGACGGCCGCCGCCATTGTCATTGCCAGCGGTGATGATGCCGAAGACGTCATCGCGGCGCTGGCCCGGGTGCAGACCGTGCGCGGGCGGCTGGAGCGTGCGGCCATCACCCGCAGCGGTGCTCCGGTCTATGTCGATTATGCCCATACGCCGGATGGTCTCGACGCGGCGATCAAGGCGCTACGCCCGCACACCAAGGGGCGGCTCATTGTCGTTTTTGGCGCAGGCGGAGATCGCGACACGGGCAAGCGTCCGTTGATGGGCGCTATTGCGCAGGAACTCGGAGATATTGCCATCATCACCGATGATAATCCGCGCAGCGAAGACCCGGCTACTATCCGTGCCGCCATCCGCGCAGGTGCGCCTGACGCGCTTGATATTGGGGACAGGCGTGCAGCAATAGCGGAGGCAATCAGGCTGGCTGCAGCAGATGACATTGTCCTGATCGCGGGCAAGGGACATGAGCAGGGTCAGACTATTGGCGAACGCACATTGCCCTTTGATGATGTGCAGGTCGCGCGCGAGTGCACGGCATGAACGCGCTCTGGACCTCAGCGGAACTGGCTAACTTGCTTGATGGAGAGGCAACGGCCGATTTCAGCTGCAATGGCGTGGCATTCGATTCGCGTGAAATCGGGCAAGGCGACCTGTTTTTCGCAATGAAGGGCGAACATAGCGACGGGCATCTGTTTGTAGAAAAGGCGCTGGCCGCTGGCGCCGCCGGAGCAATTGTCAGCGATGCCGTTGAGGGACCGCAGGTTCGCGTTGCCGATACGATGCGCGCGCTGGAGCAATTGGGCATTGCCTCGCGCAACCGGGTGGATGCAACGATTTTTGGCGTTACGGGTTCAGCCGGAAAAACCGGCACCAAAGAGGCGCTTTATGCTGCACTCGACCGTGCCTCATTCGGTAAAGCGCACCGTTCAGTCAAAAGCTATAATAATCATGTCGGGGTGCCGCTCAGCCTAGCTCGCATGCCCGCTGATACGCGCTATGGCGTGTTTGAAATGGGCATGAACCATGCGGGCGAGCTGTCCGCGCTGACGCAATTTGTCCGCCCGCATATCGCCATTATCACCACCATCGCCCCTGCGCATATTGAGAATTTCAGAGATGAGGCAGGCATTGCCGATGCAAAGGCAGAGATATTTGAAGGGCTGGTTGATGGCGGCACGGCCATCATACCGCGTGACAACGTCCATTATCCCCGTCTGCGCGCCAAGGCTGAGCGTTATGCGTCACGGATCATCAGCTTTGGCTTCTCACCAGAGGCCGATGTGCGCTGCGTTGACCATGTCGGCGCGGCGGGTGGTGGTTCGCTGATCACCGCAAAATTGCCCGAAGCCATGCTTTGCTACACGCTGTCACAGCCTGGCGAGCATTGGATTGCCAACTCGCTGGCCGTTATCGCCGCCGTTGAAGCAGCGGGTGCCGATCTTGCCGCTGCTGGCCTTGCCTTGGCCGAGCTGGGCGGACTGAAGGGCCGCGGTGCGCGCCATATGATCGCTGCAAAGGGTGGCACGGCTTTGCTGATGGATGAAAGCTATAATGCCAACCCGGCGTCAATGGCCGTGACGATCGGCGAGTTGGGCAAGGCAGAGGGTGATCGTAAGATTGCGATCCTAGCCACGATGAAGGAACTGGGTGCAAAGGCACCCGAATATCATGCAGCACTAAAGGCGCATCTCGATGCGGCAGGTGCCAGTTATGCACTGCTAGTCGGTGAAGAGATGGCTGCACTCGCCGAAGCGTTGGCAGGCGACATTGCCTGGGGCGGCAAATTCACGCATTGCGCGACCGCAAAGGACGCAATTCCAATGGCAAAAGACATAATTCGCGCCGGGGATGCCGTTCTGGTTAAAGGGTCCAATTCAATGGGGCTTTCTGCTGTGGTCGACGCATTGGTTGGCGGCGCGGAAGGTGGGGAACGCTAAATGCTATTCTGGCTGGCTGAATATCTTGATTTTGCAGGAATATTGAATCTTTTTCGCTACCTGACCTTCAGGGCTGGGGCCGCTGTCGGCACGGCGCTGATCATTGGGCTGCTGATTGGGCCCAAATTCATCAGCATGCTCCGCGTTCGGCAGGGCAAAGGGCAGCCGATCCGCGATGATGGCCCGCAAACGCATCTGGCAAAGGTCGGCACGCCGACCATGGGCGGGCTGATGATCCTGACGTCCATATCCATCGCAATGCTGCTGTGGATGGATCTGACCAACCTTTATGTCTGGGCCTGTCTGATCGTGATGGCTGGCTTCGGCATCGTCGGTTTCCTGGACGATTATGACAAGGTCAAGAAGCGCAGCCACAAGGGTGTTTCCGGCAAGGTCCGCTTGCTGGCGGAATTTGCCATAGCAGGCTTGGCGGTTACGTTGATCGTGTCGCAGTCTGGCGGGAAGCTGTACTTGCCATTCGTCAACGGCCATGTTGCGGACCTTGGCTGGTGGTATGTGGCCTTTGGCGCTTTCGTGATCGTTGCCTTTGGCAATTCGGTCAATCTGACCGACGGGCTCGATGGCCTTGCAACCATGCCAGTGATCATTGCGTCGCTGGCTTTCATGATGATTGTTTATCTGGTCG
Organism: uncultured Sphingorhabdus sp.; assembly: GCA_964452835.1. Lineage (GTDB taxonomy): Bacteria > Pseudomonadota > Alphaproteobacteria > Sphingomonadales > Sphingomonadaceae > Sphingorhabdus_B. The sequence goes on along the minus strand of CAYVQO010000011.1, from coordinate 9,455 downwards.
GCAACGCCAAATATGCCGAATATCTGGGCTTGCCCTTCATACTCGGCGCAGGGGATCTGGTGATATTGTGCGGCGCGATCATTGGTGCCGGGCTGGCGTTCCTCTGGTTCAACGCGCCGCCCGCGGCAGTCTTTATGGGCGACACCGGCAGTCTGGCGCTGGGCGGCACATTGGGCGCAATTGCGGTTGTTGCGCATCATGAATTTGTGCTTGCCATCATCGGCGGGTTGTTTGTCGTTGAGGCAATGAGTGTGATCATTCAGGTGTTCTGGTTCAAACGCACAGGCAAGCGCGTGTTTCGGATGGCACCGATCCACCACCATTTTGAACAAATTGGCTGGCCCGAATCCACAGTGGTCATTCGCTTCTGGATCATTGCCTTCGTGCTTGCGCTGGCCGGGCTGTCTACGCTCAAGCTGCGGTGATTGTCTCAGACGTCTTTCGCGGAAAACGCTATGCGGTGCTAGGGCTGGCGCGGTCTGGCTTGGCAACGGTCCGTTCGCTGCTGACGAGCGGTGCCGAGGTTACGGCATGGGATAGCCGGGAAGAGGCAAGACAACTGGCTGGCAATGCCGTGACGCTTGCCGATCCGATGGAGATTGATCTTGCCGGATTTGATGGCGTGGTCGTTTCACCCGGTGTGCCGCTCAACAGCCATCCGATTGCGCAAAAGGCACGCGATGCGCAAGTGCCCCTCATCGGCGATATCGAACTGTTCGCGCTCGCCCGGCCAAGCCTGCCAGAGCACAAGGTTGTCGGCATCACCGGCACCAATGGCAAATCGACGGTCACGGCTCTGATCCACCATATGCTGAAAACCGTTGGCGTGCCGACGCTGATGGGCGGGAATATTGGTCTGCCAATCTTGTCGCAGGAACCGCTGCCTGAAGGTGGGGTCTATGTGCTGGAATTGTCCAGCTTCCAGATCGACCTGACCTATAGCCTTGATTGTGATGTTGCCTTGCTAACCAATGTGACGCCGGATCATCTTGATCGCTATGACAGCTTTCTGGACTATGCCGCGGCGAAGGAGCGGCTCTTCCATATGCAGCATGCCGACAAATTGTCGGTCATCGCCTGCGATGATGATCCAAGCCGAATGATTGCCAGCCGCGTGCATCACCGGCTGAAACGCGTATCGGCAAAAGACATTGATGATCAATCGCGCTGGCCCGCATTGCAAGGGCCGCATAATGCCCAAAATGCCGCTTGTGCCATCGCGACATGCGAAGCGTTGGGGCTTTCTGCAGAACAGATTGAGGCAGGGCTTGCAAGCTACCCCGGCCTGGCACATCGCATGGAGCGCGTGGGCGAAATCAATGGCGTGCTGTACATCAACGACAGCAAGGCAACCAACCCCACATCCACGGCCCCCGCACTTGCTGCCTATCCCGCCATTCACTGGATATTGGGTGGCATCGCAAAGACGCCTGATCTGGATGCCTGTATACCCCATCTGGGCAATGTTCGCGCCGCCTATACCTATGGGCAGGATGGCCCGATGCTGGCCGATCTGCTGCGGCCACACATAATGGTAGTGGAAAGCGGCACGCTGGAAAAGGCAGTCCGGAACGCGCACGACATTGCCCGTTTTGGCGAGACCGTAATTCTGTCACCTGCTTGCGCATCCTTTGATCAGTTTCGTGATTTTGAGGACCGGGGCGACGCATTCCGCAGGGCAGTAATGGCGCTTGAACCTATTCGGGCGGCTTAGGGGGAAATCATGGCATCAGCAGCAGGCACACAGATACCAAAGCGGCCCTTGTCCGCCCGGCTCGGTCGGGGGGATCGTTCGCCGCTAAGCGTCTGGTTCTGGGAACTGGACCGGGTTCTGCTGTCGCTTTTCCTGGTGCTGATTGCCATTGGCCTGCTTGCCGTCGCGGCTGCATCGCCTGCCGCGGCGCAGCGGCTATCGACTTCGACCAAAGAGCTGCCTGCACTTTATTTTTTCTATCGCCAGCTGGGTTGGTTGGTAATTGCCCTGCCGCTGATGTTTGTGGTGTCGATGTACCCTCGCGAACAGGCGCGCAGACTAAGTATCGCGGCCTTTGGCTTGTTCTTCGTTCTGCTCGCGCTGGTGCCTATATTGGGTAAAGAGGTGAACGGGGCGCAGCGTTGGATCGGCTATGGCGCCGCATCGCTGCAGCCTTCTGAATTTCTCAAGCCCTTTTATGCTGTAACCATGGCCTGGGTGCTGTCATGGCGGCTGAAGGATCCGACGCTGCCGGTGCGGATTATCACCATGGGCGTTACCGGGTTGATCTGTGCATTGCTAATGACACAGCCTGATCTGGGCCAGACGATATTGTTTTGCGGAATCTGGTTTGCCCTGATGATGGTATCGGGCGTTCCGGCTGTGCGGCTATGGGGCTCGGTGATTAGTGGCATAGGTGGAATCCTTCTCGCCTATAATTTCTATCCGGTGGCAACCCAGCGCATTGATGCGTGGGTCTTTGGCACTGAAGGTATCACCCATGATAAGCTTGCCATGGCAACGCTGACTGCTGGCGGCTTTACTGGCGCTGGCCCAGGGCTCGGTACGCGCAAATACAGCCTGCCCGAGGCGCAAACCGATTATATTTTTTCTGTAATCGGTGAGGAGTTCGGGCTGCTCGCCTGCATGATCATCGCAATTGTCTATTTTGCGATCCTTGCCCGTGTTGTTATCCGCATGCTGGATGAACAGGACCAGTTCATTGTCCTTGCCTGCACTGCGCTTGTCGCGCAATTTTGCGGACAGGCGATGATAAACATGGCGGTCAATCTCGGCATTTTTCCTTCAAAGGGGATGACGCTCCCGTTCATCAGCTATGGCGGTTCGTCGCTTATCGCGCTCGGAATTTGTTGCGGATTGCTACTCGCATTGACGCGGCGGAACCCGTATCTTGACCAGACACCCTATATCGTAAAAGGCGGGGTATGACGGTTTCACGGCACTATATTTTGGCGGCAGGCGGCACGGGCGGACATATTATTCCTGCCTATGCGCTGGCGAGCGAACTGATGCTGCGCGGGCATCATGTTGCGCTTGTCACCGATGATCGCGGCATGAAGATTCCCGGCTGCCCGGACAGGCTGGCACGCCATGTTCTGCCTGCGGGCCGAGGCGGCGGCGGGCCACGCGGTTGGATTAACGCTGCCCGCAATATCGCCGCCGGGCGCGGCATGGCACGGCAGTTGAACCATCATTTTCAGCCCAGTTGCGTTGTGGGTTTTGGCGGCTATCCCGCACTGCCAACGATATTGGCGGCCTTTGCTGACAAGATCCCCACCGTGATTCATGAGCAAAATGCCGTGCTGGGTCGGGTCAACCGCTTTGTCGCGCCAAAGGTGAATGCGATTGCGACTGCCTATCCGGACGTCACGCGCATCGCCAACCGTCATCGGGATAAAGTGCATCTGGTTGGCAATCCAGTGCGTGAGGAAGTGATCGCTTTGCGCGATGAAAGCTATCCGCCGCTGGACGAGGACGGCATTTTCCGCGTTCTGGTCACGGGCGGCAGTCAGGGCGCATCGATCCTCTCCGATGTGGTGCCAGAAGGGCTGGCGCAGCTGCCGCTTAACCTGCGCCGCCGTCTGCAGGTCACGCAGCAATGCCGCGAGGATGATCTGGAGCGTGTCCGTAAAGTCTATGCCGAACATCAGATCCCGGCAGAGCTGGCGACCTATTTGGAAGATTTGCCTGAGCGGCTGGGCTGGGCGCATCTGGTGATTGGGCGGGCAGGGGCATCGACGATCGCCGAACTGACCTGCGCTGGTCGGCCAGCGATTCTTGTCCCCCTGCCAACCGCTATGGACAATCATCAGGCCTTTAACGTCAGCGAGATGGTGAATGCCGGCGGCGCGCGAGCAATAGCGCAGCACCAATTCACCGCCAAAGAGCTGGCAAAGCAAATCCAGAAAATGGCGCTTCTGCCGGGTGCGCTGGAAAATGCGGCCAAGGCTGCGCGCAGTTGCGGGCGCCCCACGGCCGTTCGCGATCTGGCCGATCTGGTCGAATCCTTTGGCCGTGCGCCAACGATGCACACCATCAAATCACAGACTCAAACACATACCGGTTTCGGTGGCCCCGAACCCGCATTGGCAAAGGATGCCGCGGCATGAAGGGTGTAGGCACTGACATTGGAACCATCCATTTTGTCGGAATCGGCGGCATTGGCATGTCGGGCATTGCCGAGGTGATGCACAATCTGGGCTACAAAGTTCAGGGTAGCGACATTGCCGAAGGTTATGTGATCGAGGGCCTGCGCAAGCGTGGCATCAAGGTGATGATCGGCCATGATGCCGCCAATTTGGGCGATGCAGCGGTGGTGGTCACATCGACAGCGGTCAAGCCCGGCAATCCCGAACGTGATGCCGCACTCGAACGGCGTATTCCGCTCGTGCGCCGCGCCGAAATGCTCGCCGAGCTGATGCGGCTGAAATATACCGTTGCGGTTGCAGGCACGCATGGCAAGACCACGACGACTTCGCTGATCGCAGCAATGCTTGATGCAGGCGGGCTTGATCCCACCGTTATTAACGGCGGCATCATCAACAATTATGGCTCCAACGCACGGCTGGGCGACAGCGACTGGATGGTGGTAGAGGCCGACGAAAGCGATGGCAGCTTCCTGCGTCTCGATGGCACCATTGCCGTTGTCACCAATATCGATCCTGAACATCTCGATCATTATGGCGATTTTGAGAAAGCCAAGGCCGCCTATATCGAATTTATCGAGAATGTGCCCTTTTACGGCGTTGCCATCCTGTGCCTCGATCATCCCGAAGTGCAGGCGATCATTCCGCGCATCCGCGACCGGCGCATTTTGACTTATGGCTTCTCCGCCCAGGCAGATGTGCGTGCGGACAATGTCCGGCCCGATCTGGGCGGCAACACATTTGACGTTGTCGTTCGTGCAAGGGATGGCAGCAAGCGCGAGATCAAGGATGTCTTCCTCCCCATGTCGGGCAGGCATAATGTGCAAAATGCGCTTGCTGCGATTGCCGTGGGCCTTGAACGCGGCATGAGCGATGAACAGGTGCAGGCGGGCTTTGCCAAATTTGGCGGGGTCAAGCGGCGCTTTACAAAGGTGGGCGAGGTTGATGGCGTGACGATCATCGACGATTATGGTCACCATCCTGTCGAGATAAAGGCTGTGCTCTCCGCCGCTCGTGAAGGTGTGAAGGGGCGGGTTATTGCTGTTTGCCAGCCGCACCGCTATTCGCGCCTCGGCAATCTGATGGAAGATTTCGCCACGGCCTTCAACGATGCCGATGTCGTCTATATCAGCCCGGTCTATGCGGCGGGCGAAAGCCCGATTGAGGGTGTGAGCAGTGCCGAGCTGGTCGGCAAGATCAAGCGGCGCGGGCACCATAGCGTGCAGGAAATTGGCAGCGCAGAGGCTTTGGCGAAGGAACTGGCTGCGACAACTCGCGACGGTGATCTGGTCGTTTGCCTGGGCGCGGGCGACATTACCAAATGGGCTGCAGGCTTGGCGGATGCGATCAGGACGGTACGGGGATGAGTGTCGACGATATACCAAAGGTTGCTGGCAAACTGACTGCCAACGCCCCGCTTGCACCGCTGGTCTGGTTCAAATCGGGTGGAGCGGCGGAGTGGCTGTTCGAACCAAAAGACATTGCCGACCTCCAGGCATTTCTGCGTGATCTTGATCCGGCGCCGCCGGTTATGGCGCTTGGGCTTGGGTCCAACATGATTGTGCGCGATGGCGGCGTTCCGGGTGTGGTCGTGCGCTTAGGCAAAGCCTTTGCCAAGGTCGATAAAGTCGAGGACAATGTCCTGAACTGTGGTGGCGGAGCTTCGGGCATCCTCGTCTCCTCAACCGCACGCGATGCGGGCATTGCCGGTATGGAATTTCTCCGTTCAATTCCCGGAACCGTAGGCGGTTTTGTCCGCATGAACGGCGGGGCCTATGGCGGTGAGGTGAAGGACATTCTCGTCGATTGCGATATTGTGCTGCGCAACGGTGATCTGGTGAGGCTACCGGTTGAAGACCTGCGCTATAGCTATCGCCACTCGGAACTGCCCGAAGGCGCGATTGTGGTCGCGGCGCGATTTCGCGGACGCCCGGGTGATCCGGATGCCATCCAGGCCGAAATGGACCGCATCTCCGCCAGCCGTGAAGCGTCGCAACCGCTGCGCTCAAAAACCGGCGGATCAACCTTCAAAAATCCCGACGGACACAAGGCATGGCAATTGGTGGACGAAGCCGGTTGCCGCGGTCTGATGGTTGGCGGCGCGCAGGTCAGCGAAAAGCACACCAACTTCCTGATCAACACTGGCGATGCCACCAGCGCCGATATTGAAGCGCTGGGCGAAGAAGTCCGCGCCCGGGTGAAGGCGAAATCGGGCATCGATTTGCATTGGGAAATACAACGCGTGGGGAAAGCGAAATGACCAGTCAAATCCATGTCGCAGTCCTGATGGGTGGCTGGTCCAACGAACGCCCTGTGTCGCTGATGAGCGGCAATGGCGTTGCCGATGCGCTTGAACGCGTCGGCTATAAAGTCAGCCGCGTCGATATGGACCGCAATGTTGCGCAGGTTCTGGCCGGATTGCGCCCCGATGTCGTCTTCAACGCGCTCCATGGCGTCCCCGGTGAAGATGGCAGCGTGCAGGGCATGCTTGACCTGATGGGCATCAAATATACCCATAGCGGGATGGTCACTTCGGTGATCGCGATTGACAAGGAGCTGACCAAGCAGCGGTTGGTTCCAGCAGGCGTGCCGATGCCCAAGGGCAAGATTGTCGAAAGCGAAAGCCTCTATGCAGGCGACCCTATGCCGCGCCCTTATGTTCTGAAGCCAGTGAATGAAGGCAGCTCGGTTGGCGTTGCCATTGTCAAGGCGGACAGCAATTATGGCAATCCGATCAACCGTGAGGCGACAGGCCCATGGCAGGAGTTTGAAAGCCTGCTGGCCGAACCCTTTATCAAGGGGCGGGAGCTGACAGTTGCAGTGCTGGGCGGTAAGGCGCTTTGCGTCACTGAGCTCAGGCCCAAAAGCGGCTTTTATGATTTCGATGCCAAATATACCGATGGCCTGACCGAGCATATCTGCCCTGCAGAAATCCCGCAGGATATTGCCGATTATGTAATGGAATTGGCGGCGCAGGCGCATGATCTGCTCGGTTGCAAAGGCGCATCGCGCACCGATTTCCGCTGGGATGACGAGCATGGCCGTGATGGCGTTTTCGTGCTGGAAACCAACACCCAGCCCGGTATGACACCGCTCAGCCTGGTGCCTGAACAGGCGCGGCATATGGGTATCAGTTACGAACAGCTTGTTGACCAGTTGGTCAAGGAAGCTTTGGCATGAGGGGGCAATAATCATGGGCAGTGCCGTTGCGCGCAAAGGCAGCAAAACCACTTCGCGTCCGCGCCGCAGAACCCCGCGCAAGCAGATACGCCAGACAAGCTGGTTTGACCGGCTGTTGCAATCGCTTCCCTTTACACAGGCCGAGGTGCAGCGCGTGCTGACCTGGGCAATATTGGGCGTTTTGTTACTCGCCGCGCTGCTCGTCGCCAACTGGTTTGGCGTGCCGCAAGCCGCATATCGGCAATTGGGCGTGATGACGGCGAAGGCGGGCTTTGAAGTCCGGGATATTGAAGTGGTTGGTATGCGCCGGGTGGACCAAATGAAGGTCTATGACATGGTGCTTGATCACACCAATCAACCCATGCTGCTGGTCGATATTGGTGAAATCCAGCGTGACCTTTCAAGCTATGGCTGGATCAAGCAGGTCCGCGTCTCGCGCCAGCTGCCGGACAAATTGTTCATCGAAATCGGTGAGCGCAAGCCGGTGGCAGTTTGGCAGAACAATGGCAGTTACAAGCTGCTGGATGATCAGGGTAAGGTGCTGGAAAGCATTAGCGAGGCCGAGATTGGCAATATGCCAGTCGTTAATGGCCCCAATGCCAACAAGCATCTCGTGTCGCTGACCGAATTGCTGGACAATGCCCAGTCGCTGAAAAGCCAGGTGGCAGGCGCGACATGGGTCGGCAATCGCCGTTGGGATATCCGTTTCAAATCGGGCGAAACGCTGGCGCTGCCAGAGGGTGAGGTGCTTGCAGCGCAAGCCCTAGTGAATTTCACCCGGATGGACGGCGTGCATCGCCTGCTGGGACGCAATATCATCCATTTCGATCTGCGCGATCCCGATCGTATGTATATGCGCAAGGCACCAAAGGAAAAGCCGGCTGAAGCAAAGCCGACACAAGCCGCACCCAAAAAGGCTTCGCAGGCGGAGGGCAGCGCCTGATGGCTGCAAAGTTCGAGAAGATCATCTCGGCGCTCGATATCGGATCATCCAAGGTTTCTGCGCTGATTGCCGGGGTTGGCGACGATGGCAGCCTGTTCGTGCTTGGCAGTGGCCAGCGCGAAAGCAAGGGTGTGATCAGAGGGTGCATTGCTGACATACAGCAGACAGAACATTCGGCGCGCCAGGCCGTTGAGCAGGCCGAGCGTATTGCCGGTACCAATATTGACCGGGTGTGGCTGGGCATGTCCGCAGGCGGGTTGGATAGCCAGCTGGCTCCGGCTGAAATCGACCTTGGCGGTGACCGGATAGAGCAGGTTGATATTGATGATCTGCTGATGGCGGGCCGCGCCAATATCGATCCCCGTGGCAAGACGCCGCTGCATATCAGCCCGACGCTGTATTCAATTGATGGTGTTGGCGGCGTGGCCAGCCCTTTGGGGCTTTATGCCGACCGGTTAGGCGTGGATATCCATGTCGTGCTGGCCGAACCTGCTCCGGTTCGCAATCTGGATATGACGGCACGCGCTGCCCATCTGGGCGTCGAGGCGGTAGTGGCCTCGCCAGTCGCAGCGGGCCTTGCCTGCCTGACGGCGGAAGAACGGGAGTTAGGCGTGGCGCTTGTCGAATTGGGCGCTGGCGTAACCAATGTGTCGGTTTATGTCGGCGGCATGCTGGTTGGGCTGAAAACGCTAAATCAGGGGGCCGCTGATATAACTGATGACATCGCTGCGGTTTTCGGCGTTCGGCGGGCAGAAGCCGAAAGGCTAAAATGCCGCGACGGTTCAGCCCTTTCCAGTCCGCGCGATCATCAGGATGTTCTGAATGTCAGCGATGACAGCGAAGGCGCCGGTCCAAAGCTTACCCGAGCCCAGTTGAATTCGGTCATTTGCCAGCGCGTTGATCCCATCATATCCGAAATCGGCAAGGCGCTGACTGAACTTGGTTTTTCTGCGCCCGGAAAGCATCATGTGGTGCTGACTGGCGGCGGCGCAGAGCTGAAGGGGCTGGCGGACCATATGCAGGCGGCGCTGGGCCGTTCGGTGCGTATTGGCCGACCGGGCGGGCTTGTAGGTCTGCCCGAGGCGCATAGCGGCCCGGCCTTTTCCACCTTGTGCGGGCTGCTCCTTTACGCCCATTCCAACCCGGTTGACCTGAAGCTTGGGCTGGGACTGGACGATCCATCGGCATCGGG
>CAYVQO010000010.1:0-35440 GCA_964452835.1 uncultured Sphingorhabdus sp. | reverse complement strand
GCGGACATTGCCATTTTGTCGCAGGCGATGGAAAGCTACAGGCTCGATAACCTGACCTATCCGGATTCCGGACAGGGCCTCAATGCGTTGGCCACGCCGCCGGTCAGTGCGCCGGGCGCACGAACCGAAGGGTATATCAAGAAGCTACCGAGCGATCCGTGGGGGCGGCCCTATCAATATAGCATACCGGGTCGAAACGGCGCCTTTGACATATATTCACTGGGTGCGGACGGCGCGCCGGGCGGGCAGGATGAGAATGCCGACATCTACGCCGAATAGGCCCAAGGCACATAGTGGCGGTTTCACTCTGGTCGAGTTGATGGTGGTTTTGTTCATCATCGGCCTGGCAGGTAGTGCCATAATCCTGACCGTTCGCAGCAGCAGCGGCAATATTGGCTCGCAAGCCAGCATTTTTGCGGCGCGGGTCGCCGCGCTGCGCGATCAGGCCGTGTTGGAGGCCCGCCCTTTTGCAATTTGGGTGCGCCGGTCTGGCTATGGTTTTGAAGAAAGGGTCAATGGCAATTGGCAGCCATTGGTGCGCAAGGCGTTCAAAACAACAAATTGGGAACAGCCTGCCATGGCGCAGCTCAGCGGCAGCCAGTCGCAAAGAATAGCTTTTGACGGCAATGGCCTACCCAACGCACCAATGGCGGTGGTGCTGGCAAGCAACGGCCGTCTGGTACGGATCAGCATAAACAGCGCAGGCGATGTCAATGTCGCCCAATAATTCGTCTAAGCCGCCCCACGAACATGGTTTTACCCTGATCGAAATGCTGGTGGCGCTATCAGTATTCAGTCTTGCCGCGCTTGCGATGGTGTATTTGCAGGCATTTTCCGTGCGCACAACCGCTACGCTGTCAGATAGCGCGCTTGCATGGCAAGTGGCACAAAATCTGGCGGTGGAACGCCTGTCAGATCCGCGTGCACCGGCGATCGGTGAGGAAAAGGGTGAGCTGGAAAATGGCGGTCGCAACTGGCGCTGGTCAGTGGCGACGGAACGCACTGAGGATGTACGCTTTGTCAAAATGGTGGTGACCGTGCAGGGCAGTGACATCGGCAATCGCCGCACTGCGCAGCTGAATTTGGCAAGGCTGATCGAAAAATGAGCCCGCAGCTCGCCCAAGAAAACGGCTTCACGCTGGTGGAAATGCTGGTCGCACTGGCTATTTTTGCGATGATTTCAGTGGCCGGTGTCGGCTTGCTGCAGTCAGCCAGCAATACCCAAATTGCCGTCAAGGACCGGCTTGAGGTGCTGAGCGGTAATGCACGGGCCATTGCGCTGCTGGAATCGGATCTGGCGCAAGCCATTGCGCGCCCAGTCCGTGCGGGAGGCATGTCCCTTCCAGCTTTTGCAGCACAGGGAAGTGAGACATCAGGACAGCTTTTCTCTGTGACGCGGACAGGTGCAAGCAATCTCGACAATGCAGCCCGGCCCAATGTGCAGCGGGTGACCTATGCGTTGCAGGGTACAAAGCTGGTCCGTTCCTTCTCGGCAATGCCCGATGGCGGATTGCGGCAAGACGCGGCTTTGCTGAATGGCATACAGGCAACCACATTGCGGTTCAGGGACCAGGACGGCAATTGGCGCAGCGACTGGAGTGCGGAGGATGAAACGGCATTACCTCGCGCTGTCGAAATGGTGATTACGCCAGCCGCGGGTGCGCCGCTGCGTCTGTTGTTTCTGGTGGGCGCTGGTCCGGCCCAAGGCGACAGCGAGGAAACCGCGGGAGGCAATGATGCGCCCGAGGCTTGAAGTTACCGCATCTGAACAGGGTGCAGCTTTGCTGTCGGTGCTTTTGCTGGTGGCAATCCTGTCGGTTGTGGCAGCAACAACTCTTGATCGCGTGGTGCTATCATCGCAATTGGCGCAAAATGGACAATCGCTTCGGCAAGCCCGGCTATTGTCCTATGCCGCTGAAGATTTGGCGCTGGCCCGCATTGCTGATTTGCGCGCAGCGAATGCAACGCAGACCACATTGGGCGGGGGCTGGCTGGGCACGCCCCAACGTTTTTTGCTGCCCGGTGGACAGATTGTTGCGACTGCTACCGATGGCGGCAATTGCTTCAATCTCAACAGCCTGGTCAGGGAAGAAAATGGTGGGCTGGTAGCCAACCCCGTTGGGCGCGATCAATTTCTCTCTCTGATGGTAGCACTGTCCGTACCGGAAAATGTTTCGAGACCGGTTATCGATGCTGCCACGGATTGGATCGATAGCGATGCGGTACCGCTTCCCGGCGGTTTTGAGGACAGCCATTATCAGGGGCTGCCAAGCCCATATGTCGCCCCGAACCAGCTACTTGCCGACAAAAGCGAATTGCGTGCGGTGGCCGGCGTCACACCGGAGCTTTATGTAAGGCTGGCACCCTATATTTGCGCACTGCCGGTAGCGGAACTTTCACCGTTGAATGTCAACACAGTGATGCCAGAGCAGGCTGCACTTATTGCGATGCTCTATCCGCCAGGTGGCATGACTCGCAATGCCGCCCGTATCCAACTGGAAAAGCGCCCCCGGGGCGGCTACGGCAGTCTTGTCAAATTCTGGGACACCATGCCTGCCGGGGCCAGTGCACCATCGCAGGCAGCAAAGGATCAGGTAAAGCTTGTGAGCAACTGGTTCTTGCTCGACCTGCAAATTGAAAGCGGGGACATAAAGTTGCGGCAGAAAGGACTGATTGCGGCAGAATCGTCACCACCGCGCATGTTGTGGCGCAGTTGGGGTGACGATTTATGACTAAAGCGGATTGCCTGTTGGTCATGCTTCCGCTGTCGGACGACGCGCAGCCCCGCTTTTGGCTTATTGCCGACGAAGCGGTCATCGGTGAGGGATGCCTACCCGACCTGCCAATCAATCTGGACGTTGAGCAATTGGCGGATGTTCCCGTGATAGCAGTTGTCCCGGCGACACGATCATCCTTTTATGCCGTTGAGGCAAAGGGACTGGAACCACGGCAGGAGCTTGCTGTAGCCCGTGTGGACGCGCAGCAGGCGGCGCTGGGGACGGCCCATATTGCAACTGTATTCGCAGCCGATGGGAAAGTGATTGTTGCCGCTGCGGATAGTGCAACCATCGAACAAGGTGTTGATAGACTGGCCGAGCTAGGGCTCTGGGTGAAAGCCGTTGTACCGGCAGCTGCGCTGGTCTCTCCCCCTGACGGCGAGCTGTGGAAAGTTGATCTTGGCGGTGAGGTATTTCTCCGCGCAGCCGATAGGGCCAGCCCCGATGAAGCTGCTTTGCGCATGGCGCTTTTCGGATCGGCGCAACCAACGGTTGTGGACGGTGACCAGTTGGCAGCATCGATGATTGCCTTTAGCCGTGATCCCGTTCCAGATTTTCTCGATGGCAGGGCGCGGAAACGGCATGGCGGCGTCGTCCTGAATAATGCGCACCGGCTTTGGTTGAAACGGCTGGCGCTGCTTGCGGTGCTGCTGGTTCTGGTGAGTGGTCTTGCGCATTGGGCAAAGCTGCAATGGGCCATCAGTCAGGAACAGCAGAAGGCGCTTTCTGCCGCTCAGAAAATTGATCCAGCAATTACTGACATTGCACAGGTCAACGCGCGTGTAGATGCTGCATTGGCACGCAAAGGCACAAGCCAAAGCAAGGCCGGCATGTTGGTCGCCATTGTCTGGCAATCGGCGCAATCTGTTGAAAATGTCAGTGTAAATGATCTGCGCGTTAGCAATAACGGTTTGCTTACCGCGACATTGGCTGCGCCCGACGCCAATGGCATAAACGCGGCTCTGCTGGCGATACAACGCGCTGGATATGAGATTACGGCCACCCCGCGTCGTGACCCGAGCGGACTGACACTGGTTGATCTGACGGTGAAAATGCCATGATAGAAATGTGTAAAGACTGGTTTGCCGCACGGGCACCGAGGGAGCGCTGGCTTTTGGCAATTGCCGCCATGATGCTGGCGCTGGTGATTGTCATTTACGGTTTGTTGTTTCCAGCCATGGACGCGTTTTCAACTGCCCGAAAGGATCTGAACGCCGCAATCGAGCAAAGGGGACGCATTGAGGCAAAGGCAGCCTCTTTCCGCAGCATAGCGCCCAGCGGCACGGTTGTTCCGCAGCTCGCCGGGCAATCGCTCCAGGTCGTTGTAAAAGATAGCGCCGAAAATGCTGGCTTTGAATTGGCGGAGGTAAATTCAAATGGTCCGAATGCTGTGCGCTTTCGCATGGCAAGCGTAAAGGCTGGTGCATTGCTTGCCTGGATCAGCCAAATGGAAGCACAGGGGCTGGAGCTTTCTGAAATCCAGTTGCGCAAGACAGAGGGCGGTTTTGTTTCCGCCGATGTCGCTTTGGCGATGCGATCATGAGGCTGTCGCGCCTGCAATGGGGGCTACTGGTTCTGGTCGGCATTCTTGCGTTGATCTTGCTGACACCCATGGGCGTGGCTGCCAGCTGGCTGGGTGTCACAGCACGGAGCAGCCAAGGCGTAATTGCCATTGGAGCCTTGCGAGACGCGGCATGGGGACGCGCAGCTATTGGCGATATCAATGTGCGAATTTTGCCTTCGCAATTGCTTATGGGTCGCGTTGCTTTTGATGTGTCACGCGGCGAAGCGCCAGGCGCGCCGGGTGTTTCTGGAACGGTCGGGCGCGGTTTGGGCGGCGTGTTTGCCGACAGCCTGTCCGCAACAATAGATGGTCGCGCCGTTGCTGATGATCTGGCGGGCAGCGATTTGCGATTGGAAGGGCTGTCGCTACAGTTCAGCAATCGGCGCTGCCTGTCGGCCTCTGGCATGGTGCGGCTGGATATGCGCCGAACGCCTTTGGGCGGTATCATCAAAGGCGATATGATTGGCAATGCGTCGTGCAGCAAAGGCGACATGCTGCTGTCGCTGATGAGTCAATCGACAATGGAGCGGATGGTGGTGCGGTTAAAGGGCAATCGCACCTATCAGGCAACGCTGACAATTATTGAGCCACCGATGGATTTGGTCGTTGTGCTTTCACAAGCGGGATTCCAGCCTGTGGCAGGTGGCTACCGCCTGGTGCGGTCAGGAAAGCTGCGTTGATCCTGGCAAGCGCCGTGACGCACAGCATTGGGTTCGCGCTCCCGCCATTTGCGGTAGCGATTGCCTTGGTGATATTGGGCGCGATCTGGGGCAGCTTTGCCGCTGCTCTGTGTTACCGCTGGCCTTTGGGCGAGGGGGTAATGCGTGGCAGGTCGCACTGCGACCATTGTGGCAAGACCCTTGGCGTGCATGAACTGGTGCCGTTGCTGTCTTACGCCGTACAGGGCGGAAAATGCTGGAGTTGCCGTGCTGGCATAAGTCCGATCAATCCGCTTATCGAACTGCTATGTGCCGCACTTGGTTTCTTGGCGGCGTTAAGCTTCGATGGATATGCGGCAATCGCGGCGGCCATGTTTTTTTGGCTTATGGTTCCATTGATCATTCTTGACTGGCGGCACCTATGGTTACCCAATGCACTGACACTGCTGTTGGCTGTCTTGGGGTTGCTAATGGGCGAGCTCTTCTCTCAGGCCAATGTCGAGACCCGGTTGATTGGCGGCGTCATGGGATATGCAATTCTGCAGGGAATCCGCCTCGCATTTCAACGCCTGCGCGGGGTGGAGGGAATGGGGGGAGGTGATCCAAAGCTATTGGGAGCCATTGGCCTATGGGTTGGCTGGCAAATTTTGCCTGCCATCATTCTGGTCGCCAGTGTCATTGGGCTGCTTCATTTCCTTGGCACCGCTTTGCAAAAATCCCCATCTGCAACGCGTTTTCCGTTTGGTAGTTATTTGGCGATTTCGACGATCACGATCACGATCCTGCAAAGTTACTACGCCTACCACATGGCTTGAACCAACGGATTGGAGTTTAGTTCCTTGCCTTTTTCCGGGTCTGAAAAGCTCGGGCCCTGCCACCCTAATCATTCCTGTTTAATCACGCAGTTAAATGCGCTTGCATGAAGTCTATGATTTGGTCAGATGGCATTATGGCAGATGATACCCGCACCCCCGTAATCATAGGCGTCGGTCAGCTGAATGACCGCGAGTGTGTGCATGACTCGCTTGGCCTGATGATCCAAGCACTAACCAGGGCCGATGCCGATGCGGGTGGGGGGTGGATTGGCCAGTTGGATAGCCTTGCCACCATCGCCCAGCTCAGCTTTCGTGAGTTAGGCGATTGCTCGCAATTGCTAGCGGACCATTTCGGTATTTCGCCCACACATATCGAACAAACGCCCCATGCGACTGGTGAAAGCCCAACGCAACTGTTGAACGAGGCGGCAAATCGCATCGGCGCAGGCGAGATCAACGTGGCGGCAATCGTGGGGGGTGAGGCGCTGCGAACGGCAGTGCAAAGGGCGGCTGCAAAGCATGCCGATGGCACAAAGCCAGATTTTTTGCGCGATGCCGCAAAGCCAAAATATGATCATGTTACGGTTTCGGCCGGGTCCATTGAACATCTTGCGCAATATGGACTGGTCGCGCCAACCGATGTGTATCCGCTTTACGAAAATGCCACACGCGCCGCTTGGCACCAGTCTTTGTCAGAGGCGCAGGCAGAGTCTGGAGAGATTTGGGCGGGAATGTCCCGTGTCGCTGCTGCTAACCCAAATGCCTGGATTCAAAACGCTCTTCCTCCAGAAGCGATAACATCACCTGATGCCGATAATCGCCCGATTACCTTTCCCTATCAAAAGCGGATGGTGGCAAATTCGAGCGTAAATCAGGGCGCGGCTTTCATTGTTACCAGTTTGGCAAGGGCGCGTGCCGCTGACATTGCCGAAGACCGCATTATCCACATCGGCATGGGCGCCGCTGCGCACACGCCGCACAATTTGTTGAAGCGGGATCACTATACGTCATCATCAGCGATCGACGTTACGCTTGAACAGGCTTTGGCACGCAATGGCCTAACGACAGCAGAGCTAACAGATGTCGAGCTCTACTCCTGTTTTCCCTGCATACCGAAAATGGCCCGTCGGGTGATCAATTGGCCGGTTGATAGACCGATTACAGCCTTTGGCGGGCTGACCTTTGGTGGCGGACCAATTGGCAATTATATGAGTCATGCGGTCGCATCGATGGTCGACAAGCTTCGGCGCGATCGCGGGACGGCTTTGCTCTTCGCCAATGGTGGTTATGCAACGCATAATCACGCCATCGTGCTTTCCAGCGAGCCGATGCCAAACGCCGTGTTCCCGCATGATTTTGACTGCAATGCAGAAGCGAAGGCGCGCCGAGCACCCGTGCCAGAGGTGGACGGTGAATATCAGGGCATTGCGACAGTCGAGACCTACACGGTTTTCTACAAACGTGACGGCACTCCGCGTGTTGGCACAGTGATCGCCCGGACGCCTGATGATCGACGGGTGCTAGCCAGCGTGCCAGCTAATGATGAGGCTATGATCGCCTTCCTGACCGATGGACGGGTAGAGCCTGTCGGTTCGAAAGGGCGAGTGGTGGCAGGTGACAATGGTCTTATGCGCTGGATAAGCGGATAGGACTTGCCAAGGCGGCGATATTTTCCAATGGCTCGGTACATTGATGTAAGGAGAGATTTCCGATGAAGACCCGCGCTGCTGTTGCGTTTGAGGCGAAAAAGCCGCTGGAGATTGTCGAGCTTGACCTTGAAGGGCCAAAAGCCGGAGAGGTGCTTGTCGAGATCATGGCGACAGGTATCTGCCATACCGATGCCTATACGCTTGATGGTTTTGACAGCGAGGGAATATTCCCAAGCGTGCTGGGCCATGAGGGGGCAGGGATTGTGCGAGAGGTTGGCGCTGGCGTTACCAGCGTGTCTCCCGGCGATCATGTGATCCCGCTTTACACCCCCGAATGTGGCAAGTGCAAAACGTGCCTTTCGGGCAAATCAAACCTCTGCACGGCTATCCGCGCGACACAGGGCAAGGGCCTCATGCCCGATGGCACAACACGGTTCAGCTATAAGGGGCAGCCGATATTCCACTATATGGGCTGTTCGACATTTTCGAACTTCACCGTCCTTCCTGAAATAGCCGTCGCCAAAATCCGGGAAGATGCCCCTTTCCAGACAAGCTGCTATATCGGCTGCGGCGTCACAACCGGCGTCGGCGCGGTCACCAAGACTGCAAAAGTCCAGCCAGGCGACAATGTGGTGGTCTTCGGTCTGGGCGGCATTGGTCTCAACGTCATTCAGGGTGCCAAGCTGGCTGGGGCCAATGTCATTCTTGGCATCGACATCAATCCTGACCGCGAACAATGGGGTCGCCAGTTCGGCATGACCCACTTCCTAAACACCAAAGGCATGAGCCGCGAAGATATAGTTGCCAAGATTGTCGAGCTCACCGATGGCGGAGCAGACTACAGCTTTGACGCCACGGGCAACACGGAGGTTATGCGCACCGCACTTGAATGCTGCCATCGCGGATGGGGAACCAGCATAATCATTGGTGTGGCCGAGGCGGGTAAGGAAATTGCGACACGTCCCTTCCAGCTTGTCACCGGCCGTAACTGGCGCGGCACGGCCTTTGGTGGTGCCAAGGGGCGGACCGATGTCCCTCAGATCGTTGACATGTACATGGATGGTAAAATCCAGATCGACCCCATGATTACCCATGTTCTCAGTCTTGAGGAGATCAACAGGGGTTTCGACCTGATGCATGCTGGAGAGAGTATCCGCAGCGTTGTCGTTTATTGAATTTCATACGAGGAGAATTGCCAATGTTTTCGCATATCATGATTGGTGCCGATGATGTCAGCGCATCAAAACAGTTTTACGATGCAGCCCTTGGTGCTCTTGGCGTAGGGGAGGGGCGTGTCGATCCCAAAGGTCGCGCGATGTATATTCATAATGGCAGCATCTTCATGCTGACCCAGCCGATCAACGGTGAGCCTGCTTGTGGTGCGAACGGCGGAACCTTGGGTTTTGCAGCAGCCACACCCGAGCAGGCTGATGCGTTTCATGCCGCAGGTTTGGCGCATGGTGGTACGGCAATCGAAGATCCGCCGGGCTGGCGTGAAAATGGTGGGATGAAGCTGTATCTTGCCTATTTGCGGGATCCATCGGGAAATAAAGTGTGCGCCATGGCGCGCGGCTGATCCCTGTTATGAGCGAAAGCCGCCTTTATGCCGACATTGCGGCACTGGGCATAGAATATGATCTGGTCGAGCATGAAGCCGTGTTCACGGTTGAACAAAGCTCCAGGCTCGACCGGGATATTCCGGGCGCACATACCAAAAACCTGTTTCTGAAGGACGGTTCTGGTCAATTTTGGCTTTTGACGGTTCCTGCGCATATCCGAGTTGATTTGAAAGCGCTGCCGCAAGTCATTGATTGCAAAAAGGTTAGTTTTGGAAAAGCAGGCGATATGGTCGAATTGCTGGGTATCGAACCCGGGTCAGTGACACCTCTGGCCGCAATCAACGATCGGCAAAATCAGGTTAAAGTCATATTGGACACGCGCCTGCTCGATTCCGGGCGGGTGAATGTGCATCCGCTTCGAAATACGGCAACATTGGGGCTCTTACCCAATGACTTGCTCAGACTTTTGGTGCACTGGCACCACAGCCCAGCCGTGGTCGAGCTACCATCGCTAAATTAGGACGAGAAACTGGTCCCGCTTGGTGGGCCGTGCGCAATTGCTTCCGCAATCCTTTGCAAAACCCAAAAATTTACCCAAATTTACCTGTGGAAGCGGAAAAATTTACCTCAATATATCAGGTCTTAACTGCTCAAATTTGATACAGTCCTATTTGCCCCTCATTTTTGGGCCTTGAACAGGGGCATTTTCTGTTATTCATGGGATCACTGGTTGGGGTGGCCAGCATCATTGCTTCGGAAGAGGGCGAGAATGGCTATCCATACCCGCGTCATTACTGATGCGCAAAATTCAGTGCAGGGCCCATCAGGCGGGCGATTTGGTCGCGGTGAACAGCTTGGCCTCCCAATAATCGGACGGCATTTCAACGAAATTATCGTGCGTCACGACGTGCACGACCAGATTTTCTGGTGTTTCATGAACCAGACTGGGCGGCCCAGCTATACCTACAGCTTGGGTGCTGAGGTGCAGGAAGTGCAGGATTGGGTTGCTGACAATTATGCCTTCGCAGCCAATGGCGGACGGGATGATTTGCGCTATTTTGTGTGCGGGTCCAAAACGCCCGGCGTTTATAATTTGGGCGGCGATCTCAGACATTTTGCCGACTGCATTCGCAACCGTGATCTGGCCGCCATGCGTAAATATGCCGAAACCTGCGTGCGAATGCAGCACGCGAACAGCAATGCCTTTGGCGCGCCCATCATTACCTTTGCTCTCGTTCAGGGCGATGCACTGGGCGGCGGTTTTGAGCATGCGCTTGCATTTGACGTGCTGGTTGCAGAGAAAAGTGCCCGTTTGGGCTTGCCGGAAATTGTCTTCAACCTGTTCCCTGGCATGGGGGCCTACAGCTTCCTGTTGCGCCGTGTTGGTCGGAAGCTGGCTGAACAATTCATTCTGGAAGGCAAAATTTATAACGCTGCCGAGCTGCACGACATGGGCATTGTCGATATATTGGTGGAGGACGGCGAAGGTGAAGCTGCAATTGTCGATTATTGCACACGAAACCGGCAGCGTTTCGCCGCGGAAAGGGCAGTTTATCTTGCGCGGCGGGCCACCAACCCGGTGGAGTTGGACGAGCTGCTGAGGATCACCAATGTCTGGGCAGAAACCGCGATGACGTTGACCGACGCCGATGTCCGAAAAATGGAACGGCTTGCTGATGCGCAGGAACGCAAGATCAGCCGAAGCTTGCGGCAGATCGTTTAGTAGGCTCGCCTGAATATACCGTATCGCGCAGCGATTGGGCCACCAGATCATATTGGCTTGATACGGCTTGCGCGTGCATCGTGCCGCGCTCATGGAATTCGCCTTCGGTGATCTTTTCCAGCTTGGCACAAAGCGCTGCAAGTACAGTTGCGCCAATATTGTTTGAGCACCCCTTTAGGGCATGTGCGGCAAAGCGAAACTGTGCGGGATCACTCTGCTCCAGCGATTGTTTCAATATTTGCTGGCTTTCGGCCGCGTCGCTGAAAAAGCTTTCGATCATTTCCGCCACAAAATCATCGTCACCAATCGACCGCAGATAATCAAGATGGGCAGGATCAATCACTGGTTGAGTATCTCCGCTCGCCGCCGCTGACAGAGGCACTACGATTTGCAAAGGGTCTTCGGTACGCGTTGGCAAGTCCTGCGTCTTGCCATTTGCGCAGCATTTTTCGATGGTTTGAAGCAGAAATGGCGCATTGACTGGCTTGGTCAGTCGAAGGTCCATCCCTGCGGCCAGACAGCGCTCTTCGGTTTCCAGTGTTGCGTCGGCAGTGACACCCACAATCGGGATATGGCTGCGACTGCCCTCTATTTGTCTCCACATGCGGCATGCATCAATGCCATTGAGCCTTGGCATGTTGACGTCGAGCAGAACGATATCAAAGCCGCCATTTTCAAGCGCTTCCAGCGTTTCATCGCCGTCGCAGACCATTGTCACATCATGGCCGGCATTTTCCAGTATCGCGCCTAGAATATTCCGATTGGTGCGGTTGTCATCGGCCACAAGGATAGAGCGCGGAGGATAATGTTCGCGGACATTATCGCTGTTTGTCGTTCGGCTGTCGCCTGACCCTGCAAATGAACAACCAATGCGAATGGCGCTGCGGACTTCGTCGAAATTTGGCGTGGAAGGAATGATCGTCGCAAAGGCTGCGCGCAACTCGACATCGCCGAGGTCCAGTTCATTTGAATTGGCAACCAGAACCGGTGCGACCTTTGCCTTGGCAAACGTCTCCCAGACTGCGGAGTCAGCGCCTAACTGTTCTGCCAGCCCGGCTTCCAACATGGCAATGCGATAGTCTGAAAGCGGCACTTCATTTAGCGCGTCCATAAGCTCATTGGCGCTGGAGCAGACGATGTTCCGAACATGATAATTGCCTGCTGCCTGAGCTTTGCCCAACAATTCATCGCTGAACCGCCCAAGCGCCAGCAACTTGACCATGGGTTGGCTTGCAGGGTCGCTTTCGACGTCAGCACTGTCTGCGGATGGAACCTCAACCGGCAATATAACCGTAAAGGTCGTGCCGCAGCCCAATTCGCTGTCAACCGAGATTGCCCCGCCAATCTGGTCTAGCAGTTGGCGGCAGATGGCAAGGCCAAGCCCTGTACCACCGAACCGATTGAGGACCGTTTCATCAGCTTGCTGAAAAGGCTCGAATATCCGCTTTTGAGCTTCCTGCGCAATGCCGATACCGGTATCGCTCACCGTGAATTTGAGTGAAGATTTTTCGCCGCTTTGTTCGAGTGCGCTGGAAATTGAGATTGAACCGGACTCGGTAAATTTGATGGCGTTGCCAACCAGATTCAGCAATATATTGCGAATGACGTGGCTGGGACCATTGACCAAGCGATCGCTGAGCGGATCGGCATGCAGCTGTATTGTGAGGCCTTTTTCCTTGGCCTGAACCAGCAATATGTCCCGGATTTCTGCAACCAGATCTGTCGCACGCATCGGTTTTGACGCGACAATAGTTGTGCCGCTGTCATTGCGGGCAATCTGAATCAGCTGGTCAATCAGATGCAGCAGATGTTCGCCCGCGCGCACGCTGGCGTCGATCATGTCATGCTGATTTTTAGGCATCTCCAGCTGTTTGAGATGATTGCCATATCCAATGATTGCATTCAGCGGTGTGCGAAGTTCATGGCTAACGCTTGCCAGGAAATAGCTTTTTGCCCGACTGGCCGCTTCGGCTTCATCTTTCGCATCAGAAAGTTTTCGGATCAACTTTGAACAATAGGCTGGTATGATAAACAGCCCTAATGTCAGGCTGTAACCCAGTGCGGCTTTATCCTGCCAATATTCGGTCAACAAGACAGGCAAGCCAAAGGTCGCTGTGGAAAAGATTGACGCAACAAAGAGCCATTTTAGCCCCAGTCGAAAGCCCGTGCCCAGCGTCATCCACAGGAAGAGCGGATAAACAAAGGACGTGGCCGCTGGCGCGTCCAGCAAAATCGATACACCCATCAGGCTGTCGATGATGATTGCCAGCAGGTAATTTCTTTCCTTTTCGATCCACCGGGCTTTGAAAAGCAGATAGAGCGTTGCGTGCGCTGTAAGATAGCCGGCAAAGGCATAATGGATAAACTGGTCAGCGCTCAGCAAGAAGCTCGCGGTCCAGGCCACGACGCCCAGGCCGAAACGGTTCCGTGCCATTTCAAGCTCATGCGCCGGCTCTTTTTTGGCGGGTTTGGCGGCCGTTGCTGTCATGCCACGGCACCTTTGGTGTCCAAATGGTCCTTTTCAAACAAAGCACGCATTGCCGTTGTTGTCAGCGGCCGACCAAATAAATAGCCCTGCAACTCATCGCAGCCAGCGGCATGCAGTAATGCCCGTTGCCCGTCGGTTTCCACGCCTTCGGCAACTACCCGCATGCCAAGCGCATGCGCAAGATGGGAGATCGTAGAGATGATCGCACGATCTGCTGTCGAATGCTCAATACGCGAGACAAAGGTTTGATCGATTTTCAGCCGGTGGGCTGGCAAATCACGCAGATATTGGAGTGAAGAATAGCCCGTTCCGAAATCATCGATTGAAATATCAACGCCTCGCTCACGCAATTTTAGCAGCTGTTTGTGCAGTTCAGGGCTTTGATCAAGCAGCAATTCCTCGGTAATCTCGATAGTCAGCTGTCCAGGCTGCACGCGGTATTTTTCCACGCTGGACAATATTTCATCGCAGGTCCCGGATGTCTGGAACTGTCGAGGAGAAATGTTGACGGCGATATGCGGGATATTGATTCCCTGCCTGGCGCATTCGGCGATTTCGGCGCATACCGTGTCGACCACCTTCAGGCCGATGCGATTGATCAGACCAGAGTCATTTGCAACGCGGATAAACTCGTTGGGCATCAATCGCCCTTTTACGGGGTGATCCCACCTGAGGAGCGCTTCCAACCCGGTATATTCACCTGTGACAGCATCAACAATCGGTTGATATTCCAAACAAAATTGGGACTTTTCTAACGCATCACGCAAATCGGATTCCATCACTGCATTCATTTGTGCAATGTGGTTCAGATGCGGAGAGAAGAAGCAGCAACGGTTCCGGCCCTGCGTTTTTGCCTCATACATGGCGAGATCAGCCAGCCGGAGCAGTTCGTCCGGAGTATCGGCATCTTCAGGGATCATGGCTATGCCAATGCTTGCGCCGATGCGCTGCTCGGAATCGTCAATCCGGTAGGGGGCGCCAATGCTCGCCAGCAATTTATGGCAGCGGCTGCTTGCGTCTTCTGCGCCTTCGATATCCGACAGGATAATGGCAAATTCGTCTCCACCAATACGCGAAGCGAAACTCGACGGCTCTAATTCTGTGCTGATACGTTCGGCGACTTGACGGAGCAGGGCGTCGCCTGCCTGATGTCCGCGCGTGTCATTGATGACTTTGAACCGGTCAAGGTCAACCAGCAATAGTACCGCAGATTGGCCTTTCGATCGGCAGTTATCAATTGTTTTTCGAACATGCTCGGCAAGAAGCGCTCGATTGGGAAGGCCTGTGAGCATGTCATGTAGAGCAAGATGCGCACGGTGCTCCTCGGCAAATTTTCGTGCGGTAATATCGATTGCAGAGGTCAGGACGCCGATTGCCTGGCCATCCTTGTTCAACAAGGGCGATTTGTTGCAATGGAAGGTCAACGACACGCCGTCGCTTACAAAGACCTCTTCATAATTGTTGATCGATTTTCCGGTCTCGATGGCGACTGTGTTGCGGCGGAGTTCACGCTGCGCGAGAGCGGAAGGGATTTGATCGTAAATCGGCTTGCCCACCAGTTGTTCCGGATCCGCGCCGAATATTGCCGCCTGATAGCTGTTCATGAACAATATCTTGCCGTTGCGGTCGACTGCATTGATAATGATCGGGGTGGTGTCGATGATTTGTTCCAACATCGATTTCGCGGAATGCTGGGCACGGCCATTGTCAGCCAGTTCCGACATCGTGCCCGCGGCGTGCCCCTCAAGCTGCCTGCTCTTCCGATATT
Organism: uncultured Sphingorhabdus sp.; assembly: GCA_964452835.1. GTDB lineage: Bacteria > Pseudomonadota > Alphaproteobacteria > Sphingomonadales > Sphingomonadaceae > Sphingorhabdus_B. The sequence continues at coordinate 20,438 of CAYVQO010000010.1, read as the reverse complement.
GGTTGATCAATAGCAAAGCCCGTTCACGAAATTCCGTGTCGGTTACGGGGCTTTGCAGGAAATCGGTGGCGCCAGCATCAAGCGCGCTGATGCGGCATTCCCGATCCTGCCGGGCCGTAATGATTATCGCTGGCGCGCCTCCGCCGCCATTGCGTTCACGCAAGCGCCTGATGAAGTCCGCGCCATTCATTTCCGGCATGCGGTAATCGACAATCAGCAGGTCGGCGCTTTCGGTTTCCAGCCAAGCGAGGGCTTCCAGCGCGCTTTGAAAGCATTTCGAGCTGAACTCTGGACCCATCATAGCAACAAACTGCGCATAAATCCGCAAATTCGTAGCCCTGTCGTCCACAATGACGATGCGCGCGTGCATCCCGCCTGACTAACGCTAACCCATCAAGGAATGGTTAACTGCGGGGTGACTGCCAACCGGATGTTTGGCAAAACGCGGTTGCAGACAAAACTGGTCGGGGAAAGAGGATTCGAACCTCCGGCCCCTGCCTCCCGAAGACAGTGCTCTACCAGGCTGAGCTATTCCCCGACCGATGCGGACACCGGTGCAATACCGGCTAGGCAGGCGGTGCCTATAGGCGCGGGCTTTTGGGCTTTCAACCCCAAAGATAAGGATATGCGGTAGTTGCCAGAATCGTCTGTCGTAACTAGCGTTACATCATGGCAAGCGAGCATCATTATGAAGAGCAATATTTGTCGTTGATGCGACGGATATGGACAGAAGGCACAGTGCAGCAGGACCGCACAGGTGTTGGCACAAGGTCGCTTTTCGGCGCCCAGATGCGCTTTTCTTTAAGGGATGAAGCCGTCCCCCTTCTTACAACCAAACGGATTTTCTGGAAAACTGCGGCGCGGGAGATGCTTTGGTTCCTGACCGGCGATACAAATATCCGTTCCTTGCTGCAGCAAAAGGTACGGATTTGGACCGATTGGCCGCTGGAACGGTACCGCCACGAAACGGGAGACAGCATTTCGCAAGAAGATTTCGAGCAGCGCATCATTGACGACATCCGTTTTGCCGAAAAGTGGGGCAATTTGGGGCCGGTTTACGGTGCGCAATGGGTCAATTGGCCCCGCTATGAGGAGGCTGGGCAGGGGCTTTATCGCCGCGCTGAAAAAGGGATCAACCAGATTGAATTGCTGGTCGAAAGCCTGAAGAATAATCCAGGCTCGCGGCGGCATATCTTTGAGGGGTGGAACGTGGCTGAATTGGACCAGATGGCGCTGCCACCCTGCCACAAGACCTACCAGTTTCACGTCGCGGACGGCGTGCTAAGTGGACTGCTGTTCCAGCGCAGTTGCGATTTGGGTCTGGGCTTTGGCTTTAACGTTTTTGGCGCTTCGATGCTGATCCGCATGTTGGCGCAGCAATGCGGCTACGAGCCCGGTGAGTTGATCTGGCAGGGCGGTGACGTGCATCTTTATCTCAACCATGGCGAATTGGTGGAGGAACAACTTTCTCGTGCCCCGGCAGGGGCACCAAAGCTGCATTTGTTGCGTAAACCCCAGTCGATTTTTGAGTATGAGATAGAGGATTTCGAAGTGGTTGATTATGCGCCACAGGCACACATAGCAGCACCGGTAGCTGTATAGGTCAGCTATATTGACCTAACTCAGCTATTGAAATAATATAACAAGAGCGGACAATATTCATGTGATTCGCCGTTGCCTGGATCAAGGGCTGGGAGAGGAAGCGATGACGACCAAAAAGTCCAATCTTGCACCCCTGCAATTGCATGTGCCGGAGCCGAAGTTCAGGCCTGGCGATGAAGCGGACTTCAGCGATATTATCGTTCCGCCGGTTGATGTCATTCCGATACCGGACGAAAGCAGTAAACCGGCCGATCTTCAGCCTCTTGCTTATGGTTTGGTCCGCGTGCTTGATGACGACGGCAGCGCGAAAGGCAGCTGGAACCCCGGGCTTGATGCGGAAACGCTCCGTCTAATGCTCTATAATATGATGCTTGTCCGGGCGTTTGACGACCGCATGTTTCGGGCACAGCGGCAGGGCAAAACAAGTTTCTACATGAAGTCGACGGGCGAAGAGGCGACGTCCGTCGCGACCACTATGGCGCTTGCCAATGATGACATGACCTTTCCCAGCTATCGCCAGCAGGGCATTTTGATCACGCGCGGATATCCGCTGATCAAGATGATGAACCAGATCTACTCAAACCGCGCGGACCATCTGAAGGGCCGCCAGCTGCCGATTATGTATTCGGCGCCCAGTCATCATTTTTTTAGCGTATCGGGGAATTTGGCGACGCAATATCCGCAGGCTGTTGGCTGGGCGATGGCGAGCGCCTCTCGCGGCGACACGCGTATTTCGGCCGTGTGGTGTGGGGAGGGATCGACTGCCGAGGGTGATTTTCACAGCGCAATGACCTTTGCAGCAGTCTATAATGCGCCCGTCATATTGCAGGTAGTCAACAACCAATGGGCGATTTCCTCCTTTTCCGGCATTGCGGGCGGAGAGCGGACAACCTTTGCGGCACGCGGTGTGGGTTATGGCATTGCGTCGCTACGGGTCGACGGTAACGACCCGCTTGCGGTCTATGCGGCCATGCGCTGGGCGGCGGATCGGGCTCGAACAAATAATGGGCCCACGATGATTGAATATTTCACCTATCGCGCTGAGGGGCATTCTACCTCGGATGATCCCGGCGCCTACCGGGCAGCGCAGGAATTTGAAAAATGGCCTTTGGGCGACCCGATTGAACGTTTGAAGAAGCATCTGATATTGCTGGGAGAGTGGAGCGAGGACCAGCACCATGCGCAAGCAGATGCCCTGGCGGAAATGGTCAAGCGCACGCAAAAGGAGGCGGAGGCAAATGGCATCCTCGGCCATGGCTTGCACCAGCCCTTTGACACGATGTTTGAAGATGTATTTGAACATATGCCTTGGCATCTGAAGGAACAGGCGGCGCAGATGCACGAGGAACAGGAAGCCAAATTCGGCCCCGAATGGGAGCCCCGATAATGGCTGAAAAGCGCATGAACATGATCGAGGCGATTAACAGCGCGTTGGATATCATGCTGGCTCGCGACCCTGATGTGGTGCTGATGGGCGAGGATATCGGCTATTTCGGCGGGGTGTTTCGCGCAACGGCGGGCTTGCAGGCCAAACATGGCAAAACCCGCGTGTTTGATACTCCGATTAGCGAGTGCGGGATCATCGGCGCGGGCGTCGGGATGGCGGCCTATGGCTTGCGCCCGGTGCCGGAAATCCAGTTTGCTGATTATATCTATCCCGGTCTGGACCAACTGGTCAGTGAAGCGGCGCGGATGCGCTACCGTTCCGCCAATGACTATATTTGCCCAATGACTGTACGCTCGCCTTTTGGGGGAGGGATATTTGGCGGTCAAACACACAGCCAGTCGCCCGAAAGCCTGTTCACGCATATTTGCGGCATCAAGACAGTAATCCCTTCCAACCCCTATGATGCCAAAGGCTTGCTGATCGCGGCGATCGAGGACAATGATCCGGTGATCTTCTTCGAGCCCAAGCGTATCTATAATGGACCGTTTAGCGGCTATTATGACCGTCCGGTTGAGCCATGGGCCAAGCATGAAGGCAGTGATGTTCCCGCGGACTATTACCGCATTGAATTGGGCAAGGCGGCGACTGTGCGTGAAGGACAGGCAGTTACCATCCTGACCTATGGCACCATGGTCCATGTTGTAAAAACGGTGGTCGAAGAGGCGGGCATTGATGCAGAAATCGTAGACTTGCGGACTTTGCTGCCTCTTGATGTCGAAACGATTGAGGCCTCGGTCAAGAAAACTGGGCGTTGCATGGTGGTTCACGAGGCCACTCGGACCAGCGGTTTTGGCGCGGAACTGGCGGCGCTGGTGCAGGAGCGGTGCTTCTATCATCTGGAGGCCCCGGTCGAACGCGTGACGGGCTTTGACACCCCTTATCCTCACAGCCTGGAATGGGCCTATTTCCCCGGCCCGGTGCGCATATCGCGCGCGCTTGAAAAGATCATGAAGGACTAACGCAGATGGCCACTTTCACTTTCAAGCTGCCAGACATTGGCGAGGGTATTGCCGAGGCGGAAATCGTTGCCTGGCATGTCAAGGTTGGTGACCGGATCGAAGAAGATCAGCCATTGGCCGACATGATGACTGACAAGGCCACTGTTGAGATGGAGAGCCCTGTCGCTGGGGTGGTGACAGCAGTCGCCGGTGAGGCTGGCGATGTGATTGCCATTGGTTCGATGTTAGTCGAAATCGAGGTTGAGGGTGGGGGTGAAGCTGAGGCAACGGCTCCGCAGGCTGAACCGGTACCAGAGCCGGTGGTGGAAAAAAATCCCGCTCCGGTTGAAGTGCCGAAAGTGGAAACGCCCGCACCCGCACCCGAGCCCGAACCCGCTTCGCAAGTATCGGCTAAGGCGGACGTTACCGCATCCCCGGCAGTTCGTGCCCGCGCCAAGTCGCTGGGCGTCGATCTCGCTTCCGTCAAAACCGCAGGCGGGCATGTCCGTCACGCCGATCTTGACGCCTATCTCAGCTATGGCTCAGGGCAAGGCTATCGCTCTCCTGGTGCCAGCGCCAAGCGTGAGGATGAGGCAGTCAAGGTCATCGGCATGCGCCGCCGCATTGCCGAAAATATGGCGGCTTCCAAACGGGCTATCCCGCATTTCAGCTATGTTGAGGAATTTGACGTCACTGCAATGGAATCCATGCGCGCTGACCTCAATGCCAACCGCGGCGCACGGCCCAAGCTGACCATGCTGCCGTTCCTGATCGTCGCAATTTGCAAGACGATCCCTGCATTTCCGATGATCAATGCGCGCTATGACGATGAGGCAGGCGTGGTCACGCGCCACGGTGCGGTGCATCTCGGCATGGCAACACAGACTGATGCGGGGCTGATGGTGCCGGTATTGCGCGACGCGCAGGATATGAATGTCTGGCAGTTGGCAAATGAAATCACGCGGCTAGCAGCGGCCGCACGGGATGGAACCGCAAAGAGCGATGAGCTCTCCGGATCGACTTTGACTGTCACCTCACTCGGCCCGTTGGGCGGCATTGCGACCACGCCAGTTATCAACCGGCCCGAAGTTGCCATCATTGGTCCCAACAAGATTGTCGAACGCCCGGTATTTGTCGGCGACACAATTGAGGCGCGCAAGCTGATGAACCTTTCGATCAGTTGCGACCACCGGGTCGTCGACGGTTGGGACGCCGCGTCTTTTGTCCAGGCACTCAAGAAACTGGTGGAAACACCGGTTCTGTTGTTTGCAGACTAAAGTTTGAACCCTGCTAGCGACTGCTGGTCAAACTTCAGCTTGAATGTCAGGAACGGTCCGCTTCGCAGATAGCGGCTTTCCTCAAAGTCACGGTCTTCGAAACCAACCACATTATAGCCAAGCGTTATGTTCGCATTTTCGAACGGTGTGACCGTTATTGACGGTCCACCTGACCATGACAGATTACGGCCATTGGTGCCGATCCTGACCGTTCCCGATGCGCCCACATCGGCAAAGTCAGACAGATCGAAACGCAGATCCGCGCCTATCACATTGCTCCAACCCTTTACGTCATCAGGGCCGTAACGGTCTGTATTATAACGCGTTCCCCAGAAGAAAGCATATTCACCGCGTTCGATGAACAGGCCGTCATCCTTGTCTATCGGCGTGTAGTTAACCGACAGGCTGTTGATGATCCGTCGCGATTCAACATCACCGTTCACCAGCAGCGGAGCGCCGCCTACCGGACCCGGACGTCCAGCCACAGCATTTTCGACTGCATCGTACCGGAATTCAGTCTTGTTGAGGAAAGACCACTGGCTGTCAGATGGGCGATGGGCCCAGCTGATTTCGGCGGCAGCAGCGGTTGTTGTTGCACCGCCTTCCTGTTTGGCCTTGAACCAGCTTAGCGCACCACCAACGGCCCTGCCTTCACCAATCTGCCGCAAAATGGCAGTGGTCAGACCATAGCGATTGGTTGTGTCACCATCGCGCCATTCGGCACGTCCGGTCCAACTCCAACGATCTCCACGATAGCTTGCGCCTGCTGTCACCGCCACGAAATCTTCCGTCAGCGTCCCATCGCTGCCCAGGAAACCGCCAGAGGCGACTGGTTGCAGCGGATTGATGACATCGGCACGGTCAAAACCGCCGAGAGTCTGATTGCCGTCAAGCGAGAGATCGAGCGACCATTTTTCGCTCAGCTTGATCGACTGTGCCAAGCCATAGGCAGCGAAGGTCCGGGGACCAAATTCGCTGATGTCCTGCTGGTTGGCGCTGGCAACGATCCTGCCCCCCGCCCAGGGAGCAATGTCGAAGCCAAGGCGCGCTGTACGGGCATCGATATTTTCACCCTTGGCAATTTCATAACTGCCGACAAGCGCAATATCAGTGTTGATCGCATAGCGTGCACCGATGCGATGGCGGGCAGGGAAATCAATGCTTTCATCCTGATCGCTGATCGCAAACTCTGCCTGGGCATCAAGCTCCAGCTTGTTGTCCAACAGCTTCTGTGATCCGCCCACACGCAGCAGCGTCGAACGGTTGTGGCTTCCATCGGCAAGCAAGTCATCGGCGTGGGTAATCCCGGCCCGCACCGAGGTCTCCTCAGTGCGGTATTCAAGTTCCGCTGTTCCTGCACGGCGCCGAGCGCCTGTACCGATATATTCCTCCTGATAGCCCAGTGCCGAAATGGAAAGCTTGTCAGTAATCCGATAGCGTCCATCCAGCCCGAACTTTTCCGTGCCTGTTTCGGACGCGTTGGTCTGCCCAAGACCAAAGCGTGCCGACTGGCGACGATAATAAGCGAGCAAATCCACTTTGGAGCCATGATGCTCGGCTTCCAGCAGCATCGCGGTTGCGCCTCCGGCGTCTCCGCTCGTGCTGCCTGCACGCGCCTTGCCATCGCTTCCGGCGATTTCGGCACGAATTTCGGTTTTTTCATTGGGACGATAGCGGACGTCGGCCCCAATCAGGTTGGTTTTGGCACTGTCCGTTTCGTCATGGATTGCAGTTGCTGCAATTTGGATTTTTTCATCGGCCGACTGCCATTTTACCCGGCCACCGGCATTGTTAACGCGCTCGCCAATGCCATCAACTTCATATTCAGCAATGATGAATTGTGGATCCAGACCAGTGCCGCGTGAAAGAACAGGCTCGCGGAAACGCAGCGTCCCAGCCAGATAGTCGACATCATAGTCGATATGGCGGATCAGCGAACGGCGCTCGATTATTCTGTCAGACCGCAACCTGTCGCGCGTTTCCAGCGTGATACGTTCGCTGTTTGGCAGGATATCGCGTGCGGCAAGCGCATAGGGACCAGTCAGGCCGGTACCTTGGATTTCCTCCCGGCGATAGCGATAGGGTGTGTCGGCCGCAAAGACCTGTGCATGCACGTCATCGCTTCGATATTCAGCCTTGATACCGTTGTAGCTGCGCTGATACCGCGCCAGCTCAGGCTCGTCGATGCCAGTCGCATAGTCACCGAACAGCGCGTAAAATTGCGGCCGTTCCAGCTTCAAATACAGGCGCCGGATCGATGCAGCATCATAATGCTGCTGCGTGCGATCTGCATAGATGGTGTAGTAGCGGCGCGGGTCGATGATACCAGCAAAGCGGGTTTCATCTTCATTCTTGTCGCTGTCATAGGCGAGCGTCATCAGCCATTTGCCGCTTACCCGGCCCTTGGCATAGAGCGCGATCCGCCCGTCCACATTCAACTGGTCGTCATCGCCAACCAGATCTTCCAGACCTTCTTCCAGCTTGTTGAAGCCAATGGTGCCCGCCGCAAAGCCGACAACGGTCCATGGACGATCACCTGGATCCAGCCATGTCTCAATGCGTTGTCCGCGCTTCACTTCACCGTCCTGGAAATTGAAGCTTACGGCGACTGTGCCCGATGCTGTGGTCGGCTCAAGCTCGATATAGGCAATGCCATCATCACCATGAACCCGCCAGACGGGATTGGCCCGCTCTAGCCCGGAAAGCTGGTTTGCCTGTTGCGCATCGGCCTCGACAGCCGGGCGATAGGGATCGGTCAGGCCAAAATCGCCAACGGCACCATGCTGGATAGGTTTGCCGTTACGGTCCGTCAGCCGAACCGCGATGCGGGGACGGGTTATGCCGTCTGCCACAAGTACTGATTTTTCCTTGATGAACTGCGCGTTCATCGGGCTAAGCGCGTAATAGACCTGATGTTCGACGGTCTCGATCAACTGGCCATTTTCATCGCTAACCTTGGCTGTCAGACGGTTGTTGCCGGGGTTTATGTTGACACCGCGCCAGGTCGCAACCCGGTAGGAGCCGTCCGGCGATTTCTTGGACCCATCATAGTTTAATGGATCCACAGTCTTGCCGTTAACCTGAAGCTCAATGCGCTGGTTTGGCAGATGTTTGAAGGCGATGCGGATCGATGGAATGCGAGGATTTGCATCGGTTTCCGGAAAAAGGAAGCCAGTGCCGGCGCTTTGACCAGCAAACCAGTCGCGTTCAGCACCTGCTGCTTCCGGGTCGCTCAGAATTGCGGGCAGGGGCTCGGCCTTGGCACGCAGATCTTCGCGTGGAGCAGTCTGCACCGCACGGAAGTCGGCCCGTTTCAGGCTGCCGCCATGTCCTTCGACAAAGCGGGAAATGGCGCTGCCGGCACTGCGCGTGTTCTTGGCGCAATCGACGGGTTTTTGGTCCAACGGGAAGCTGTTGGGGTCGATTTGCACGACGTGCAAGCCCGGCACAACACCTTCAAAATGGTAGCGGCCATCCTGATCCGTGACGGTGTAGGTTCCGTCCTGAAGCATCACCCGAACGCCGGCAATTCCGCGGGCTTCACGAGGATCAACTGTACAACCGCCTTCGGTAACCCGACCGATTATGGTCATCCGTTCACTGATACCATCGCGTACGATCCGGATCGCAGCGTCGGCATTGTCACTGACCGCACCGCGATTGTCACGAGCAGAGGCAAGATTGACAGCGTTTCCAGGGCGGGCATCAGTGCGAACTTCTGCCAGGTAGGTCAGCAATCCAGTACCACCACCGATCAGCGGCGGTACAATAACGGAAAACTGCGTGCCATCCGGGGCTGCATTTGGTGTTATAGCCGTGCCGTTATAACGAACTGAATTTAAACGCAAACGTAGCGAATTAGGTAGAATATCAGTGATCGTCACCGGTCCGCTGGCTCGCGTTCGATCAGGGTTTTTGACCTCGACACGATATTGTACGACGTCACCTGGCATTGCTGTAACGGTCGACGTTGATTTGCGTAGCGTCAATTGTCCGCCGGGGCGGTCCATGGGCACATCTATTCGTACCGGAGCGGGGTCAGACAGCGTTATTGTCCCGCCATAAGAGCCAGCCGCGATGGTGAATGGCCCGCCATCGGGCCGCGTTAACAGCGCGATCTCCGCTGGCGTTGCCACGGAGGGATGGGTATATGGTGCTGGTGGCTCGATGATCAGCCGGTATGTTCCTGGGCGGAGAAATGGAAACCGGTAAAATCCTGGATCAAAGGTATAAACCGCTCCGCTGCCATCGGTGACGGTAGAGCCGGTTATCAGGGTATTTGGGAAGCTTGAGAAGCCATCATCGCCAAAAACCTGTGCCGGAACGCCGGTTGCAGCATCAACAATAGTTACTCTTGTCCCCGAAACTGGGGCGCCATCGCCACTGTCGAACGTCAAACCGAACGGATCGACCAAAATGTCGACCGAGGCGGTAGCAATATTGACACCGGTACTGACGTTTCCGAGATCAAAGCTCAATTCATCGCCTGGCCTTACAGTCAGGATGCAATCTCCGACGATGGGCGTCGCTGGAGTGGCTGCTGTATTGATAACCGCAAGGAAAACGCCGCTGTTTGCGGCCGTTTCGGTCATCGTAACGCGTTCTCTGTCACCATTTTGTGTGGTGATGGTCGCTTCGAAGCTGTCAATCGCACCAGAATCGGTGTTTTGCGCCGCAGAAGTTACCTTCAGGATCAATGGTTCGCCCGCTCTGATCGCCGTTGTGGGCACAATCGGCGATGGATTGGACGAATATTGCGAGAATGCGCCGTTCAAATTCACTGGACGGGGGCCAGATGAACTGGCGCACATGGTTTGCGGCAGGTTCGTTGCCTGTCCGCCTGCGCCACTGGTAAAGTGAAACAGCTCTAACGACGCTGGTGGGGGTGGCGTGCGATCAACAACCAGATCAACGGTGTTTGAGGGTCGTGAGAGGCGGTCTGTGCCGACATCCCATTCGGCCTGCGCCGTGTTGCTGATGATATCCTGTGCACGCGCAGGAAGGCTGGTAGCTGCCCATGGGATGACAGCTGCCAGCGCTCCGGCGCATTTGATAAAGGATTTGGTTAATGCTTCCATAGCGAAAAGGGGCGGCGACGGATGCCCGTGCGCCGCCCCCATTTTCCTTAGTTGATCGTAACGCGGAAGATCAGTGCACGGGCAGTGTTTGCCGCGATGTTCGAAAGCGTTCCATTCACGGTCGTGGTGCCGCTATTATAGGTACCACCAGCGGTGCCGCCGGAGCAGGTCTGGCTTGCACCGGGGCTCGTGACCGTAGCATCCTGAAGGATCGAAGCCGTCACAAAGGTCGTATTCGCCGGGATAACGTCCGCGATTGCGATATTTGTGGCTGTTGCGGCGCCAGCAGCGTTCGCCACCGAAATGCAATATTCCACGGTTGCACCGGGAATGGCCTTCGGGTTGGTGGTTCCGCTGATCGGATCGCTGACAACACGGCTCGATTTGTATACGCTCAGAATAGCTGCACCTACGGTGTAGTCATCAAGCGTCGAGACGATCCCGTCGGACGCTGCGGTATTGTCGTTGGTACCGACAACATCGGCAAAGACGTTCTGGACCGTTCCGGCAATGTTTGCCGTACCCGAATCGTTGGTGAGAGCAGCCCCTGCGCTATCGCGGGCCGTTGCGGTCAGGCGAACACCTGCAAGCTGGCCGTTGGTTACACCTGCGCCAAAATCACCGCGAACGAAAATAGTCCGGTTGGTGTCAGGGGCCAGATTGTCCACAGCGGCGGTGGCACCCCAGGTTTCTGCACCGGTACCCGAACAGCTGCCGTTATTGTCGGCATCAACGCAGATTTCCAGGTTAGAGGCATCAATATTGTCGGTACCGCGGGGAGCTGCACCGCCTGCCATGTTGGCTGCCGTGAGGTTGAAATCCAGCGTATCGTTCGACGTGTTACCCAAGGTATAGGTCACGATGGCATCATTCTGCCCCGGAGCGATGGTTGTCGTTCCCGTCGGGGTAGCTTCCACCAGCGTAAAGATGACCTTGCGGTCAACCTTGAACGTGTCGGTGTTACTGTTCACAGCCGTTTGGGCGACTGTGCCCACCTGGTAGTTCACCGAGACGGTGTTTTGAATGTCCGTATTCACAAGCGTCCCGGCAGCGTGTGCGGAACCTGCGTTCAACAACATCGCCGTCATGGTGCTTGTGGCAACGAGCAGTTTAAGCTTACTGGTCATTACTTATACTCCTGTTCCACAAAATTGATTGCACCCCACCCGCCGCAATCGAGGCGGTTCACGGTCATCGGACGACACCGCGAAATATCAACTTGCCTTCCGCGCCAGCGGTAAGCGTCTGATTCAAATTCCATTTAATGTGTGTGACCTCACTCATGAGGGCAGGGCGGCTTGTGCCGTCCGCATTGGCCACGCGCAGCTGAGAAAGCTTTCCCCAGCTTTTCCCGCCGTCGATCGAAACCAACTCCATGCCGTCCGACGTGCCGGAAAAAACAACCGCCTTTGGCATCGGATTGGTGACGGTAAAGTTGCTCGCTGGCTCTGTTCCCGTGTTGCGATAACGGACGACAAACACCAGCTGGTCACCCGGAACGATGACATCGGGCTTCACCAGATTGACCGAATAGCTTCCATCAGCCTTTTTCTGCTGTTTTTCGACAAAGATGTTGCTGGTCAGCAATATCGGCGCAGCAGCAAGCGTGGGCGCGCTTGCGGCAAAAGCCAGCATCATGCCAAAAATCGATTTTAGGATCGTCTTCATTGTACTCTGGCCCTGAAAGTTACGGTGCGGGTTTGTCCGGCCGGCACATTGCCGAGCGCGACGCTTATGCGTGTGCCGTTAAAATTCCCCTGATCAGCATCGACGGCATCGGTCAGCGCTGCTGCCTGTAGCGTCATGCTGCCTGCTACATATTGCGACCCTGCTGGTATCGGATCGTTGATGACGACGTTTGAAAGCGTGCCATTCCCGCTGATGGTCGCAAGCAGTGTGTAGGTAATGATCGAGCCGGGAACTATTGTGTTACCTCCGAACGGATCGCTCACTGTTGCTGATTTGGCGAGGGCAATTGATGCGGCCTGTACGGCAAGGAAGCCTGAAGCATCGGCATCGGCACCAGTGGAACCGACCACAGCATTGCCGCCGCCCTGACCTGCGCCGGTAAATGTCGTACCCGGCGTACCCGTGCCAGTTATCGCAGCAGCAGTGATGCGTACTTCCGCACGATCACCATTAGCCTGCGTTGCCGGCACATTGGTCAAAATGAAGACGGTAATGCCTTGGTCGGGCTGCAGCACCGGATCATTTGTTCCGGCGGTATAGACAGTATCAACGCCCGGATCATAAACACCGTTGCCATTGTCGATGATGACTTGCACCAGCGTTGGATCAAAATCATCGCCGCCATTCGCCGTGTTTGGCGTCAGCCGAAACGCTTCAGGTCCGTTGCCGGTATTTGTTATGCGGAATGTGGAGACAACATTCTGTGCCCCGTTGGTCGTAATGACATCGCCGGGATCGCTGCTTGTAACGGTAACGTCCAACAGTTCATCGACAATGAATGTGACGGGGTTTGACTGGATATCGATGGTGCTACCGCCGACATCATAGGACGCCGTTGCAATATTCTCGATGGGCGTACCGGCCAGAGTACCGGTCGCGTGTGCAACGTCTGCCATTGTGCAAGCAAGCAGCGCGGCACCGCAAAATACTGCGGCTTTAGGGGCTATGCGGCTGCGCTTGGGGGCAACCGGAAAAGAGAATTGGCTCAACATGCTGAGCGTTATCGCAAAAGATGTTCAAAATTTCGTTAAAGCGCCCCCACTGGGTTAACCAGCATAACATATTGAAAATAAAGATATATATTCTGTAGCAACTGTAATAGAATGTAAATCTGGATGTGGCCGTTAACGGTCTTTGATCATGTCTCGGTGCGCTCCTGCAAAGCTTTGCAATAGCTCGGTCGAAATTGATCACGCAAAAATTTGGTAAAGGGCGCTTCTGGCGGTTGACAGCCTGCGGTCGCGCTTCTAGGAGCGCCGTCACCGCATCAAGCGGGTGTAGCTCAGTTGGTTAGAGCGCCGGCCTGTCACGCCGGAGGTCGCGGGTTCGAGCCCCGTCACTCGCGCCATTATTTTCGCCACTTGCCCGTTTCCATCCAGCGCAAAAGTGGGCCAAGCGGCGCGATCCATGCTATTCCGGCGACTATGTAGACCAGCGCCTGTAAGATGCCCGGCAGCTTGCCAATGTTGCTGGAAAAGGTCCCGACCGCCCATGACAGCAACACAATCATGATCAGAATGATAAGCATCCCCGCTGGTTTTCTGAGTGTTGGGCGTTCAACAGGTGCATTTTCGTCTTTCATGGCGCAATCCACGCTTTCTCAGTCAATATCGCATTAAGGGGAATGTCCCAGGGATCTGTGGCCAACTCTGTGGCTTGCTGAACCGACCACGCAATCCCAACAGTATAGGCATTTTCAAGCAAACTCAGTGCACGGTCATAATGTCCGGCACCCTGTCCCAGCCGCATCAGCCGACTGTCAAAGGCAATCAACGGCACCAGGATGACGTCAGGATGGCAAATTGAGGCCGAGGCATGCGGCTGTTTCAGACCAAAAGGTCCCTCCGTCAGCACATCGTGCTGCGTCCAGTGCAAAAATTGCATTGGTGCCGTTCGGCTGGTTATGTACGGCAGTGCCGTTTTGCAGCCTGCTTCAGATGCTTGCTGTAGCAATGCCGATGGGTCGGCTTCGGTGGCGATGGGCACATAGCCTGCAACCGTTATCCCGGGTCCAAATAATTGCTTTAGCGGGGCAGGTGCTTTGCTGAATGCAATGGCCCGTTCAGCGTCGCTGAGTGCACCAACAAAATCATTGCGTGCCTGCCTGAATCGGGCACGTAATTCCGACTTTAATGTTGCTACCATTCGCACCCAACCCTTTGAAAAGGTAGCGGAACCACCATGGGTCGTTTCCCGGAATATCCTCTGACGCCATGACGTCAGGTGGGCGCCATATGCACCAAACCCCAATGCTACCAAAGTGGCCTGGACAGGGACAGCTCCCATGGATGATTTTATCGCCTCAGGGATGTTCTCATCAGTTCGTGCCGGGCAGTTCCGCCACAGCCCATGTAGGGTGCTTAGGTGCGTTGCTCAAGACCCTGAACGATTGATTCCAGACGAGCCGCAAGCCGATCAAGGCTATCTGCCATTCGCTCAATCGCCGCGTCGTTTGTTCCGGTGGGTGCGACTTGGGAGATCGCAGGCTGGGTATCATAAAGCTGGTCAGCCAGCAGCAAACTGGCAAAGAGTAGCTGCCTGCTTTCATTTAACCCTCCAGCAGCGCCGCCGGCTTCGCGAGCCTTGCTATCAACCAGGCCACCTAACGCTTTCAGGCGCTGCTCTTCGCCATCTTTACAGGTAACAATATATTCGCGCCCAGCGATTGTCAGGCGAACGTCAGCCATATTCAACCCCCAATCTGCGATAGCAAACGATCAATTTCGCCAACTGTGGCCTGGGCTTCCATCTTCAACTGATCATGGCGCCGCTGCATATCCGAAACATCTTCGATCTGGCTATGCGGAGAGAGAGAGATACCCTCCAACCGGGCTAACGCCCTTTCCATCCTGCCTATCGCCTGCATCATCTTGTCTTGCGGCATATTTTTGCTCCCAGCCCTCGTGGCACGGATAGCAAATTTACCACGAATGGCAAATTGCATTGCGATGTACCGGCGCGATGGCTTGACGCACTGCCTTCCGCCCCGCAAAGGGTCGCGCACGGCGACTCGCCGGATGACCCATGATCGCGACCAGCCGCATTTGCCGCAGCGACAGGCGGCTTAAGGGAAGATTTGCATGACCGTCACTCCACAACAGATGGCCAATGCAATCCGCGTCTTGTCCATGGATGCCGTGCAGGCGGCCAATAGCGGCCACCCTGGCATGCCGATGGGCATGGCTGATGTTGCGACGGTCTTGTACACCAAATATCTGAAATATGATGCCACTGCGCCAAAATGGCCAGATCGCGACCGCTTTGTGCTATCGGCGGGACATGGTTCGATGCTTGCGTATGCAACGCTATATCTGAGCGGCTATGCACAGCCGACGATCGACGATATTCGCAATTTCCGCCAGCTTGGCAGCCCATGCGCCGGTCATCCAGAGAACCATGAAATTGACGGCGTTGAATGCACAACCGGGCCGTTGGGGCAGGGGCTGGCGATGGCCGTGGGCATGGCGATTGCCGAACGCCACCTCAACGCGCACTTTGGCGACAATCTTGTCGACCATCGCACATGGGTGGTCGCGGGTGATGGCTGCTTGATGGAGGGGATCAACCACGAAGCCATTGGTTTAGCAGGACATTTGAAGCTAGGTCGAATGATCGTGCTGTGGGATGATAACCGGATCACCATTGATGGCAGCACGGATCTGTCGACCAGCGAGGATGTGAAGGCGCGCTTCGTCGCGACGGGATGGCATGTCGAAAGCTGCGACGGGCATGATCCGGCGGATATATCAAGGGCCATAGATGCCGCTCTGGCCGACAATCGCCCTTCGCTGATCGCGTGCAGGACCATAATCGGCAAGGGTGCGCCCAACAAGCAAGGCACGCATAATGTCCACGGCGCGGCGCTGGGTGCTGATGAAGTAGCGGCAACGCGTGAAGCACTGGGCTGGACAGCCCCCGCTTTTGAAGTACCGGCAGACATATTCGACGCCTGGCGTGCTGCGGGCGGCAGAGGTGCTGCCATGCGGGCCGACTGGGAAGCACGCCTTTCCGCTGATCCGCAGGGCGCAGAATTTTCACGCCGCATGGCAGGCGAATTGCCCGCGGACAAAAGCGCAGCCGCCGCCTATCTCGCCAGTCTGCTCGCCGACCCGCCCAAGGTTGCGACGCGCAAGGCAAGCGAAATGGCGCTTGGCGCACTGACTGCCGCTATCCCGGAGATGGTCGGAGGCTCTGCTGACCTGACGGGCTCAAACCTGACAAAAACATCAGTAACACAGCCGCTTACACCCGATAGCTATGGTGGACGCTATGTCTATTATGGCATCCGCGAATTTGGCATGGCGGCAGCGATGAACGGCATGGCGTTGCATGGCGGGATCATTCCCTATGGCGGCACATTCCTCGTCTTTTCAGACTATTGCCGCAACGCGATCCGCTTGTCGGCGATCCAGCAGGTCCGGGTGATCTATGTCATGACGCACGATAGCCTGGGCGTAGGCGAGGACGGGCCTACGCACCAGCCGATCGAGCATGTGATGAGCCTGCGCGCGATACCCAATTTGCTGGTGTTCAGGCCCGCCGATGCGGTGGAAACCGCGGAAAGTTGGGCACTTGCTTTGAAAGAGGAGCATCGCCCATCTGTGCTGGCGCTAACCCGGCAGAATTTGCCGCCACTTCGTTTCGATGCCGAGATGAAGTCGGCGCGCGGAGCCTATCGATTGAAAGCAGCGGAGGCTGAACGCAGGGTAGTGCTGGTGGCTACCGGTTCAGAAGTATCCTTGGCTGTTGATGTTGCCGCTGCATTGGAGGCGGCGAGCATAGGTGCAGACGTGATTTCAATGCCTTGCGCCGAACTGTTCGACGAACAAGATGCAGCCTACCGCGCCGATCTGCTGCCCACCAATGTCTTGCGCGTGTCGATTGAGGCAGGCGTTACGCTTGGCTGGCAGAAATATGTGGGCGATGGCCTGACCATTGGCATCGACAGCTTCGGCGCATCGGGCCCTGCGGATCAATTGTTCAAGCATTTCGGCTTCTCGGTCGAAGCGATAACTGCAAAAATTCAAGCTAGATTAGAAGCTTAAAGGGAGTATCTCATATGACTACCAAAGTTGCGATCAATGGTTTTGGGCGTATTGGCCGCCTTGTGGCGCGTGCAATCCTTGAACGGACCGACCATGATCTTGAACTGGTAGCGATCAACGATCTTGCTGACGCAAAATCCAATGCACTGCTTTTCAAGCGGGACAGCGTGCACGGCGCCTTCCCCGGGACTGTTGAGGCCGATGGTAATGACATCATCGTCAACGGCAAGCGCATTCGCGTGACGGCAGAGCGTGATCCCGCCAACCTGCCGCATGCTGAAAATGGCGTGGATATTGCGCTGGAGTGCACCGGATTTTTCACTGATCGGGAAAGTGCGAGCAAACATTTGACAGCCGGCGCAAAGCGCGTTTTGATCTCAGCACCGGCCAAGGGCGTCGATAAAACAGTGGTTTATGGCGTCAATCACGGCGTCTTGACGTCATCTGACACCATCGTTTCCAACGCCAGCTGCACCACAAACTGCCTCGCACCTTTGGCTAAGGTGGTGCATGAAACGGTTGGTATTGAGCGTGGCCTGATGACCACCGTCCATGCCTATACCAATGACCAGAAAATCCTTGATCAGATTCACGGCGACATGCGGCGTGCCCGCGCTGCTGGCATGTCAATGATCCCGACCACGACGGGCGCTGCGCGCGCCGTAGCTGAAGTTTTGCCAGAGCTGAAGGGCAAGCTTGATGGCTCGGCCATCCGGGTACCAACGCCCAATGTCAGCCTGGTTGACCTGACCTTTACGCCATCGCGTGAAACGACTGCGGAAGAGCTGAATGCCGCGCTGAAAGCCGCGTCTGAGGGCGCTTTGAAGGGCGTGCTGGCTTATTCCGACGAGCCTCTGGTTTCGATTGACTATAATCACTGCCCGGCCAGCTCGACCATCGATAGCCTGGAAACGACGGTGCTTGAGGGTAAACTGGCCCGCGTGGTGAGCTGGTATGATAATGAATGGGGCTTTTCCAACCGGATGGTTGATACAGCAGGCGTCATGGGCGGGCTGATCTGAGAAAGACGACGTCATGGCCTTTCGCACGATAGATGATCTGGGTGACCTGAACGGCAAACGCGCTTTGGTGCGCGTTGATCTTAACGTGCCAATGGCCGATGGCCGGGTTACTGATCTGACACGCATACATGCGTTGGTGCCGACGGTGAACGATCTGTCTGCCAAGGGCGCGAAAGTCTTGCTTCTGGCGCATTTTGGCAGGCCAAAGGGTGCAAAGCATAGCGAAATGTCGGTTTCCATGACACTGGACGCGCTGCAGGAAGTGCTTGGCCGCGAAGTGATGTTTGTCCCGGAAATTGCCGGTGACGTTGTTGCGCAAGCCGTTGGGATAATGGCTGACGGCGATATTGCCCTGCTGGAAAACAGCCGTTTCTGGCCGGGTGAGGAGAAGAATGACCCTGCGTTGGCAAAGGCCATTGCCGCCAATGGCGATCTTTATGTGAATGATGCCTTTTCCGCCGCGCATCGTGCTCACGTTACGACGGAGGGCTTGGCGCACTTGCTGCCTGCCTATGCCGGACGCTCAATGGAAGCTGAGCTAAAGGCACTTGAGGCTGCCCTTGGCAAGCCGGATCATCCGGTCGCCGCAGTTGTAGGTGGCGCGAAGGTTTCCACCAAGCTCGATGTGCTCAACAACCTTGTGGCGAAGGTTGATCATCTGATCATCGGCGGCGGCATGGCCAACACCTTCCTTGCCGCCCGCGGCGTGAATGTCGGCAAATCGCTGTGCGAACATGATCTGGCCGATACAGCCAATGCGATAATGGATGCGGCTGACAAGGCAGGTTGCACGGTGCATTTGCCTTATGACGTCATCGTGGCGACCGAATTCCGTGCAAATCCGCCAGTCCGTGTTGCCAATGTGCATGAAGTGGCAGCGGATGAGATGATATTGGATGTCGGCCCAGCAGCGGTCGAGGCGCTGGCTGATGTACTGAAGACCTGCCGCACATTGGTGTGGAATGGGCCGATGGGGGCTTTTGAAATAGAACCTTTTGATGCAGCGACCGTTGCTTTGGCGCGCACAGCTGCGGCGCTGACAAAGGAAGGTTCGCTGGTCTCTGTTGCGGGCGGCGGAGACACTGTGGCCGCACTTGCGCATGCAGGCGTTACTGAGGATTTCACCTTCATTTCCACAGCCGGAGGGGCTTTTCTGGAATGGATGGAAGGCAAGGAATTGCCGGGTGTAAAGGCGCTGCAAACCGCCTGAAAATCTCTGGTTAAGCGGGTTGCAGTCGTTCGGCAGGGTCGTTACTGGCCCGCAAAGGCATAGGTATGCACAAATAGGGAGCAAACATGAACACCGCAGAAATGACTGCCAAAATCGCCGCCGGGCGGGGCTTTATTGCCGCATTGGACCAAAGCGGTGGTTCAACGCCAAAGGCACTGAAGGGCTATGGCGTAGACGAAGACGCGTGGAGTAGCGAAGAGGAAATGTTTGGGCTGATTCACGAAATGCGTTCGCGGATCATTCGCTCAGCGGCGTTTAATGGCGACCGGGTGGTCGGGGCGATCTTGTTTGAACGCACCATGGATGGTGATGTTGATGGCAAACCGACACCTGCCGCCCTTATCGCCAAAGGCGTGGTGCCTTTCATAAAGATTGACAAGGGTCTGGAAGACGAATCGCACGGCGTGCAGATGATGAAGCCCATGCCAGAGCTGGACGCTCTGCTCGCCCGTTCCAAGGCGTTGGGTGTGTTTGGTACGAAGGAACGCTCGGTTATCAACTCGGCCAATCCGGACGGGATTGCGGCAATCGTTGCCCAGCAGTTTGAGGTCGGCCGACAGGTGCTGAGTCACGGGATGATGCCGATCCTTGAGCCCGAAGTGAATATCAAGAGCGATACGCGCGCCGAATGCGACGCGATCATGCGCGATGAGATATTGAAAAATCTGGACGCGATGAACGAGCAGGTCATGCTCAAATTGTCATTGCCCATTGAGCCTGGCACATTTGATCCGCTGGTTGACCATCCCAAGGTGCTGCGCGTCGTTGCGCTATCCGGCGGCTACAAGCGGCCAGAGGCTTGCATAGAGCTTGCCAAAAATCGCGGCATTATCGCCAGCTTCAGCCGCGCCTTGCTGGAAGATTTGCGCCATCAGATGAGCGATGCCGAATTTGACAGCGCGCTAGATCAGGCCATCGCTGAAATCCATGCCGCATCCGTCGCATGAACGACCGGCTCTGGCGCGACGTTGACGACTATATAGCAGATCATCTGCTGGGCGAAGACGACGCTCTGACGTCAGCATTGGCCAACAATGCCGCCAATAATTTGCCGCCAATTGATGTCTCAGCGGCACAGGGCAAAATGCTGATGCTGCTCGCGCAAATGG
>CAYVQO010000009.1:0-36132 GCA_964452835.1 uncultured Sphingorhabdus sp. | reverse complement strand
CATGACACAGGCGCGAACAGAGCAAGGCAGCCAAATCAACGTCTTTATCGGCCATATTTAGCAATACTTCCTAATCGAACTCTTCATCCCGGGGCAATGGACGCCCCGACACAATGTTTCAAGTCCCTGTATCGCGGTTTGTGCTGATCCCAGCACAAACGGAAATGGCAATTTTCTGCGCGTTTGAAAGCGACCATGAAGCCGTCGGAACAATGCGATGGCGTACAGGCTAGTTTCACCGGGCGGCGCACAAGTTAATTGATCATGATTTGCCCTGGCTTGCTTGATATACCAAGGAGCACATCCCACATTCACCCAATGGCAGGGGAAGCAACGCACCATAACGGAATATTGGGTGAAGGACGGCTGGACCGTGCGCTGGCCGCTGCCCTGCCTGATCTTTCGCGGGCCCGGATTCAGGCGTTGATTGCCGATCATGCGCTGCAAATTGACGGAGTAACAATCACCGACGCTGCATCCACCAAATTTGTCGGGGGCAATTTCAGTCTGTCCGTCCCCGCGCCAATAGCCGACAAGGCTGAAGCACAAGATATTGATTTAGATATAATCTTTGAAGATGACTATTTAATCATCGTCGATAAGCCCGCAGGGCTGGTTGTGCATCCCTCCGCCGGCCACGCCGATGGCACACTCGTCAACGCGCTGCTCCACCATTGCCAAGGAAGGCTTTCAGGTATCGGCGGTGTTCAAAGGCCGGGAATTGTGCACCGGATCGATCGAGATACCTCTGGGCTTTTGGTAGTCGCCAAGACCGACAAGGCACATGAGGGGCTGGCAAATCTGTTTGCCGCGCATGACATTGAACGGCGCTACCTTGCCGTTGTCGCAGGGCAGCCCGCGCCGCCAGCAGGCACCATCCGCACGCAAATCGGCCGGCACCCGACGAATCGGCAGAAAAATGCCGTGCTGCCAGACGGTAAGGGCAAACATGCCGTAACCCACTTTCGTATGATTGAGCCCCTGAAAAAAGCTGCGCTGGTCGAATGTCGGCTGGAAACCGGCAGAACACACCAGGTTCGCGTCCATATGGCCCATATCGGCCATCCGCTGATCGGTGATGCCACTTATAATAATCGACAAAAGGCATTTTTATTTGGACCAAATCAGTCCTATTTCACGCGGCAAGCCTTGCATGCCGCGTCATTGGGGTTTATCCACCCAATTACCGGTGAAAAGCTGGCTTTCGACAGCGCACTCCCTGAAGATATTCAGGATTTGCTAAGGTCGATACGTCCATAGGTTTTCGCTGCAACCGTTCTGCCAAAGGGTGCTTGATGAGGCCCGGCGGAGAACAAGAAAAGAGGAAGAAAATGTCTGAGACAAAAGTTCCGGCAACAATCCCTGCCCTTGGGGGGGATGCCAGCCTCAACCGTTATCTGGCGGAAATCCGCAAATTTCCTATCCTTTCGCCCGAGCAGGAATATATGCTCGCGAAACGCTATCAGCAGCATGAGGACCCGGCAGCTGCGGCGCAGCTGGTGTCTTCGCACCTGCGCCTTGTTTCAAAAATCGCCATGGGCTATCGCGGCTACGGCCTGCCGGTCAGCGAACTGATCAGCGAAGGCAATGTTGGCCTTATGCAGGGTGTGAAAAAATTCGATCCTGACCGCGGCTTTCGCCTTGCGACTTACGCGATGTGGTGGATCAAGGCATCGATGCAGGAATTTATCCTGCGCAGCTGGAGCCTGGTGAAAATCGGTACGACCGCCGCGCAGAAAAAGCTGTTCTTCAACCTTCGTCGGATGAAGAGCAACTTACAGGCTTTCGAGGATGGCGATCTAAGCCCAGAAAATCTCAAGAAGATTTCTACTGACCTGGGTGTGACAGAAGCGGAAGTAGTGGAAATGAACCGCCGCATGGCCATGGGCGGAGACACTTCGCTCAACGTGTCGATGCGCGAGGATGGCGAAGGTCAATGGCAGGATTGGCTGATCGATGACGAGCCATTGCAGGACGAACGCTTTGCCGAAGCTCAGGAGGCCGATGTTCGTCACGCCATGCTGGCCGAAGCGATGGATGGTCTGAATGATCGCGAAAAGCATATCCTGACCGAACGTCGCCTGATCGACGAGCCCAAGACGCTGGAGGAGCTGAGCCAGTTTTACAATGTCAGCCGGGAACGCGTGCGGCAGATCGAAGTTCGCGCCTTTGAAAAGCTGCAAAAGGCGATGATGCGGATTGCCAGCGAAAAGCGGCTGTTGACCGTCAACTGACTTGGTCTGAAGCATTATTGAGGCGGCGGGGTTATTCTCCGCCGCTTTTGCATTGCCTTGGCGGCGGCTTTTCGGCAAAGGCCGCGACATGACTGATATGCCTGACTTGCCCCCCGATCGTCTTTCGATCCATCCGTTCAGCGACCATTATGATGCCGACAAGCTGTCGCGCGGCATTGGCATTCGCTTCAAAGGCGAAAAGCGCACGACGGTGGAGGAATATTGCATCTCGGAAGGCTGGATAAAGGTGCAGGCCGGCCGCAGCCTTGACCGCAACGGCCGCCCGATGCAGCTTACGCTAAAGGGGCCGGTTGAAGCCTGGTATGAAGATCTGGGCGATGATGCCCCTGTCGCTAAGGCCTAACGCCTGGGAAATTGTGCGATCAGCTTTGCAAGCTGATCATTGATCGGATCAAGCTGATCATCCTGGGTCTTGCCAAGCCGCACAATTACCAATTTATGTTGCGGTGATACGACAATGAATTGTCCCAAATGCCCCAGCGCGGCAAAGACATCGTCCGGCGCCCGCCCTGGAAACAGCACCTGATCCCTGCCCTTTGGCCTTGTGCGATTCAGCCACAAATGTCCGCCATAAGCCGCATCAAGGCTGCTGGGTGTTTTCATGAATCGAGTCCAGCTATTTGGCAGCAGCTGCGCCGATCGGACCGAGCCGTTGTTGCGCAAAAATTCGCCAAATTTGGCCCAATCGCGCGCTGTCGCATGAATCATACTGCCGCCCAGCATGGTGCCGCTGCGGTCAAATTCGGGCACAACGCTGGTCATTCCCAGTGGTTCGAACAACCGCCCACGCGCATAATCCAGCATAGCATCGCGGCGGACCAACGGATCGCGACTATCGGTCAGCGCACGGGTCATGATGTCGACCAATATGTGACTGGTAGCAGTGCTATATTCAAAATGCTCGCCAGGATTGGCTTCCAGCGTGCGGCTTTCGGCATAACGGGCTATATTTTCCCGCCCATCCATAAACAGCATGCGCGGCGTATCGGCCTGGTAGATAGCGACCCCCTCCTCCGGAACTTCGGTGTGGTCGATACCTGAGGACATGTGGACCAGCTGACGCAGGGTAATTTTTCGCCGGGGATCCCCGGGATTTGACCATTCCGGCACAGGTGCTGGATCATCGAGGACCAACAAACCGTCGGCAATCATGAACCCCAAAAGTGTCGCGGTTACAGTTTTTGCCATCGACCAGCTGATCAGCCTGCTGTCTGGTCCATAGCCTGGCGCGTAGCGTTCGGCGACCACAATCCCGCCGTGCATGACGACCAGCGCACGTGTCTCGGCAAGCGCAGGGTCATCAAAAAAAGGTGCTACAGCATCCTTTAGGGCCTGCTTTGAAACAGCCGAATCATTGGCATAGGTCTGCACAATCTGCTTTTCAGAAGGGGTCGGCACCGCACCGGAACCGCAGGCCGACAGTCCGATTGTTGAAAACAGGGTTGCGAAAAGGCGCATATCAAATCTAGGCATCGTCTGCAGCCGATGCACCAAAAGGATATTCTATGGCAACCGCAACTTCGCCCAAGGCCAGAGGCCACGCACCCGAACGAGCGCTTAGCCTTGCAAAGAAAATCCGCTATGGCCTTGGCGCGCTTTTGGCACTTCTCCTGATCTGGCTCACCTACAACTTTGCCGACATCCGGGGGCAGGCAAACATTGGGGCTTCCTATGCGGCCCATATCGCCTGCTCTTGCCGCTATATCGAGGGGCGTTCGCTCGACCAATGTTACAGTGATTTTGAGCCCGGCATGGGCCTTGTATCCCTTAAAGACGATCCGGCGAAAAAGCGGGTGACGGCATCCGTCCCTGCGCTTGCGCACGCAGTCGCAGAACGACGCGGCGAATTTGGCTGTCAGCAGTTGAACGACAAAGAGATTGAGGCACTGGATTAGGGGCAGGACCCTAGGCAGCGGCTTTATCCAGCACCCCGATTGTTTCTTCAATCCACCCGCCGCCCAAAACCCGGTCGCCATCGTACAGCACCGCTGCCTGCCCCGGTGCGACGCCAAATTCATCAGCGGCAAAATTCAGCCATTCCCCATCGATATGTGCGGGAACGGGTTTGGCAAGGGAACGAACTTTGGCCATTACCTCTCTGCCATTCACATCGCATAGCCAGTTAGGCTCAACCAATCGCGCTGACGTCACCGCCAGCGCACGCTTGGGACCAACAACAACGCGCTGCGCCTCGGGTTCCAGCCTGACCACATATAGTGGCTCGGCCAGCCCGCCAATTTCCAGCCCGCGGCGCTGTCCGACGGTATAATGAATAAGTCCCCGGTGCCGTCCCAACTCTCTGCCCTGCAGGTCAACAATAGGGCCATCGGTTTCAGCCTCGGGCCTTACCTTGCGCACGACGCTCGCATAATCCCCTTCGGGCACAAAACAGATATCTTGGCTATCCGGTTTGTTGGCAACAATCAGCCCCATGTCCTGCGCAATTGCCCGAACCTGTGCCTTGGGCATCCCGCCCAAGGGAAAGCGGAGATAGTTAAGCTGATCCCTGGTCGTGGCAAACAGGAAATAACTCTGGTCACGCGCCGGATCGAGGGCACGGTGCAATTCCGCACCATCAGAGCCGTCCACCCTGCGGACATAATGTCCCGTCGCCAGACAATCCGCACCCAGTTCCCGGGCCAGCCTGAAAAGATCAGTGAACTTCACACCCATATTGCACCGCACACAGGGTATTGGCGTGCGCCCTCGCATATATTCATCGGCAAAATGATCGATCACCGAATTGCGAAACTGGCTTTCATGATCAAAAACATAATGGGCGATTCCCAGCCGGTCGGCGACTGCGCGGGCATCGCGGATATCCTGGCCGGCACAGCAAGAACCTGCACGCTTTACCGCGCTGCCATGGTCATATAGCTGCAGGGTAACGCCAATTGTTTCCGCGCCAGACCGTGCTGCCAGTGCAGCCACAACAGAAGAATCAACGCCGCCAGACATGGCAACAACGATTCTTTTTCCACTCAGATCGTTGCCGAGCTGAAAAATTTCCGGCGAAAAATTATTTTCCGTCATTGCCTTTTTGTCACCCAAGCAACCAAAAAACGGTGCTTTTGTGTAGCGCCTTCTCAAAATGGAACAGGATCAGCGGGCAAATAATAACCCGCGTTAACCCGGCCTAATGCCCTCTGAACACGGCTTTTACCAGACGTTATCTGCGCCAAGCTAGAGCAGCGGGATGGACATGAACTTTCGCCATCAGCGTAGCAGTGCACGGGCCGGATCAGCAGAAGTGGATTATTCCACTCTTGTTGCATCGGTTATGTCGCGTCAGGCGTCGAGCCGTACGGTTCGCGCTTTGCTGTACGAAAAAAATGGCGTGGATAGCCGGATCGACTTTTTCGCCCGCCATGGGGCAAATGCGCCGAGACATGCCCGCGGCCCGTTCCTGCCGACCGCTGGCAATGGGGGTTCGCACGAAACGGTCCACGCTGAATCAACCGTTAACCTTGCCGATTCACGCTATGGCAAAGACGTTCAGATAGACCCCGTTCAGCCTGAATTGCAGGTAGCTGAGCGGGGCACGGAGTTTTGAGGTAGTTATGCTAGAAAATCAGAAAATCCGTCCGGCACAGGTCATTGGCCCCTTGGGCGAATCGCTTACGCTAGATAGCCTCCCGCCGCCGGAAACGACGCGCTGGGTGGTTCGCCGCAAGGCCGAGGTGGTTGCTGCCGTGAATGGCGGGCTGCTGACGGTGAGCGAAGTGTGCGAACGCTATGGGCTAACGCTGGAGGAGTTCGCCTCATGGCAGCGCGCCATTGATCGGTCGGGCATGCCCGGACTGCGCGTGACGCGGATCCAGCATTATCGCGACCTTTACGAGCGTCAGCAGAAATATTGACGCTCTGACCGTTGGATTAATTGACCCCAGAAAGCCCGGCCAAAAGCCGGGCTTTCTCTGTTCTGGTCTGTAAACTTTTTCCAATGCAGCAATTGCCGATTTGCCTTCACCGCCGAAAGGATTATGATTTGGCCGATGGTACTGAAAAATCAGTTCACCAACAGGAGGAGTAAATCATGGATTTCTTTGCAGAAAATGGTTGGGTCATGTGGATCGTCATTGGCGGCATTGCTGGTGCAGTTGGCAAATTCCTGATGCCAGGAAAGGATGGCGGCGGCATCATCATGACCATCATCTTGGGAATTGCCGGTGCTGTGCTGATGGGCTTTTTGGGCAAGCTCACCGGCTGGTACGGCGCGGGCGAAGGTCCTGATTTTATCGCAGCCGTGATTGGATCAATCATTTTGCTGGCCATTTACCGCATGATAAACAAAGGCAAAGGCACACCGTCAGCCTAAGCCAGCGATCACGCGAAAGCAAAGGCCGCGCCGTTAAAGCGCGGCCTTTTTCGTTTACCGCACTGAAGTCGTTTGTCGAAACCTGTCGCAATCTGTCTTTTTGCCGTGATTCTGTGGCGGCTTTGTCCTAATAATTGGAGCAGATCGCCGACAATCTGGTGCTTCGCTTGCATCAGGTGATTTATTGATATAACACACTGGCATGTAAACTTGGCATTTGCGCGCCGCTGGCACCCATAATTGCGCTTCAGGATCAAAAGATGAATTACGAAACAACCCTGACCCCGGCACAGGACCTGCTGGACCCCGATGCAGCCGAACGGCAACGCAAAAGGCGCTGGGTAATTTTTGCTGTAGTGGCGGCGCTTTTGATCGCAGGTGCTGCCTATTATTTCATGTCCGCATCAAGTGGTGCAGGCGCCCCCGGGGCTGATAAGCAGTCACAGGCGCAGACCGTTACAGTGATTGCCCCCGGCAGCGAGACTGTCGTACGAGCAATCAACGCAACCGGAACTTTGGCGGCGCGCCGCGAAATTCCGGTTGGTGTCGTGGGCGAAGGTGGGCAGGTATCACGGGTCTTTGTCGATGCAGGCCAATGGGTCGAGCAAGGGCAGGTTCTGGTCAGTATCGAGCGCTCTGTTCAGGTACAGCAAATTGGTGGCGCCGAAGCGCAAATTGGCGTTGCCCGCGCAGATCTGCAACTCGCGCAAAATGAACTTGATCGGGCGCTAAAGCTGGTTGACCGTGGTTTTATTTCCAAGGCCGATGTGGATCGCAAAACCGCGACGCGCGACAGTGCTCGTGCGCGGCTGCGCGTTGCAGAAGCACAGCTTAGCGAATTGCGCGCCCGCACTGCCCGGCTGGACATTCGTGCGCCTGTTGGCGGTTACATCTTGGAACGCAATGTCGAACCCGGCCAGACGGTCAGCGCCGGAAGCGGCATATTGTTCCGCATGGCGCAGGGCGGTCAGCTTGAACTTCAGGCCCAATTGGGTGAAGCTGACTTGGCCTCCGTTTCCGTGGGTGTTCCTGCCACTGTCACACCTGTTGGCACTGACCAGCAATTTACCGGACAAATTTGGCAGATTGCACCTATGATCGATCCGCAGAGCCGACAGGGAATGGCGCGAATTGCCCTCCCATTTGACCGGGCATTGAAACCGGGTGGCTTTGCCAGCGTCGAAATAAAGGCTGGTGCCGTATCAGCGCCTGTCCTGCCTGAGTCAGCAGTCCAGACCGACCGCGAAGGCAGCTATGTGTATCTTGTTGGCAAGGACAATAAGGTCGTCCGCCGCAACGTTAAACAAGGCATTGTAACGCCATCGGGAATAGCAATCACTGAGGGGCTGGATGGCAGCGAACGCGTTGTCCTGTACGCAGGCGGGTTCCTGAACCCCGGTGAGACAGTGACACCCAAATTGGTCAAAACCTCAAAATAGGATCGCGCCGCGATGAATTTTCGCAATATCTCTGCATGGTCGATCCGCAACCCGGTGGTTCCGATTGTCCTTTTCCTTGCTTTGACGCTGGCGGGGATAATGTCCTTCCGGAATATGGATGTCCAAAATGACCCGGACATCGAATTTCCGGTTGTTGTCGTGTCCATCTCGCAACCGGGCGCATCACCGACGGAGATAACGACACAAATCACGCAAAAGGTGGAATCCGCGATCCGCAGCGTGCAGGGCGTGCGCAATATCGATGCATCCGCTCGCGAAGGTGGCACCGAAATCAGCGCCGAATTTGAAATTGGCGATGACATCAATGCCGCGGTGAATGAGGTGAAAAACGCTGTTGACCAGATCCGCGCTGATCTGCCTGACGGCATATTGGAGCCGCAGGTTTTCAAGGTCGCGACGTCCAGCGATCCTATCGCCTATTTCGCGGTAGAGGCGTCGGACATGACATTGGAGCAGCTGAGCTGGTTCGTCGATGATACCGTGTCCCGTCGGCTGCTGTCGATTGAAGGCATGGCTTCTGTCAGCCGCAATGGCGGGGTCAATCGTGAAATCCGGGTGATCCTTGACCCTGCCAAGATGCAGTCGCTTGGCGTGACGGCCAGCCAGATAAACGGCGTATTGCGGCAGCAAAATATCAACGCCGCTGGTGGCCAGTCGGAGATTGCCGGATCGCGCCAGTCCGTGCGTATCATCGGCAATGCGGCGGATGCCTATGAACTGGGCCAGCGCCAGATAAGCCTTGGAGGCGGTCGGGCCGTCAAATTGTCTGACGTCGCCGAAGTGACGGATGGCTATAGCGAGCAGCGGTCAATGGCATTTGAAAGCGGGCGGCAAGTTGTCACATTCGGCATGTCACGGGCCAAGGGCGCGTCTGACGTTACCGTTTATGACAATGCGATGGCCGAAATCAAAAAGATCGAAGCCGAAAATCCCGGCGTCAAATTCACTGCACTGTTCAACAGCGTGGCCTATACCAAGGCGCAATATAAAAGCTCTATGGCGGCGATGATTGAAGGCGCGCTGCTGGCGATCGTTGTCGTATTCCTGTTCCTGCGCGACTGGCGGGCGACAATTATTTCCGCCATTGCCATCCCCTTATCCGCCATCCCCACCTTCTGGTTTCTTGATCTGCTGGGCTTTACCCTCAACACCATGTCGTTGCTGGCACTGGGTCTGGTAGCTGGCGTACTGGTCGACGACGCGATTGTGGAAATTGAAAACATCGTGCGGCACATGCGAATGGGCAAGTCCGCATATCAGGCATCGATTGATGCCGCCGACGAAATCGGCCTTGCGGTCGTCGCCACGACTTTCTCCATCGTTGCCGTGTTTCTGCCGGTTGGCCTTATGCCCGGTGTTGCGGGCCAGTTCTTCAAGAATTTTGGTCTGACGGTAGTGGCATCGGTGCTGATGAGCCTTGCCGTTGCCCGCATGATTACGCCGATGATCGCAGCCTATTTCCTGAAATCGGGTGGCATTGCCGAACATGGCGAAGGCCCGATGATGGACCGTTATATGAAGATCCTCCGCTGGTCGCTTGGCCATCGGCGCTGGATGATGGGCATCGGTGTTCTATCGCTGGCGCTGACGGTTTTGCTGTTCATCGTGTTGCCCAAGCAATTCTTCCCCGACGGCAACATGGATTTCAGTCGCATCCGGATTGAAATGGTTCCGGGCACCACGCTGGAACAAACCAAAAATGTGACGGATGAAGTCGCTGCCATCATCAACAAGCAGCCCGAGGTTCGCACCGCTTTGCAAAGCGTGCGTGAAGGCAATGCCAATATCTTCATCACGCTGCATGAGGATCGTGACCGCACCAGCCAGCAATTTGAAGAAGCGCTGACGCCGGTGCTGTCAAAGATTGCGGATGCGCGCGTTTCCTTTCAAGCCAATGGCCCCGGCGGCGGCGGATCTGGACGTGACGTTTCTGTGATGCTTTCCGGTTCTGATCCAAAGCTGCTCGATCAGACCGCGCAAAAGCTGGTCGATGAGATGAAAACGCTAAAAGAATTGCGCGCCCCTCGCATCGCGGCGGATTTGCAGCGGCCCGAATTGATTGTCACGCCGCGGCTTGACCTTGCAGCGCAGTTGGGGGTCACAACAGCATCGCTAAGCCAAACCATCCGGATCGCGACGCTGGGCGATATTGACCAGAATAGCGCGAAATTCTCACTTTCCGATCGACAAATTCCAATCCGGGTCATGTTGGCAAAAGAGTCGCGGCAGAACATCGAAAATATCCGGAACCTTCCGGTGCCGACCGCCAGCGGCGGCTCAGTGCCGTTGTCGCGAGTTGCCGATATCAGCTTTGGTGCTGGCCCAACCACAATCCAGCGGCGCAACCAGAATTTCCGGATTTTTGTCGGTGCGGATTTCGCCCCCGGAATCGTCTCGTCTGACGCCGATAAGAAGATCAACAATCTGCCAGTGATGAAAAACCTGCCTACCGGCGTATCTCGTGCGCCCTTTGGCAGCCAGGAATGGGAGCAGGAAATGCAACGCGATTTCAGCATCGCGCTTGTATCAGGCACATTGCTGGTCTTTGCCGTACTCGTGCTGCTTTACCGGCGCTTCATGTCGCCGCTGGTGAATATGGGATCGCTTCTGCTCGCCCCGCTCGGTGGCCTGATGGCACTTGGCCTTGTGGGTCAACCTATTTCAATGCCAGTCTTTATCGGCGTGCTGATGCTGTTCGGTATCGTAGCCAAAAACTCGATCCTGCTGATTGATTTTGCCATTGAGGAAATGGAGCGGGGCGTACCGAAATTTCAGGCGATTATGGAAGCAGGGCATAAACGTGCGCAGCCCATTGTGATGACGACCGTTGCGATGACCGCAGGTATGATCCCGACGGCGCTTGCGTTATCGGGTGATGGTGCATGGCGTGCGCCCATGGGCACAGTGGTGATTGGCGGCCTGATTGTGTCGACGCTGCTGACGTTGCTGATCGTCCCGGCAGGATTCAGCCTGGCATCGGGATTGGAGCATCGTCTGGGCCCGTGGCTAAGACAGCGTTTGCTCACCTTTAAGCCAGGTGATGACAGGCATGACCATGATGACCCGGATCGCCGCCCCCCGGCCGCAGCAACCGGAGGTTTGCAGCCTGCTGAATAGCAGTCCTTTTTCGTCTGCTTTCATGCTAATGGTGGTTTCGTGAAGTCCGTCGACCAACTGGGGCAAGCCGAACGCGAACGCTATATTTGGCGTGACGATGAGCTGCGCAAAATGCGGCGAATTGCGACGGCGCTTTTGATCCTGATGGCTTTCTTGTTTGTGGCGGGCATTCATCTGGAACGCAACGTCCATCATCATTGGGGCTTTCTTGTTGCTTTTGCCGAAGCAGGCATGGTGGGCGGCCTAGCAGACTGGTTTGCGGTAACGGCGCTGTTCCGCCACCCGCTGGGCATAAAAATACCGCACACG
This sequence comes from uncultured Sphingorhabdus sp., assembly GCA_964452835.1. Taxonomy (GTDB): domain Bacteria; phylum Pseudomonadota; class Alphaproteobacteria; order Sphingomonadales; family Sphingomonadaceae; genus Sphingorhabdus_B. Next base: position 24,673 of record CAYVQO010000009.1, on the reverse strand, counting down.
GCAATCATCCCCACGAACAAGGAACGGCTTGGCCGGACGCTGGCCAGTTTCCTGCGCACCAATTTCCTGCGCACGGGCATTGTCGCACGCAAAGTGCGGACGATGGATGTGGCGAGCGCCATGGGTCGCTTTCTTGCGCAACCTTCAGGTGGTGAAGGGCGAATGCGCATGGGCGCATCGCGGCTGATGGGGGACATTATCTCGTCGCTCGATGATGAACGCCTGGGGGGCATTGCCAAAGGCGCTGTGCGCACCCAGCTCGATAAACTCGACGTCGCGCCCCTGCTAGGCCAGTTGCTTGGCGCGATGATAAAGGAACGGCGGCATCTGCCCCTGATGGACTCAATGATAAGCTGGGCCTCCAAGACATTGGAAGCGAATGAGCCCATGATCCGCCAAATGGTGGAGGAACGCGCCGGCACAATTATGCGCTGGACTGGGCTCGATGATCGGCTCGCCAATGCCATTGTCTCCGGATTGGAAAAAATGCTCGCCGATATGGCGGCTGACCCGGACCATCCCTTGCGCGCCAAGGGTGAGGAAGGACTGGAGAAGCTGGTCCGCGATCTGAAATCCGACAAGAAACTGCAGGCAAAAGTCGCAAACTGGAAGGCTGAATTGCTTGAGAATCCAGCCATGAACCGCTGGATTGAGGGGCTATGGGATCAGGGACGCAACGCGTTGCTAAAGGCTGCGCGCAACCCCGATGCGGCGCTTGCAGGCAGTTTTGGCGAAGCGCTGACCAAGCTCGGCACCACATTGCAGGAGGATGAAGCCTTAAAACGCCAGATCAACCGCTTTGCCCGCCGCGCCATTGTTGGCACAACCGAAAGCTATGGCGACAATATCGTCAGTCTGGTGTCGGACACAATCGGCGGCTGGGACGCCAATACGATCACAGACCGCGTCGAAAATGCCGTGGGTAGCGATCTTCAATTTATCCGCATCAATGGCACATTGGTGGGCGGACTAGCCGGCCTTGTGATCCACGCCGTCGGCCTCTGGATTTAGCCACAGCTGCCGTGCTTCCGCAAGCGAGGCATATTTGGGGCTATCATTGGCAAGCTTCATCAACGCCGATTTGCGCAGCCGCGTCAACAGACCCGGTGTTGCCAACGAAGTCTGTCCGGCAAGGATGCTTTCCGATAGTGCTTTGTCATGTGGCTTAACCGGATTTTCCTGCTCACGGATCAGCATGCCAATGGCGTTCATCGCCACAGCCGCCATGAACCTGTCGCGGCCTTCGGCTTTGGCTTTGACATCGCGTTCTATCCATTCGCGCAGAGCCTCAAGCATTTCCACGGGTGATGGTTCTCCCGCACGCCTGACCGGTTTGGCTTCAACAAGTGCAATCGCCCTGCGCTCAGCCGCCGGTGCATCCGCCTCCAACAGCATCAATAAATCAAGCTCATTTTCACTAGTTCGCCTTCCAATCACAGGCCGTTCAAGGCTGCGGTCGATACCGCTACGCCAGATTTCTGCCATTTGAAGGCAACCAAGCGCCCACCATAAAGTGCGGTAGACCAGCCAGAAACGAAAGCGCGCCCAGTCAACCGAATGGCCGCCTACTGCTTCATAGGCGGTAAAATAGCTTTCCAAATCGGCCACACCAAAGGCTGGCTTATCGATCCGCCCAAAGCGCCAGACCGCCATGCAGCCATAGGCCAGATCCTCATGCGGGTCACCCCAATGGGCAAGCTCCCAATCGAGCACAGCGGCCAATCCATCCGCATCGACCATCAAATTGCCCATGCGAAAATCGCCATGCACCAGCCTTCCTTCCACCGGCTGCGGCAGATGATCCTCGCACCAGCGAATGGCGAGTGCGATGATCGGGCGGTCACCGCCATAAGTGGCAAAGCGCGCCTTTAACTCAGCCAGCGCTGCCGCTGTGTCCATATAGGGGATGGCAATCGCCTCGGTCGGTTTGATTGCGTGGATACGAGCCAGTTCGCGGGCAATATCGCGGATCAGAGATGGTGGGGGTGCCGCGAGTATCTTCGCCGGACTAACCTCTGCCTCCACCCGCTTCATGACATAGCCCGAACCAAGCCCGTCGGCCTCAATCAGCTCACCGACAACCTCTGGCGCACGCACACCAGCGGCAAAAGCTGCCCGAACCAGCGTTGCTTCGACATCATGGCCAAAGCCACGTGCCTCCATGAATGCCGCCGAGGGTGCACGACGCAGCACATAGCCCTGCCCTGCCCGGTCGAACGACCAGCTTTCCATATTGGCACCACCCGAGAGGCGCAGCAGACTGTCGATTTGCGCACGACCGCCCAAAATGCGGTCCACCGCCTGCGAAAGCCTGTGCTGAAATGCCTCGATGGTATTTTCGTCGCCCATGCCTAACGGCCCTGCCAATGGTCGAATGCCGCCTGCTGTTGTAACGCCAAATAGGCACGCGCCTCCGCCCCCTCCCATGCCCCTTGATAATCGGTTCGGCCGACCCACCAGCCCTGCCCCGGCAGCCGGTCGCTTTCCCTTACCACCAAGGGAGCAAGCGGCGGCTCACCCCGTGCCACTGCCTCTCGATCCACGGCATCCAGCGTCTTGCACAACGTCCGCATTTTCGGGCGGGAAAAGCGGAAACCCAAGGTCATCAGCATTTCGGAATAGCTGACAGCGCGTCTCTCCCGCGCTGCATCCTGCAATATGGCGGCAATGCGGGTCACATCGGCCAATGCACCGGCGCTATCCGTACCATCATCAAGAAAGGGATTGTCCAGCCCAACCAAATCAACGCTGGTCCTTATGCACCACGCCGTCCTTCATCACAAAGTTTACCGTCTTCAGCACCGTCACATCCCGCGTCGGATCGCCAGATACGGCAATAATATCGGCAGCCTTGCCAGGCTCAAGCGAGCCAACCTCGGCATCAACGCCCAACAGCTTCGCGGCATTCACTGTTGCTGCTTCAATAGCGGCTGCGGCAGGCATGCCATGCTTTACCATCAGCTCAAACTCATCAGCATTGCGTCCATGTTTGGACACGCCAGCATCAGTGCCAAAGGCGATTTTCACACCGGCTGGATAGGCCTTCTCCAGGCTTTTCCCAGTAACCTCAATCCGCCATTTGACCTTGGCAAGAACATCCGGCGGATAAGCGTTGGGATTGGCTGCCAACCGCTCAATATAGCCGTTCACAGTGGATAAGGTCGGCACATAATAGGCTCCTGCCTGCTTGAAGAGTTTTATGCTGGCATCATCAAGCATCGTGCCATGTTCGATAGAGTCCGCACCTGCCGCCAGCGCTGCATCGACACCATCATTGCCATGTGCATGAACAGCGACCTTCTTTTTGTAAAGATGGGCAGTGTCGATCAGCGCCTTTACCTCATCATCAAAAATCTGCCGCCCCAGCCCCGCACCGATGCGGCTGTTCACACCGCCTGTGGTTGCAATCTTGATTACATCAACCCCGCGCCGGATTTGCAGACGCACAGCCTGGCGGCAGCTTTCCACGCCGTCACACACATTATCGTCGCTTATGCTGCCATGCAGATCTTCGCTCAGACCGTTTTTTGCATCCATATGCCCGCTGGTGGTCGATATGGAACGGCCTGCATCGATAATGCGCGGCCCTGGCAACTCGCCTGCTGCAATCACATCACGCAGCGCCAGCGTCGCGCCCGTTCCGTCGCCCAAATTACGCACGGTGGTAAAGCCCGCCATCAGCGTCTTCTTGGCATTGGCCGCAGCACGATAGGCGGTTTGCGCGTCGCTGCTGGTGATGCTTTCCAGCAGAGCTGCATTGCCGCCTGCATCGGAATCGAGATGGACATGGCTGTCAATCAGACCAGGCAGGACAAATTTGTCGCGCAGATCGATCAGCTTCGCGCCTTCCGGGCCATTGCTGATCCCTGGCAAAATCTCTGCGATGCGGCCGTTGCGAATGATGAGCGTTGATGGTCCTTTGGGCGCACTGCCTGGCCTGTCGAGCAATTGTCCAGCCTGAACAACCACGACCTTTTCCTGCGCCATTATCGGTGCTGCCAATAGTGCGGCACCAAGACCAAGCATCATATGGATTTTCATCTGCGTCTCTCCCTGTTCGCGTGTCACCGATGCTAGCGAAAGCGAGGAAAGAAGCGAACCGAAAAACGCATATCAGGAGGGCTGAAATGGTGGGCGATACAAGGATTGAACTTGTGACCCCACCCGTGTGAAGGGTGTGCTCTACCGCTGAGCTAATCGCCCCCAGATGCCGGGGAAGGCCATTTCAGGAGCGCGCCTTTGGCAGAGGAAAGCGGTAGAGGCAAGAGGGTTCAGGAAACAATCTTGATATGTGCGGTTCCGGGCCGCGCCTCAAATTGCTGCCCCAACCCTATAAAGATAGTATCAATAATCAGGCCAAGCTTTTCCTCTGACAATTTATGGCCAATATGCGTCAGCGCCTCTGGCATGCAGTAAGGATTAACCATCTGGTTGATCAACGAGACGGCTTCATCGATGGAAAGTTCGCCGAAATATCCGGCTTCCATCGCTTCTGCGACAATGACCGCAAGATAATGGTCGCCAAGATCGACATAGCCGCGGATCACCTCAAAATATTGCTCGCCCAGTTCGCAATAGCTTTTGAACAGCTCCGGCTCACGTTCATAACGTTCCTGCAAAACCGCGAACCTCCGGGCGAAAAATGCCAGCAGTTTGTCGCGCACGGGTAGGTCCGAAGCAGTGACTGTTTCCATGATCGACACTTTTTCGGCGAACCATTTTTCGGCCACTGCCTCCAACAGAGCCTCTTTGCTTTCAAAGAAGCGGTAAAGGTTGGAAGGAGACATGCCGGCAGCTGCGGCCAACTCATTCATTGCAATGTCTGCAGAACCACGTTTCCGAACCAGATCTTCAACCTGTTCCAGCAACAACTCCCGGCCAGCTTCTATATCGGTCTGCGGACGAGCCATGAAAGCCTCCCTGTTCTATGACAGCATAACAGTTTCATGATATATGAAGAAATGCTTCAATTTTCAATAATGTCAAAATGGCAGCTCCGTCTGCTGTGCGACGGAACGCCCTTTGGCAGCGTCAGGTGGCATTTCACCATTATCGTCAACAATGCCGGAAAGGGTGAGCCCCAACAGGCGAATTCCAAGCTTTGCCGGTAATATCAGGCCCAGCAGCTGATGACCAATTTCCGCAAACTCGGCTTTTTCAGCAATGATGTGGCCGGGTGTGCGCGAGCGGGTGATGGTCTGAAAGTCTGAATAGCGCGCTTTGAGTACAAGCGTCTTCCCACGCGTCCCGGAACGCTCGATCCGTTCCCAAACAATTGCGATGATTTCATTCAGCGCATCGCGCAGCTCTTCGTCGCTTTGCTTGTCATCAAAATAGGTCAGTTCGCCCCCAAGCGATTTGCGCTCTCGCGATGGATTGACCTGTCGGTCATCAATACCGCGCGCGGCCTTGAAGAGATAATGGGCAAAACTGCCAAAATATTGTGCCAACCATGCCTCGCTGCGTGCTGCCAGATCGGCACCTGTCTCAATGCCCAGCTTTGCCATTTTCTCCGCCGTGCGTGGACCGACGCCGTGAAAGCGGCGGACCGGTAACGCAGCGACAAACGCCGCACCATGGTCGGGGAGAATGACGCATAACCCATCCGGCTTGTTCTGATCGCTGGCGAGCTTTGCGATGAACTTATTGTAGCTCACCCCGGCGCTGGCAGTAAGCCCGGTTTCGCTCTTGATGTCTGCCCTGATCTGTTTTGCGATCCTTACGGCGGAGCCTATGCCCTGTTTGTCGGTAGTGACGTCCAGATAAGCTTCATCGAGTGAAAGTGGTTCAATCAAGTCAGTGTGTCGAGCAAAGATCGCCCGTATCTGCCGTGAAACCTCACGATATACTTCAAAGCGTGGCTTGACGAATATCAGGTCCGGGCATTTTCGCTGCGCCGTGATTGACGGCATGGCAGAGCGCACACCAAAAGCGCGGGCTTCATAGCTGGCAGCAGCCACCACGCCACGTTTTGAAGACCCGCCAACAGCCACGGGCTTGCCGCGCAGTTCGGGAAAATCGCGCTGCTCCACGCTCGCATAAAAGGCATCCATATCGACATGGATGATTTTGCGAAGGGGACGCTCTTCTTCCATAACGGCGTGCCTCACTAACACCGCCTATGCTGCGCTGCGACAGAAAAGCTGCTGGTCAAGCAGGCAAGGCGTCCGCATAAGGGCTGAATGCACTCTCCCCTGCCCCACCAGAAAGCTCTTGGCGATACCGAACTAACGGTAATGATGGCCGCAATCATGGCGCTGAACGCGCTTGCCATTGATGGCATGCTGCCTGCTTTTCCGCGCATGACCGCGGGGCTAGGCCTCTCCGACCCGAACCAGATCCAACTGGTGATCTCAGCCTATCTATTTGGCATGGGTGCAGGCTCCTTGCTGCATGGTCCGCTTTCCGATCGCTTTGGCCGGCGGCCGATATTGCTTGGCGGCATTGCAGGCTATGTCATCTGCGCGCTTGCTTGCAGCTTTGCGACGAGCTTTGAAATGCTGATCGCCATGCGCATCGCCAAGGGGCTGTGCGGCGCTGCGCTGGGCGTATTGGTGACGTCGATCATACGCGACCAATTTGAGGGGGACGCAATGGCGCGGCGGATGTCTACCATCTTTCTGGTCTTTATGGCCGTGCCGATTGTCGCACCGCTCGTGGGCTCTGTCGTATTATTATTTGCCGGATGGCGCTCAATTTTTGATTTGTTCGCGATCATGGGCGTTGTGGTTTTTACTTGGGTGCTGCTGCGCCTGCCGGAAACGCTTGATCCCGCCAATGCGATTCCGATTGAGCCGAAGGCGCTGGCGAAGGCATGGCGCAGCGTCGTCACCCACCGCAGCGCCAATTGCTACATGCTGGCAGGCGGGATTACACAAGGGGCGCTGTTCGGCTTTTTGAACAGCTCTCAACAGGTTTTTGACAAAAGCTTTGGCGCTGCGGCATTTTTTCCGATTGGTTTCGCAATCATCGCTGGCGGCATCGCCTGTGCAAATTTCACCAATGCGCGCATTGTTGAGCGCTTTGGTGCCCGGCGGGTGTCACAGACAGCTCTGCTTATGTTCATTGTCTTGGCCTGCCTGCAATTGGCGGCTGCGACCCTTGCACCGCATTCCATGCCGCTCTTTCTTGGGCTGATCACCATCAACATGGCGATGATCGGCTTTGTCGGATCTAACTTCGGGTCAATCGCCATGCAGCCCTTTGGAACGATTGCAGGATCGGCGTCATCCTTCCAGAATTTCGTCCGTACCATTTTCGCAGCGGCTATTGGCGGCTTTATCGGTCAGCAATTTGGCGGCACTGTAACGCCAGTTGCACTGGGCTTCCTGCTGTGCGGCCTAACTGCATTGATGCTGGTGCTGGTCGCTGAAAGGGGCAAGCTGTTCACGCGCCCGCGGAACACAACGCACCTGCCGCTTTAGGCACAAAAAAGGGAGGCCGAAGCCTCCCTTTCTTTATTATCGCAAAGCCAATTCTTAGTTGATCGGCGGTACCGATGATGGCGGCACGTCTGCATCCAACTCATGCACTTCCACCATGCCACGGCCCAAATGGCTGCGCGAGCGGCTATACAGGAAGTAAACGACCAGCCCTATCAACGTCCAGCCGAGGAACATGAGTTCCGTATAGCCCGAAAGCTGGAAGAACAGGAACACACAGCCCGCGGCCGCCAGCGGGCACACAACCCAGAAGAACGGCGTACGGAACGGGCGATGACGGTCCGGATCGGTGCGACGCAGGATCATCACGCCAACGGCCACGGTAAAGAAGGCAAAGAGCGTTCCAGAGTTTGAAATATCCGCCAGCTTACCCACCGGAAACAGTGCGGCAAACAAAGCCACAAAAATGCCCGTGCACATTGTTACCACGTGCGGGGTCCCATATTTCGGGTGCAGTTTAGAGAACACCTCTGGCAGCAAGCCGTCACGCGCCATTACGAAGAAAATGCGCGTCTGGCCGAACATCATCATCAGGATCACTGACGGCAATGCAACCGTAGCGGCAACAGCCACCAGATCGCCAGCCCAGCCATGGCCCAGCTCGCGAAGGACAAATGCCAAGGCCTCTTTCGATTGCGACAATGCACCAAAGGGCTGTGCACCAACTGCACCAATCGCGCCAGCAGCCACCAGCAGATAGATGATGGTGCACACGGCAAGCGAACCGATCAGCCCAATTGGGATGTTTCGCTGCGGATTGATGGTCTCCTCCGCCGCTGTCGAAACCGCATCAAAGCCAACATAAGCGAAGAAAATGGAAGCTGCAGCCGCCGATACGCCAACCGTAATCATCTCGTTAGAGATCGGGTTCATCACCTCACGTGCAAAAAAGCCGTTGGGGCTGAACGGCTCAAAATTGGCAGAATTTAGCGCCGGGATAGCAAGTGCAATAAACAGCAGCAGCGCCGAAACCTTGATGGCGACCAGCACAGCATTAAAGCGCGCGCTTTCCTTGGTCCCAATGATCAACAGCGCCATGCAGACCAGGGCAATCAACAATGCCGGAACGTTGATAATGCCCGGATTGGGATCAAAAGGCCCTGCGACAAGCGCATTGGGCACCGTTATCCCGAATAATTCCTTGCCCAACCCGACCATATAGCCGGACCAGCCGACCGAAACGGCCGATGCGGCAATCGCATATTCCAGCACCAGCGCCCAACCGACAATCCAGGCGATAATCTCCCCGAATGTCGCATAGCTATAGGTGTAGGCCGATCCGGAAACCGGCACCATCGAAGCCAGCTCAGAATAGCATAGCGCCGCCAAGGCACAGACCACCGCTGCAATTACAAAGCTGATCATCATGGCAGGTCCGGCCTTGTTTGCCGCCTCTGCCGTCAAAACGAAAATACCGGTGCCGATAATTGCCCCGATGCCAAGCATCGTAAGCTGTAAAGCACCGAGCGTGCGCGTGAGCGATTTCTTCTCGGCTGTCGCCAGGATCGCATCAAGCGGCTTTACGCGCCCGAATATCATAAGATTCTCCCCAAATTCATTGGCTGGCCGCGACCCTAATGGCTAAACTGCGGCGCGCAACTTAATTTCAACGCATGAGCATTGGACCAAGCGCTTTTCCACCGAAAAGATGCACATGCAGGTGCGGAACCTCTTGATGGGCATGATGTCCAGTGTTTGCCAGCAGGCGATAGCCGGGTGCGACCAGTCCCAATTCCCGGCCAACATGACCCACCGCCCGGACAAATCCGGCCAGCTCGGCATCACTTGCCCGTGCGCTGAAATCGTCCCAGCTGACATAGGGGCCTTTTGGTATCACCAAAATATGTTGCGGCGCTTGCGGATTGATATCGTGAAAGGCCAGCGCCCATTCATCCTCATAGACGGTGCGATTGGGAATTTCACCACGCAGTATTTTGGCAAAAATATTCTGGTCATCATAAGGCTGCGTTGCATCAACCGTCATGGCTTACTCCTTGATTGCACATTCACGGATCGCCGCCAACAGGCGGATCGTATTCAAACTGTCCATAGCGCGAGTCGGAACGGCGGTTCCGTGAAGCACTGCATCGCGAAATGCTTCCAGTTGAAAGGCATAGCTGCTTTTGCTGGTAAATTGCTCATTCGTGTTTTTGTCGCCGAGTTGCAGATGCAACGCATGGCCGCGTTGCGGCGACAACGGGTTCAGGACTTCCATGGAACCATGGCTTCCCTCGACCTTCAGCCAGACACCAAAGGCGTCAGCCTCCATGTCGCACGTCAATGTGCCAACTCCTCCACACGGCAATTGCAACTGCGCGGAAGTGCGAAGATCGGCACCCTGCGCATTAAGCTGCTGCACTGCTGACACCACAACAGGCTCCTCAGCAAAGGCCGAGCGGATCCAATAGGCCGGGTAGACCCCCAAATCCCAGAGCGCGCCGCCTCCGACATCGCCGATCATCCGCAGATCATCTTCGGGCAAGTTTAGCGGTGCGTCGAAAGAAGCTGAAAAGCGCCGCACCGCGCCAAGCATGCCAGATTGCACGACTTCGCGCATACGTGCCGAAAGCGGGTGATAATGGGAATGTTGCGCTTCCATAATCATCTGGCCAGTGCGCGCCTCTGCGGCAAGCATGGCTTCAACATCGTCAACCGTCAGCGCAAAGGGCTTTTCGCAGAGAACCGGCTTGCCAGCCTCGACCGCTGCAATGGACCAGCGCGCATGCAAATTTGGCGGCAGAGCGACATAGACCGCATCGACGTCCTCCGCCTCTATCAGGCTTTGATAGTCAGCATAGACGCTGGGTATAGCATGCTCCACCGCATAGGCCCCTGCCCTTGCCGGATCGCGAGCGGCCACTGCCTGTACTTTGACGCCTTCAATGTCGCGTGCAGCGTCGATCATAGCATAAGTGGCAACTCGGGCAGCCCCCAATATGCCAATGCGCAGGCTCACAATTGCCGCGAGGCCTTTTCGGTGATGCCAGATACGCCATCGCGGCGTTCAAGTTCTGCTAGCACCGCATCAAAATCGAGATCAGCATCAGCCAATAGGATAAGCAGGTGAAACAGCAGGTCCGCCGCCTCACCCGTCAATGCTGCTTTGTCGCCAGACAGGGCTGCAATCACCGTTTCCGTGGCTTCCTCACCTACCTTTTGCGCCATTTTTTCGCGGCCCTTTGCAAAAAGTGCGGCAACATAGCTGTTGCTATCTCCACTCGCCCGGCGCGACGCGATAACGGCTTCCAACCTTGCAATGCGCGGATCGATACTCATGGCTGCCTTGCCTGCAATTTGTGCACCATGGCGCGATCTTCCTCCGGGATGAGCCCTTCCAGCACGCGCCAGAAACCAGTGACCGATTCCTGCCCGGCAGCAGCATAAGCTGTCGCCAGTCCGTTGCGTAGCGATTCGAACAGTTGCGCCTCAAAGGCAACGCCCTCCGCAGTCAGCCGCAACAATTTCTGCCGCCGGTCGCTGGTTCCCACACGGGTCTCCACCAAATCGCGTGCGCCCAGATCATTCAACACGCGCCCCAGCGACTGTTTCGTGATTGCCAGCAGCCGCAACAAATCGCTGACAGTCAAATCCGGCTGACGGGCGATGAAGTATAGCGCACGGTGGTGGGCCCGGCCCAGCCCCTGCTTCGCCAGCCCCTCATCAATCGAACGGGTCAGCCTGGTATAGCCAAAATATAGCAGTTCCACGCCACGCCGAACTTCATCCTCACGCAGGAAGAGCGGGGAAGCAGCAGGAGAAGCAGATGGGACAGCCATATTGACGTATCTTGCCGTGCCCCATATCACAGTGCAAGCATTTCCTGTACGGACGATATGATGACCGACCTCACGCTAAAGCATGTGCCGCATCCCAACCCCGTTTCGCCTGAGGAGCGCGCACAGCGCATAGCGGACCCCGGCTTTGGTAAAACCTTCACCGATCATATGGTGACCATCCGTTACACCGAGGGAACAGGCTGGCATGACGCGCAAATTGGCCCACGCGGCCCGATCATGCTCGATCCGGCGGCATCGGTGCTGCATTATGCGCAGGAAATTTTTGAAGGGCTGAAGGGCTATAGGCTGCAGGACGGCAGCATGGCGTTGTTCCGTCCTGATGCCAATGCTCGCCGCTTCAACAGCTCAGCGGCACGTCTCGCCATGCCTGCATTGCCTGAGGCGCTCTTTGTCGAATCCTGCAAGGCGATGATACAAATTGACATGGACTGGTTCCCCAGTACCGAGGGCGGGAGCCTCTATCTCCGTCCTTTCATGATCGCCACAGAAGCATTTTTAGGCGTTCGCCCGGCAAACGAATATCTGTTCATGGTGATTGCGGCATCCACAGGCAATTACTTCAAAAGCGGCGCGCCAGCTGTCTCGCTCTGGGTTAGCGAGCATTATAACCGTGCAGGCCCCGGCGGAACTGGCGCCGCCAAATGTGGCGGCAATTACGCAGCAAGCCTTGTTCCCACGGGCGAAGCCATGAAGGCAGGGCATGATCAGGTCGTCTTCCTTGATGCCAAAGAGCATCGCTGGATCGAGGAACTGGGCGGAATGAATGTGTTTTTCATCTTTGATGACGGCAGCATTCAAACGCCGCCCCTCTCGGACAGCATATTGCATGGCGTAACCCGCGATTGCCTGATTGCTCTTGCTCGGGAAGCGGGGCTGACGGTGCGCGAAGAACCCTATGCTATTGATCAATGGCGGGCCGATGCGGAAAGTGGGCGGCTGATCGAATCCTTTGCCTGCGGAACGGCGGCTGTTGTCGCACCCATCGGAAAGGTCAGCGCGCCCGATTTTGCCTTTACCATCGGCAGCGGTGGACCCGGTCAGCTTACACAAAAGCTGAAATCACGGCTGATTGACATTCAGCGCGGCACGGCACCCGACCCTTATGGCTGGGTGCATCATATCAACTGATTTTTCCGCGAAAGCCCGATTGCCATCCGATTTTCTGCGGCTATAAGGCCGCACTTCCTGATCCACATCAGGAAGGGCTGCTGGGGTGTCGCCAAGTGGTAAGGCACCGGTTTTTGGTACCGGCATTCGCAGGTTCGAATCCTGCCACCCCAGCCAATCCACTCCCATTCAGCCAGCATCAACCATTGTAAATGGTTGTAACCCCCTGCCTGTAGTGCTGGCACAACTTGTAAACTGACCGTATTAGCGCGCCCAATATTGCCCGGCACGATTTTGTGTTATAGAAGGCTAAGTTGTTGGAGTAGCTTTAAAATGCGGATCGCAATTGCAGATGACGAGCAGGATGTCGTTTCCTATTTGAAGTCCATCATTGAGGAATTGGGCCACAGCACTGTGACCTTTTCCGACGGCAACGCTTTGTCACAATCGCTTGTCCGCGAAACCTATGATTTGGTCATACTTGACTGGTCCATGCCCAAAAAGGACGGGCTGGCGACACTAAACTGGATGCAGACTGCTCTGCAGGAGCGGCCACCGGTGATCATGATGACCAATCGGACCGCAAAGAAAGACATCAGCGACGCGCTAAATGCCGGTGCTGATGACTATATCACCAAACCAGAGGACCGGAGTGTCATTGCCGCACGGATCAATGCGATGCTTCGCCGCAACGCCGGCAGCGGTGCTTTTGACACAAAGGCGAGTTACGGCAAATATGAACTCGACCGGATCGAACAGACGGTCAGCTTCGATGGCCAAAAGGTGCTGCTGACCGCGAAAGAATTTGAGCTTGCCGATCTGTTTTTCCGCAACCGCGATCGCACATTGTCGCGCAACTATATCATGGAAACAATTTGGCGGACAACGGCAGCTCTTGCCACCCGCACGCTCGACATGCACATTTCACGCGTGCGATCCAAGCTGGACCTTAAACCGGAAAACGGATTCCGCATTTTCACGGTGTTCGGTTATGGCTATCGTCTGGAGACGATGGAACCGAGGTAAAGCAATGACCCGCTTTCTGCTGACGCTTTTTGCCTTCGCACTGCTGGTTTCGAGTAACGCCGCGCGGGCGTCAAAAGACGATGCGATTATCTATACGGTCAAACGCGGCGACACGCTGATTGGTATTGCCCAAAAATATATGACCCGCGAGAGCGACTATGCAAAAGTCCAAAAGGCCAATGGCATTCGCAATCCATTGGCCCTTCCCATTGGCTCAAAATTGCGAATTGCACGGCCTCTGCTGAAATTTCAGTCGAGCTCAGCCCGTCTTGTCGCGGTGCGCGGCAATGTAACGCTGGTCCGCGGAGCTGCCGCAAGTGCGGCAGCGACTGGCACCAGTCTGAACGAAGGTGTGACTATTCGAACTGCAGGGTCGTCCTTCGCGACGTTGGCATTGGAAAATGGCTCGCGCATCTCATTGCCGTCAAACAGCGATTTAAAAATCGTTCGCCTTCGCCGCTATATGATCGATTCCAGTCTCGATTATGATTTCGACGTTGGGCGTGGCGGGGTCAAGTCATCGGTCACGCCCATGAAAAACCCGAATGACCGCTACAGCGTGAAAACGCCAAAAGCGGTTTCGGCCGTGCGCGGCACCGATTTCCAGTCGCGTTATGACGAAGCCACGGGACGGGATTTTGCCGAGGTAACCGAAGGCGCGCTGGAAGTGCAGTTGGAATCCCATGCGCTAACACCCCTGCCTGCCGGAAATGGTTTGGCTGTTGCAGCAGATGGAAAAGTGACCACCGAGGCACTGCTCCCTGCATTGGAATTGACCAATGCCGGTCGGACGCAAAAGGACAAGCTTGTCCGCTTTGACCTGCCACAAGCCAATGGAACCGCAGCCACAAGGGTGGCCCTTGCGAGCGACGCGGGTTTTGTTGATCAGGTGGCAGACCTGACTGTCTCCGCCGATAGCGCAGAATTCTCCGGCATTGACGATGGCAATTATTTCGTGCGCTTCCGCCCCGTCTCTACCAATGGTCTGGAGGGGATGCCTGCCACCTACGCCTTCAAGCGGCGGCTGAACACAGTTGCCGCAAGTGCTGCTGCATCAGACCTTGGCTATGTTTTCAAATGGATCGGCGAAGGTCGGGGGACATTGCGCTTCCATTTCCAACTTTATCGCGGCAAAGCCGAGGGAACGCCGATGGTTGACGAGGCTGGCTTAACAAGCGACCAGATCAGCTTGTCTGACCTGCCTGCTGGTGACTATTATTGGCGCGTTGCCTCCGTCCAATATCTGGATGGAGAGATTTCGACCAGCTGGACACCCTTTGAAAAGCTTATCGTCTCTGCAAATTGATTGCCGCCTTTGACAATGCGCAGCCTCGTCAACCTGCGACACCGTTTGCTCGTCGAATGGCTGCTCATCGCCCTATGTTCATCAGCAGCCGTTTTGCTGGCATTGCAATGGCGCGGCACCGCAGCATTTGACAATCTGTTTTATGACCAACTGAGTGGACTCGCTCGACCGGAAGCTGATCCCGAAATATTGCTGGTGACGATTGACGATGCAAGTCTGGCTAGGCTTGGAAAATGGCCGTGGCCCCGGCAAACCCATGCCGACCTAATCACCAAAATTCAGCAGGCAGGGCCTCGGTCGATCCTGTTCGACATCTTGTTAAGCGAAAATGCCGATATAGAAGGTGATGCTGCCTTGGCACAGGCCATGTCTGCGAATGCGCCTGTCTATATCCCTCTGCATTTTGTCTCACCAGGGAGTGACGGCCGAGATTTCGATGTCGTTCGTCCAGCGGAACCAATGGCGTCGTCTGCGGCGGGTATCGGCCATGTGAATGTCGAATTTGACAGCGACGGCGTGGTACGGCGTGCGCAGCTGTGCTTTGCACCTGACAGTAAAGGTCAGCGCTGGCCGCATGTGGCCGAATTGGTCTGGCGAGCAGAAGGCAAGCCGTCAAAGGCCTATTCCCGCAACGACCAATGCTCAGAAGAGGTGCTGATACCCTTTGCCGCAAGAGGCAGTTTTGCTGAAATCTCCTATGCTGACCTGCTGGCCGGTGAAGTCCCGCCAGGACTGATAAAGGGGCGCGATATCATCATTGGTGCAACCGCGGCGGGCATGGGCGACGCCTTTCCAGTGCCATATGGCGACGGTGGCTTGCTGTCAGGCGCGGAAATCATGGCCAATATGCTGGGGGCCATCCGGCGGGACAGCTTTGTCGATCCGATAGAAAAACCTCTGACGGTTGCGCTTTCCTTGCTGCCGCTGTGGTTACTGCTTGTTGGTTTTCTGCGTTGGAAGCCGCGATTTGCACTTTTCATGTCTCTGGGTCTTGTAGCCACAGTCTTGCTGGGCAGTGCATTGTTGTTGGGCGCACAACTATGGTTCCCTCCAGGCGCGGCGATATTGGGCTTACTGCTGGTTTATCCATTATGGGGCTGGCGACGGCTTCAGGCCATGAGTGACTTTATGGAAGCCGAGCTCGGCGCGCTCGAAAAAGAGGGCGAGGCGATCCCCGTCGCGGCACCAAACCAAATTGCCGCAGACATGGTTGGACGCCAAAGCGCAAGCTTGGCAGGCGCGATTGATCATATGCGCGACCTGCGACGGCTGATCGCCGATACGCTCGAAAATCTGCCAGATCCAATGTTTGTGACGGATCTGGAAGACCGGGTGACGCTTACCAACGACCTGCTCGATGAACGATTGGAACAGGATATTACGGGTCAAGACCTGCAAACTATCCTCGACAGCATTGTGCAACCCCAGTTTCGATCAGCGGTTAATGCCTATCTGGCAATGCGCGCCCAACGGGGTGAAGAGGATAGCGAATTTGTTCGCTTCGTTTCGCAAACAGATCGCACTTTCGTGATGCGTAGCGCCCAGATTGTCAGCGATACGGGCGGATTGCGAGGGTATATTCATTACCTCGCTGATATCACCGATCTGGCGCGTGCAGAGAATGATCGTGAAGAGGCTTTGCAGCTGTTGTCGCATGACATGCGGGCGCCGCAATCGGCAATCATCGCGATGCTGCCCGAACTGCCGAACCCTGCTGTCCGGAACCGGATTGAAAAGCATGCCCGGAGGACAATGCAGCTGGCGCAGGATTTCGTACAAATTGCACGCATGGGCGAAACCGAATTTATGGGATCAGACATTTTGCTGGCTGAACTCGCGCGCGACGTTGCAGACAGCCTTTGGCCGCTGGCAAGCGAACGGCGGATAACCATTGAAGTTGTCGATCATCACGGCGACGCTTTTGTTTTCGCTGAACCCGACAGCCTGTCCCGCGCACTCTCCAACCTTGTCGACAACGCCATCAAGCACAGCCCCGACGGGGGCAAAATCATCATCGATGTTGCCCGCATCGCCGGTCAGATGATTGAACTGAAAGTACAGGATCAGGGGAAAGGCATCGATGAAGCATTGTTACCGCACCTGTTTACTCGCTTTGCATCTGGCGGGGATGGCATATCCAGAGTGAAGAGCCTTGGGCTGGGGCTCGCTTTTGTGCGTGCCGTGGCCGAACGCCATGGTGGTAGAGTTCAAGCAGAAAACAGCATGTCTGGTGGGGCCTGTTTTACCCTGACGCTGCCTGAGGCAATTGAGCCAGCTATTGGCGCGGACGCTTAAGCAAATATGCGCCTTTCGGTGCGCCGAGATCAGCAAGAGCAGCTTTGACCAGCAGGGGTAAGGCTTGGTCGATAGTTTGCTTACAATGAAATTCACCCGCTGTACCGCGATACATTAATATGCCGTCTGCTATCCGTGTTAACGTGACGCCCACCCGATATTCGCGGTCAGCACATCGCTGTTTACCGGCAGCAGGCGAAAGCGATGTTTTTCCGTCGCCAAGCGCAAGTTGGGCTGGGCGGTCTGACATAGTCAATTGCACATTGATCGCACCAGCATCGGATGGGCTGAAGCCCTTTTGCACCAGCTCAGCCTGAACAATTCCCCGCATTGCATTCGGTGCCTCTGCGTCAAACTGAAAAGAGGCAGGCGCTACGCCGGTAAGACCGACAGTGTCCAGACGTGTTTCAATTGGCCCGGCACAAGCAACCAGAGGAACAAGCAGCACAGGAATAAAACGTCGCATCTGCGCCAACTTAGCAGAGCAATGTTTTGCTTTCAATCTAGCGGGTTAGCACAAAATAAATCACGTAAAACCAACTGAAAATGCCGTGGATGATGGCCCACAGTACCGATTGGTGCGTTGTATAGCTGATCGCAATTGCAAGCGCGCTGCCAAAGCCAACACCGGATTTTATGGCGCTGTCCCGGATGATGGCAACTCTGGGCGGAGGCATCAGGCGGCCTGCTTGGCCCGGTCAGCCATTTCCTGATTGAGCATTTCCGCAAGCAGAAAAGCGAGCTCTAGCGACTGCGCCGCGTTCAGCCGCGGATCGCAATGGGTGTGATAGCGGTCGGCGAGCCCTTCGTCTGTCACAGCAATTGCGCCACCGGTGCATTCCGTGACATTCTGTCCGGTCATTTCAATGTGAATGCCACCGCCAAAGCTGCCCTCTGCACGGTGCACAGCAAAAAAGCCGCGCACCTCGGCCAGAATGCGGTCAAATGGCCGCGTTTTGTAGCCGCTGGCTGATTTGATCACATTGCCATGCATGGGATCGCAGGACCAGATCACGGGATGCCCCTCGCGCTTTACTGCACGCACCAGCTTGGGCAGACCAGCCTCTACCTTGTCATGCCCATAGCGCGAAATCAGTGTCATGCGTCCCGGCACCCGAGCCGGATTAAGGACATCAAGCATCTTTAGGAGCGCGTCTGGCTCAAGGCTGGGCCCGCACTTCATGCCGATGGGATTACCGATGCCACGCAAAAATTCGACATGTGCCGACCCTTCAAAGCGGGTCCGATCACCGATCCACAGCATATGCGCTGACGTGTCATACCACTGACCTGTCAGCGAATCCTGCCGTGTCAGCGCCTGTTCATAGGGAAGCAGCAGCGCTTCATGGCTGGTGTAAAAGCTGGTGCCTTTGATCTGTGGTACTGTTTCAGGCGTAACCCCACATGCTTCCATAAAGGCTAGCGCTTCACCGATGCGGTCCGCCACATCCTTGAACTTCTTGGCCCAGGGTGAACGCCCCATAAAGTCATGCGTCCAGGCATGCACCTGGTGCAAATTCGCATATCCGCCCTGGCTGAAGGCTCGAAGCAGATTGAGTGTCGACGCAGCCTGGCTATAGGCACGCACCATGCGCGATGGATCTGGCTCACGCGCTTCAGCCTCAAAGGCGATATCGTTGATTATGTCACCGCGATAGCTGGGCAATTCGATATCGCCGATCGTCTCTGTGTCGCCTGACCGCGGCTTGGCAAATTGGCCCGCCATGCGCCCCAATTTGACCACCGGCAGCTTGCTTGCAAATGTTAGCACCACGGCCATTTGCAGAATTACGCGAAAGGTATCGCGAATGTTATTCGGATGAAATTCTGCAAAACTTTCCGCACAATCCCCACCTTGCAGCAGGAATGCCTTGCCGTTCACAACATCTGCCAGTTCGGCAGTCAGGTTCCGTGCCTCGCCAGCAAAGACCAGTGGTGGATAATTGCGCAACGTCTCTTCCGTCGCGGTCAGCGCCGCGCTGTCGCTGTAAATTGGCATCTGCAGGCCTTTATGGCCGCGCCAGCTTTCGGGCGTCCATTTCGCCGCCATCACATAAACTCCGCATGATTCGATCAAACCCGGCTTTTTAGGCCCCGATGCATCGGTGAAGCAAGCAAAAGGGACTTGGGCGATGCAAAGCAGGGTTATGCTGCAGTGCACACAAGAATTTACAAAATCGACAGACCGAAAATCCTGTTAAATCAACACCCCGCCATCGTCCCAGCTTGGAACAGCCCGAAATTAGCACAACCGCACTTGGGCGAATTACCCTATAGGCGAATCGCGTCCAGCTGGGGCGATGTGGGCAAGGCGGACGATGTACCATCATCCTTTCAAAAATGATGCGAGCGAGCAGCGTCGCAATGCACCCGCGCCCAAAAGGCGCCGGGCATTTGGCGTTCGCGAAATTCTGCTTGTTTGCATTGCCTTTGCCTTGCTTGCGCTGTTGCCAACAAGCGCACAATTTGGCCGTTCGGCACCCGTTGAAGTGCGTGACGGACTGAGCGCGATGGAACGTCCGGAACAGAATTTTGCCGGATCGGCCTTTTACTTTCTTGATCCTTCTGACGTTGCGCAAACGCAAGCTGCGGCCAGCGAACCGATAAGCAATGACATGCTCGCCAGCCTGAACGTTGACAGCAACCTTTCCCCCGATGCCGCGCTAGCTACGACCAATGGTGCAGCCCAGCCCTTTGTGCTTGACCCCAAATCGGCCAATTTTGCCCGTGCTCTAAAGTGTCTGACCGATGCGATTTATTACGAAGCGGCAAATGAACCCGACGCGGGACAACGCGCGGTTGCACAGGTCATCATTAACCGGATGCGCCATCCAACCTACCCAAACAGCATTTGCGGCGTCATCTATCAGGGGTCAGAACGGGCAACAGGCTGCCAGTTCAGCTACAGCTGCGATGGCTCGATGGCCCGTGTCCCTGCCCGTCCGGCATGGCTGCGTGCCCAGCGTGTTGCGATCCAGGCACTGTCGGGTTCGGTCTATGCACCAGTCGGCATGGCAACGCATTATCATGCCACTTATGTCTATCCCTATTGGGCGCCCAGCCTGAACTATCTGGGCACCATAGGTGCGCACCGCTTCTACAGCTGGAAAGGCAGCGCTGGTCGGCCCTCCGCCTTCTTCAGTCGCCATAACGGTGCTGAGCCTTTCCCTGGGCCCAAGCCACGTGCATGGACTCCAGATCCGAAGCCTTCGCTCGATCCCATACAATTGCAGAAGCAATATGAGCGGGAATATGCAGCGATCCGGGAGAAAGCCGAACAGGAAGCCATTGCCAAGGCGCGCAGCGGTTTCCAACAGGATGGCTATTCCGATTTCACGGCGAAGAAGACGCGCCCGGCCCCTAATTTCGCGCCACCGGCCTATTCGCCATCTGCACAGGCCAAGGGCGGCGAAGCTCGCTATGGTGGTGGCAATCTTCCCGGCGGGGCTAACATCAAGCCCGAATATCAAGGTAGCGGTAGCTGGAAGAAACAGCCGACGGGGTGAGTCTTTATGTGTTGCCTGCTCTTTCCTCCGTGGCGGAGACATCGGCTATCCATTTCGGACCCATCGACAGATTTTGATTACCGGACATTAATGACCGAGGCCTAGCTTGGCCCCACAGCGCAACAGCGCGCTGGCCAGACGCGTCCTTTGCTCAAACAGACACTCACATGTCTTTTTTAGCAGGGGAATCCATATGCACATGTTCAACCAGATGATCCGTACCGCCCGTTTGGCATCGCATGCCACGGCACCGGTGCTGGCAGGAAACAGCATTGCTGCGCATACGCTGCGCCAGATGGTAGTGCTTGCAGCGCAAACGACTGATCCAGTGCAGCTGAGCGGCCCCGTCGGCAGCGACTATCTGGAGCTCGCCAAAGCCATTCACCTCTATTCGGACTTCGCCACATTGCCCTTTGTTGATGCAAGCCATGAGGTCGCGGATTGCCGCCGGTTTTCAACGGCTTGGCAGGGCACATTGTTTGTCGGCGATGTCAGCAGCATGGCGCATTCGCGGCAAGCATCGCTGCTAGACTGGATGATGGATGGGGCTAGCCGGTCCGCTCGTGTCATTTCGGTCCGACCGCAACATGCTGCGGCAACCGATGAAATAATACCTGAACTGCAAAAACGGCTTTCCCGGACAAGCATTACCTATCCGCCGCTCACCCAGCGCAAAGATGACATTCCAATCATCCTTCAGCGTTTATGGGCAACCAGCACGCACCCACTGCCGCCAATATTCAACCGCACCGCATGGTATGCGGTTCTGGAGCATGATTGGCCGGGCGATTTTACTGAGCTGCAGAGTTTTGCTCACAATATGTCGAGCAAATTTGGAGGGATTGGGGTGGGCCACGAGGAAGTTCAGCAAATATTTCAAAGCGCCAAGGGACAAAGCCACCCCAAAATTCAGTTCAACCTAAGAGACCACCTGGCAGAGGAGGAAAAGCTGTATTTGATCGGCGCTCTCCTGCAGAGCCGAGGTGTGGTACAACAGGCGGCCGATCTGTCAGGGCTTAAGCGCACAACATTCCTCGCAAAAATGCGGCGGCACGGGCTTACGCGACCATAGCTATGCTCAGGTGGGGAACCATAATGCGGCTTCAAGGCCGCCTTCAGGGCGATTATTTATGCCAACATCTCCGCCATGGGCACGGGCAATAGCGCGGGCAATGGTAAGCCCCAACCCTGTGCCCCCCAGTGCCCGGTTACGCGAACCTTCGGCGCGAGCGAAGGGCTCGAAAATCATCTCCATTTGGTCAGCAGCAACGCCCGGGCCATTATCTTTGACTATCAGGCTTGTCTTTCCCGCTGTGCTTTGAATGGAAATTTCAGCATTGCCGCCATATTTCAGGGCATTGTCCACCAAATTGCGCATCGCCCGCCGGATCAGCACAGGGCGGATATTGGCAACGATCCGCTCGCTGCTTTCAAAGTGGATTTTGCTGTTTTCCGGTTGGTCAGCGATAACTGTTTCGACGAGCGCAGTTAGATCAGTCTGCTGAAATTCTTCAGCCGATTTTCCGAGCCGCGCAAAAACCAATATGTCGTCGAGGATAGTGACCATTTCCTCAATTGTTTCCGCCATTTTTTCACGATCATCATCACTATCAACGCTTTCAATGCGCACGCGCAGCGATGCCAATGGTGTTTTCAGATCATGCCCAATCGCTCCAAGCATAACGTCCTTCTCAGTTAGCAACGAAGTTAGCCGAGCTTCGGCCTCATTATAGGCGTGGATCAATTCGCGTACATCGGAAGGGCCGTGCGGAGCCATTGCCGGTCTGTCGCTTACAAGGCCAGCACTACTCACGCGCTCCGTAAGCGCCTTCAACGGCTTAACGATCCTTCGCGCCACGAGGGCCAGCGGAATGAGGACCGCAAGATAAAGAATGAAAGTTTGAAACAGCAAGGCAAAGGGCGGAAAGGGGCCACGCGTCCGCACCGCTGCTGCGGCATTGACCCAGCGGCCATCAGCCATCTTCATGGTCAGCAAGACCGCCTCATGGGGTCGGTCCCGCCCATCTCTCCCCCCAAAACCATCGGCCCAACGCCGTATGGGACCGGCGCGCATCTCGACTGGCAAATTGACAATTGGCCCTTTGCTCAGACGGATTGACCTTATCTCGGGATCCACGGCCAGCAGATATTCTGAAGCGCGCTCGGCCAGTTCATCCTGGCTTGAATAGCCCGGCGGGCTCAGCGGCGCGGCACTGGCAACAAGCGCAATCGAAGGTGGCCTGTGTCGGGGCGGGCGGTCATTGTTTTCCTCATCTGTCAGCCTGCGTCGTTCGACCTGATTTGCGACGCGTGCGACCAGCATCGACGATGCCTCAACCGTTGCGCGGCCATTATTTGCGACAATAAGCAATGCCGTGTTTATCACTTGCGCCACCAGCATGGCGAGCGCTGCAACCAGAAGGATCTGGCCATAAAGACTGGATGGCCACAGCCGGCGGAACATCATGCGCGCCTTACTTCAACCGAAAAGCGGTAACCACCGCCCCAAATCGTTTTGATAAAGGCAGGTTCCTTTGCATCGGGTTCGATTTTGCGGCGCAGGCGGCTGATCTGGTTGTCAATTGCCCGGTCGAAGGGTCCAGCCATTCTGCCCCGTGTCAAATCGAGCAACTGGTCTCTGTTCAATACTTGCCCCGGCCTTTCCACCAGAGCCTCCAACAGCCGATATTCACCCGACGACAAAGGCACCAAAATCCCAGAGGGATCGAATAACTGCTGTTCGGCAGTGCGCAATTGCCAGCCTTCGAAATGATAAACCGCCCCGCCACTATCAACAACGCGGCCGCCATTATTCCCCCGGCGCAAAACCACCTTTATCCGGGCTACCAGCTCGCGCGGCGAAAACGGCTTTACGACATAATCGTCAGCGCCAATTTCAAGACCCACGATCCGATCAGTCTCTTCGGATCTCGCGGTCAGCAGAATGACCGGTGGCCCGCCATTGGCGGCAATGTCGCGGGTAAGGCTAAGACCGTCTTCACCTGGCATCATGATATCGAGCAAAATGATGTCGATATCATAACCGGCCGCCGCCGCGCGCGCCGCCTTTGCGTCTGCAGCCTCGGTGACGCGGTAACCCTGCCGCTCCAGATAGCGGGCAAGCGGATCGCGGATCGACGCTTCATCATCGACGAGCAAAATGTGGGGTCGGTTCTTCGTCATGTTAGTGCGGCTTTATCCAGTTCACCCAAGCGAATTGCAAGCCGCCCCGGCAACTGGCTTTCGAAAGCCATTGCCGGGGCGCATTGGATGGCCCGATAGGGGAGAACGACAGGCCATACAAAGTCTGTCCGAAATTAGATCGCCGGAGGCGGAGGCGGAGGCGGCGCGTCCCGCATGGCTTTTCGCTGGGCCTGCATTTCGCTGGCAGAAAGCGAACCATTTTTGTCAGTGTCTGCCTTGGCAAAGCGCGCTTCGGCTGCGGCGCGGAACTCAGCCTGGCTGACCATCTGATCCCTATTGGCATCGGCTGCTTGCAGCATCGCCATGGCATGCCTGCTGCCCTTACCCATCATGCCGCCATGACCACGGCCATGATGCCCGCGCATTCCGTCTGCGCCATGGCGCTTTTCCATGCGTTCCGCCCGATCTTCCATCCGCGCTTCACGCGCCGCCAGGAACTCGGCTTCACTGACCTGACCATTTTTGTCTGCGTCCAGCTTCTGGAAATGCTCTTTCATCTTGGCTTCGCGATCAGCGGCATTGATGGCGCCATCGGCATTGACATCCATTTTGGCAAACATCTTGTCCGCCGCTGCCATGGCTTCGACCTTTGAAACAGCGCCATTGCTGTCAGCGTCCATTGGTAGAGGGCGGCTTTCGGTTACGGCAAAGGCAGCGCCTCCCAATGCCAATACCGAGACGGCACCGAGCGCGATCCATTTTTTTCTGTCCATCATATCCAGACTCCTTGTTCAATCCTGCGGCGCTTCTTCGCCGATGGATGAGGTATGCAAGGAACTGTTCGCAAAACTATGTCGCGGCCACCATGCAGTTGTCGCAAATTGTAGCAGAAAAGCAGAATGGGGATTGGAGCGGTTAAGGGGGAGTCGCAGACGAACGGAGCGAAGCGGAGGACAATCGAACCTCTCCATCTCAGAGGCGCAACTGCATGGCAGGCTGGAGCGGGTAAGGGGAATCGAACCCCTCTAGCTAGCTTGGAAGGCTAGAGCA
>CAYVQO010000008.1:0-38214 GCA_964452835.1 uncultured Sphingorhabdus sp. | reverse complement strand
TTGTGCGCGGCTGGAATGGTCCGTGCTTGACTGGAATGAACCAAGCATCGGTTTTTACAAATCACTGGGAGCAAAGCCGATGGATGAATGGACAATATTCCGCCTTGATGGCGCAGCGCTTACAGGACTGGCATGCCAGCAATGATTGCGCTTGCCGTGCTTGCGATCACGCTGGGCCAAGTGCCTGTGGCGGTTGCCGCTGCCCCATTAAGCGCTGCTGCATCAGAACATCCCGAGGCACGACCTTTTGATCCAAAAGCCAATGGCAAGGCAGAAGTGGAAGCCGCTCTGTCGCGCGCAAAGGCGACCAACCGCTTTGCCATCATCGTGCTCGGCGCAAATTGGTGCCACGATAGCCGTGTGCTGGCGGGCTGGTTTGCCACGCCGCGCTTCGCCGGAATGATCGCGGCGCGCTATGAACTGGTCTATGTCGATGTTGGCTACCGTGACCGCAATCTGGACATTGCGAAACGCTTTGGTTTCAAGGCGCTGAAGGGCACACCCACCGTGCTGATCGTTAACGGCAATGGCAAGCTGTTGAATAAAAAGGACGCACCCCGTTGGCGAAATGCCGCCAGCCGCAGCGAGGATGCCATTTACCGGGCTTTTGCGGAGTTTACCGCCCCTTAAGGCCCAATCCTCTACTGCTGCGTTATGTGGAAGCAAGTTGCGCCTCTTTTTGTCGTGGCCGTGTTGATCGGCTGGTTCATGCCTGCTGGTATGACGCCGGAACAAGCCGTGCAGGCCGAAGCGGCGGCCAATGCCGAAAAGGCACGGCTAAAGGCTCCCGCCCAGACTGCCGGATTGCGCCAGCCCAATTTGCCAGCCATGCCGGGCGATGTGGTGGTTCTGGACCGGCAAGCAGACGGACATTTTTACGCCCAAGCCACTGCCAACGCTGTACCGATACGCTTTCTGGTTGATACCGGTGCCAGTGTAGTTGCCTTGACCGCAGCGGATGCCCAGATGCTGGGGCTGATGTGGAATGACAGCGAATTGCAGCTAATCGGTCGCGGCGTGAATGGCGATGTAATTGGCAAGCCAGTGGAAATCGCCGAGCTGCGCGTCGGTGCGCTGTCGGCCCGCAATGTGCGCGCCGTTATCATTCCCCGGGGGCTTGACGTTTCGCTGCTGGGCCAATCTTTTCTGTCCAGTGTCGGTCATGTCGGTATCAGCGGAAACCAGATGACGATGCGGAATTAAGCGCCCGCTTCTAGCCCCGCTCGAGCAAAAATACCGCATGTTCGGCCAGCAGATTGGCCATGGCCGGCCCGCGCGCCTTTCCTCCGCTCAAATACCATTCGCCTTTGATGGCAAAGCCGCGTTCGGCCACGAAGCTTTTGAAATCATCGATCGTCACATGGTGGATATTGGGCGTGTCATACCAGCGATGCGGCAGCTGTTTGGTTACGGGCATCCGCCCACCAAACATATGGGCAAAACGGATTTTCCACTGGGCGAAATTGGGGAAGGAGACGAAGGCCTGGCCACCAATGCGCAGCAAATGATCCATGACGATGTCGGGCCGCCGCGTTGTCTGCAATGTCTGGCTGAGGATTGCATAGTCAAAGCCATTGTCAGGATAATCGGCCAGGTCGCTGTCGGCATCGCCCTGCACCACGGCCAATCCGCGTGCGACGGCGGCGGAGACATTGGCGGACTCAATTTCGAGTCCGCGGGCATCGACATTCTTTTGATCGCGCAGCGCTGCCATCAACGCCCCGTCACCGCAGCCCACATCAAGCACCCGGCTACCGGCGCGCACCGTATCGGCGATGATCGCCAGATCGGGGCGAAGGACAGTCACAGCCCGCCCGCTTTCAGGAAACCATCGACGATGCGGTTCATTTCGGGCGCGTCCATCAGGAAGCTGTCATGGCCATAGGGGGCGGAAAGTTCGACAAAGCTGGCCGCTGCGCCTGCGGCGTTGAGGGCATGGACAATGCGACGCGATTCCGAGGTTGGATAGAGCCAGTCAGTATCGAAGCTGATCAGGCAGAAACGTGTTTTGGTATTTTTGAATGCGGCTGCAAGACTGCCGCCATATTCTTCGGCAAGATCGAAATAATCCATGGCGCGGGTGATGTAGAGATAGCTGTTGGCATCAAAGCGCTGCACAAAGCTTAACCCCTGATGCCGCAAATAGCTTTCCACCTGAAAGTCCGCGTCAAAGCCAAAAGTCTTTGCATCACGATCCTGCAGGCGCCGCCCGAATTTCTGCGTCAGCCCCTCTTCCGACAAATAGGTGATATGCGCTGCCATCCGCGCTACGGCGAGGCCGGCATCGGGCTGATCGACCGAGCCATAATAGCTTCCACCCTGCCAATGCGGATCAGCCATGATTGCCTGCCGCCCGACTTCGTGAAAGGCAATATTCTGCGCGCTGTGCCGGGCCGTTGAGGCAATCACAATCGCGCTTTCCACCCGCTGCGGATAAAGCGAGGCAAGGGTCAGCGCCAGCATTCCGCCCATTGACCCGCCAATTGCGGCATAGAGGCGGTCGATGCCCAGATGATCGAGCAATATAATCTGGGCGCGCACCATGTCGGCTATGGTGATGACGGGAAAGTTCATGCCATAGGGTTCATCCGTGCCCGGATCGAAGCTTGATGGGCCCGATGATCCCATGCAGCTGCCCAGCACATTGGCGCAGATGACGCAGAAACGATCAGTATCAATAGGTTTGCCGGGGCCAACCATATTCGCCCACCAGCCGGGTTTTCCGGTGACCGGGTTCTGGCTGGCGACATATTGGTCCATGGTCAGCGCATGGCAGATCAGGATCGCATTCGATTTATCCGCGTTCAGCTCGCCATAGCTTTCATAGGCGAATTCCACCGGCGCAAAGCTCGCCCCGCTATCGAGCCGCACCGGCCCCAGCAGCTTTGTCCGCCTGTCGAGGCCGAAGCGCCCATCGTCACTCATATGTGCGCCATATCAGCGTGGCGTACCAAAACAATAGCTTGGTTGCGGGACGCGGGGGCGGGCGCTATGGCGCGCGGCATGAGCGAACCTGTTGTCAAACCATGGATCCAGGCAATCCATGCCTATACCCCCGGCAAGGCCAAGTCGGATGATGGCCGCGTGCTGATCAAATTATCAGCGAACGAAAATCCATTGGGGTGTAGCGCCCATGCGACACAGGCGCTGGTAGAGGCGCGCGCCACGCTTGCCCGTTATCCTGACCCGGCGTCCAACGCGCTCCGCGAAGCATTGGGAAAGGCCTATGACCTGGAGGCTGATCAAATCGTCTGCGGCACAGGTTCGGACGAGCTGCTGAACCTGATAGCCATGGGCTATGCCGGTGCCGGGGACGAGATCATTTATGTCCGCTATGGCTTTTCCGTCTATGATATTGCCGCGCGCAAATGTGCCGCCACAGTGGTGGTCGCGCCCGACAAAGATTATGGCACGGATGTCGACGCACTGCTTTCCTTGGTGAATGACAAGACCCGGGTGGTGTTCGTTGCTGACCCCAACAACCCCACTGGCACCTATTTGGGGCATGCGGAAACGAAGCGGTTGCATGCCGGGCTGCCAGCGGACTGCGTACTGGTGCTGGATCAGGCTTACGGCGAATATCTGGAGGATGATGGCCCGTCTGCCTTTGATCTGGCGCGCAAGCATTCCAATGTCCTGATCACCCGAACCTTCTCCAAAATCTATGGACTGGCGGCTGAACGGATCGGTTGGGCTTACGGCCAACCTGGTCTGATCGCCACGCTGAACCGTATCCGTGCCCCGTTCAATGTGACAGCCGCGGGGCAGGCTGCTGCCATTGCGGCGCTGGCCGATACCGACTTTGTCGCGCATAGCCGCAAACATAACAGCCAATGGCGCGACTGGATGATGGGAGAAATAGCCGCACTGTCAAACCATGGGCTGAAAGCGATACCCAGCTGGGCAAATTTTGTGATGGTGATGTTTGAAGGCAAGATCAGTGCAGAGTTCGTCTATAAAAGCCTGATGGACGAAGGCTATATTGTTCGCTGGCTGCCCGGGCAGGGGCTGGTGGGTGGCCTGCGAATCACCATTGGTACCGAGGCAGAAAATCGCGGGCTTATGGCGGCGCTGCGGTCAATATTGGAAAAGCACAGCTGATGCTGCCATTCGCACGCGTTTCAATCATTGGATTGGGGCTGATCGGCTCCTCGGTGGCGCGCGCGGTGAAGGCCAATATGCCGGGCGTCATCGTCACAGGTTTTGATGCAGACCCTGAAGTCCGCGAACGGACCCGCGCCCTTGGATTTTGCGACGATGTCGCCGACACTGCGGGAACCGCAGTGATGGATGCAGCGCTGGTGCTGCTTTGTGTCCCTGTTGGCGCAATGGGAGAGGTGGCCGCAGACTTCGCTGCCGACCTGCCCGGCGATGCCATTGTCAGCGATGTTGGCAGTTGCAAGCAAAGCGTGGCGGAGGCCTTGGCCGCAGCGCTTCCCGGGGCAACGATCATCCCGGCCCATCCTGTCGCTGGTACCGAGAAGAGCGGGCCCGATGCAGGTTTTGCGACTTTGTTCAATGGCCGCTGGTGCATTTTAACCCCGCCCGTTGACGCACCCGAGGCCGCTGTTGCTGCACTCTCCAGTTTCTGGCAGCGGCTGGGCGCAGATGTCGAAATCATGGACGCACGCCACCATGATCTGGTGCTGGCAATCACCAGCCATTTGCCGCACCTGATTGCCTATACCATTGTCGGCACCGCCGATGATCTGGGCGAAGTGACTCAAAGCGAAGTGATCAAATATTCCGCCGGCGGCTTCCGCGATTTCACCCGCATTGCCGCATCCAACCCGGTGATGTGGCGTGACGTGTTTTTGAACAATCGCGAGGCCGTGCTGGAAATGCTCCAGCGCTTTTCAGAGGATCTGACCGCGCTGCAACGGGCAATCCGCTATGGCAAGGGAGAGGAGCTGGAAGCGCTTTTCACCCGCACCCGCGACATCCGCCGTTCAATTGTTGAACAAGGCCAGGATGATGATGTGCCCGATTTCGGGCGGAAGCATTAGGCATTCAGCGCATTGATCGCAGCATGTACCCGCGCCTCTACCTCTTCGCGGGGTAGGCCAGGGGGGATGGTTTCACCGACTTTGTAAGTCATCACCCCGCTATGCCACCAGGGCTTGCCTTTAGGGGTCAGCTTCCCGCTGTTCACGGCGATCGGCACCACCGGAAGGCCGAGAAGTTTATATAAACCGGCAAAGCCTGATTGCAGCGGCGGCCTTTCGCCATGGGGTACGCGGGTGCCTTCGGGGAAGATCACGATCGGTCGCCGCTCAGCCTGCATTTGGCGGGCAAGCGCAATCATGGCGCGCAGGCCACTTGCACCGGCGTCGCGGTCAACCGGGATCATCCCGTAAGCCTTGGCCGCTGTGCCCCAGCACGGGATGTCAAATAACTCCCGTTTGGTGACGACGGCTGGCAATGTGAACATGCGCGGCATGTCTATGGTTTCGAACATGCTTTCATGCTTGATCGCATAAAGCACTGGCTCGTCAGGCAGCACACCATCAACCTGTGTGCGAATGCCCAATATCCGATGGGCGCTTGTGTGGTGAAATTTGCTCCATCCGTGCACCGATTTTCGCAACAGCGAAGCCGAGCCATAGGTGCCGATAAATGCCAGGACTACATAGGGGATAGAACCGACGTAGAATAGGATGGCAAACAGCAGCGAGCGGAGCAGGTACATCAGTTGCCTACCCCTAAATTCCGACCAGCGCCGCCAGCCCGCGCAGCCAATATTTATGATATTCCTTGAACAGGATGAACAGTGAGGGCCGTGTGACGACGGCATCTTCAATAACGGTCACGCCAGCGGGCAGCGCCAGTTTCAGTTCGAGCCGCGCGCGGCGCATGTGCCAGTCATGTGTGACTAACCTTAAAGATTTGATGTTGTTGCGTGAAACCCAGCGTGCCGTTTCCAACCCGTTGGAGCGCGTGTCCACGGCACGGAAACCCAGGTCAATGCAGCAGGCAAATAGCTTGGTCGGCCGCTTATATTGGGCCGCCAGCTCGCCTGGTTTCACATCCAGATCGACGCCAGAAATCAGCATGCGCCGGGCCTTTTGGGCCTCCAGCACTTCCAGCCCACGGTCGATGCGGCCAGCCCCGCCGGTCAGGACAACAACACCGTCGCTTCGCTCGAGCGGCGCAGGCTGCGGCAGGAATAGCGCAAACCAGGCAAAACCGAGTAGCCAGACAAGCAGCAGAAAGGCAAGCAGTCTTTTGATCATAGCATCTTCTTCAGCGCCGACAGCACGGTCCGGCGCGCCGTGAACATTGCCAGCCCCGCTACCGCTACCGGGATCAGCACCAGCAGCAACCAGCCATAAAGCGGCATGGCCGCATCGGCAAGCAGACCTGGTTCCAAAGCGGCAAACCGGCTGCCGAGCAACCACAGGACCATAATGGCGGCAACCAGCCCGACCATGCCGCCGAACAGCGCGTCGAGCGCAACCCTGCGCTGAAAAAGCCGCGCAGCCTGCACATCAGTGCTACCCATCATGTGCATGATTTCAATGGTTTGCCGATGCGTATTGAGCGCTGCCCGTACCGACAACACCACCGTCGCCGCTGTTGCCAACAACAATAGCAGAACCACAGCGAGGGCCAGCAGCAACATCGTCTGCATTAGCGCGACAAAGGGCTGCATCCAGCTGGCGTGGGAGTCGATCCGGATGCCGGGTGCGCTGGCGGCAAGCGATTTCTGTAAGCGGCTGAGCTGGGCCTTGCTGGGCGGCGAAGCAAAGCTGACATCAATCAACGCAGGGACCGGAATGTCAGCATCATTGGCCGCATCACCCAGCCATGGTTCCAGTAGCGCACGGGATTCGCGTTCAGGCACAGCGCGGACCTCCATCACGCCGGCAGTTGCGCGCAATTTCTGAGCAATGCGTGCTTGCTGCGCTGCCCGCTCCGCCGGATCACTTTCGATCAGCTGCACTGTGGCGTCACGCGCCAGTTCGGCAGTGCCCTGGCTGGCGGCATTGCCAATCGCAATAGCTGCTGCCGCAGCCAACAGGGTGAGGAACAGCATGATCGCCATGACCCATGTCATTGTCCCGGAAAAGCGCCCGTCCGGGATAAGCTTCCGGTCATGCGATGGAATAGCAAAGCCAAAAAGCGCCGCCATGACGTCAGTTTTTCAATATCAGGGGTCTGGGCGGGTTTTTTAGCGATCCCGTCGGGTCGGATAGCCTGCCCTTGTCAAGCCGCATCATTTGGGCGCCTTCAATCTCCTGCAGCAAATGGATGTCATGCGTTGCGACCACTACCGTTGTTCCCAATCGGTTGAGCGCGGCGAACAGCTGTAACAGCCGTAGCGCCATATCGGGATCGACATTGCCCGTAGGCTCGTCCGCCACCAATATTTCGGGGCGCCCAATGACTGCCCGGGCAATGGCAACGCGTTGCTGTTCGCCCCCGGACAAGGTGGCTGGCCGTGCCTCTGCCCGCTCTGACAGGCCAATCCAGCTAAGCATTTCGGAAACCGGACCGTTCAGATCCTTTTCACTGATGCCTGCGATGCGCAGCGGCAAGGCAATATTGTCGAAGGCGGACAAATGCGGGACGAGGCGGAAATCCTGGAAAACGACGCCAATGCGTCGGCGAAATCCGGGCAGCCGGTCCCGCGCCATCGTCACAGTATCATGGCCGAACATGCGGATTGCTCCGCGGCTGGGCCGGTGCGCCAGATATAGTAGCTTCAGAAGTGAGGTTTTTCCGGCACCCGATGCGCCGGTCAGAAAGTAGAAGCTGCCGGGGTAAAGCGTGAAGCTGATATCGGTCAGGGTTTCGGAACCCGTGCCGTATCTGAGACCCACATTATCAAATTCGGCAACGCTTTGCATTGGTGCTGCGCATGACATATTCGGAAGCGTGGTGCAAAGGCATAGTTGCAGCGGCAAAGCGCACGGCTTTTCAGCCCTTCCACAGCTTATTCGCGCATGCGGGGTTGCATCGCTGCGACGGCTGATGTTTATGCAGGCGCATCATGTTGCTGGTATGCCCTTCCTGCCGCACACGCTATGTTGTGGCCGACAGTGCCATAGGTGCCAATGGCAGGCAGGTGCGCTGCGCCAATTGCCGGCACAGCTGGTTCCAGGACGGACCTTCTTCGGTTGCCCCACCCAATATTGCGCCGGTCTCGCCGCCGCCAGTAGCAGTTGCTCCAGTTGCCGCTCCAGCTGAGCCTGCTCCCCCGCCGACAGTCGATGCGCCAGCGTCTGGATTTGCAAGCTTTGATGCGCCTCCGCCGCCGCCGCCGATGGTCGACCGTCAGGCAAGCGTGGTAGGGCCTCCCCCTGTGGTTCAGGACAGCGACGAGCGCAGCCAGTTTGCGCATGAGCCACCCTTTCGCCCCAGACGCAATCCGGCGAAGATCATGACCTATGCCGCTATGGCCTTTGCCGCATTGGTTGCAGTGGGTGGAGGAGCGCTATGGTATTCGGGCTGGCTGGACGGTGCCTTTGCCGTTGCGGCGAAGGAACCCGATCTGGAGATTGTCCTGCATGACAATCTGGCGTTGGGCCGTGCGGGCGATGGCTCACCCTATTTCATTGCCAGCGGGTCGATTGTCAATTCAACCGCGACAGCGCAGCCCGTGCCCGATATGCTCGTGACATTGAAAGATGCCAGCGGGCGCGCGGTATTTAACTGGACGATGAAGCCGCCAGTCCGCACATTGGGGGCAGGGAAGACCGCAGAGTTCAGTCAACTGAAGCGCGATGTGCCCTTGGCCTCGGCCAAGATCAACATCAGCTGGGCGCTGTAGCTTTAATAAAATTCCACCATTGGCATGCCGCCGCGGATGCGGTTTTGGCGTTGTTGCTGCCGCGGTCCCCTTTGCGCCTTTGACTCCGGTTCAAAGCGGATTTCCTCTGCGGCCAATATCTCCACACTGACCTGGGCGACATGCTGGGCGCGGGGCGGCGCAGGCTGGGCCTGGCTTTGCGGGCTCGCCAACAGGGCGAGACTGAGCGTTGCGATCAACATCGCGCAGTTTAAGGATTTGTTAACGCTTTGGCACAAGCGTTGATGTGCCCAAATCGAGCTCTTAATCGATCAAATCTTGCTCTGCAGGGGAAAACACGGGGTCAATGGCCCATAATGCGACAGAAGCAGTCCAAAGGGTAACGCGCCTAAATCCCGCCATACCATTCATAGCCCGACACATCCTCCCAATAGCCGCCATTGCCATCATGGATTCGGGCAAAGCTCGCCACGGCTTCGATCCGCTGGACGAACTTCGCATGCTTATAGCCAAGCAACCGCTCTACCCGCAGCCGCAATGGTGCGCCATGCTTTACCGGGAGCTGCGCGCCGTTCATCCCCCATGCCAATATTGTCTGCGGGTGAAAGGCATCGACCAGATCAATCGATTCATAATAGCGCTTGCCACCAAGCGTATCGGCGCAGTGGAAAACCAGATAGCGCGCACGGCTGGAAAGCCCAGCCGCCTTCAGGATCAGCGCGAGCGGCGTGCCGCGCCACTGCCCAATCGCACTCCAACCCTCGACACAATCATGGCGGGTGATTTGTTCCCGCGAGGGCATGGATTTGAGCTGCGCCATGCTGAGATCCAGCGGTTTTGCCACCAGCCCGTCGACGCGTAACCGCCAATTGGCAAAGCCTTCTGCCATATGCTGCTGATATTCGCTGGTTTCGACCATGGTAGAGCCATTGGCGCGGAAAATGGGGGACATATCCTCTCTGCGGAACTCCTGCGCCAGTGCCTGCCGGTCAACCAGCGAACGTTGCGCGCCATAGCTCAGCCGGTCCGCCCTTTTGACGATATCCAGCACGCGGTCATTATCGGTGATCGCATCGCAGCCGCCAAGCGCCAGCCCACCAGCGCCGAGGGCCAGCCCGCCCAGAAAGCGGCGGCGAGGGAGAATCAAATGGCTCATGGCTGCACCTCCTGCGGCGGCGTGGGTGCCTTGCCTGGCAGGCGATACCAGCCGGTGATGATCGAACGGACTTCGTTGATTGGCCCGGCAAGCAGCACCATGGCCATATGCACAAAGAAAAAGCCCAAAAGCAGAAAGGCGCAGATGAAGTGGATCGAGCGTGCCGATTGCCGCCCACCAAATAGATCAACCAGCCAGGGCAGGCCGGCATTCATCCCCGGCGACATGCACAGCCCTGTAGCAATCATCAGCGGGATCAAAATGAAGATAACGCCGATATAGCTGAATTTCTGTAATATATTATAATTCAGCGCCTCTACGCCTGTTGGAAAACGCAGCCGGGCATGGTCCTTTATATCGTGCCAGATATGGCGCGGGGACCATTCGGCGCGGCGAATATGCAGGTCATGCCGCACATGGCCATTGAACAGGGACCGCAGCATATAGAATAGCAAGGCCAGCGAAAACACCCAGGCAAAGGCCAGATGCCAATTGCGTGCAACAGGCAGGGAGAAGCGCGATGGGATTGTCGCCCAATAGGGAAATGCCCGGTTCTTCACTTCGCCATCGGCATTGCGCCAATGGCCAAGCACACCAGTGGTGGTGATTTCCGCGTCGCCAATCTTCACAAAGCCGCGCGACTCATTCCCGCCAATCTCCAGCCAGGCTGGATCATGGATCGAGCCAATGTCACCCCAATGCAGCCGCGGATAGGCGTTGAAGATCATCAGCCCGCTCATCAACAGGATGAGCAGCGATAACGCATTGGTCCAGTGCCAGATCCGCGTCGAAAGCCGGTGGCGTTTGACAAGATCGCCGGCTTGCGGGACCGGTGGGACGGGTTGCTCTTCCTTGTCAGTCACGGCCTGCCTCCCTGCGCCAGCCAAATATGCCTTAAGCGAAGTTATTCGCCAAGAAGAAGCATAAGGTTACGGCGCAGGGGCGTTTTTATTTCCATCGGCCTCCGCGATGCGGGTTGCGTCGCGCACAATCACTTGCCCCAGATCGGCGGTTGGGCGCTTTTGCCCCAATTCGGCCAGCATCGGGATCTCCGGATTGACGCGCACAACATTGGCAGAGAGTGCGGCGATGCGGAGCTTATACTGCCCATAGGGTACGCTTTCGAACAGGAAGAAGCCGTCATATTCGCTGCGTGTGGTCTTGATGACCTGACCATTTTTGCCAATCAGCTCAATCGCGACGCCGCTTAGCACCCGGCCGCCTTCGCGCAGCAATGTACCAGAAATCTCGCCAGCCGAGACCAATGGCAGTTCGATCACAACAGGCACGCCGGGTCGCGGTGTAACCACCACGCCGCTGTTCGCCGGTTGCACGAACGGATCGGGCAGGCTGCCCGCATCAATGCCGATCAGCACTGGTACATAGGGCGTCAGCCCACCAATGAAGGTCTGCCCTTTGGTATCGGTCGGTTCACCTCGCCCGCTCAGGCCCGCAGTTAATTCTACAGCCTTTTCAACAGGTTCGTTCGGCTGGCGGATGCCATCGGCATTCTGATCCTGAAACACAGTGGCATAGGCCTGCCCGCTTGATGCCAGCTTTTCCGAAGAGAAACGCATGCCGCCGCCACGGGGATCGGGGCCAAGGCTGAATGCGAGGCTGAACCCTGCGGAGACTGCGCCATCGGTCGCTGCACGCACTTGCCCGGTTAGCGCGAACTTTTCAAAGCGGCGCGTATAGCCAGCGCCGAGCAAGCCGCGCTTGCCGGTTGCTTCATAGCCTAGTTCGGCGCGCCAGTCTGCCTTCTCGCCCGCGCGCCATTCGCCGGTGAGTTTGGATTCGCGGAAACCCGCATTGCCCGACAGCCCAAATTTCGCTTCGCCGCGCAGGCGCAAGCCGCCCAGGCGACCATTAAGGCGCAGCACGGCATCAAGCCGCGCAGGCGGATCGCTGCCAAAGGCACGTTTATTCTGTTCCCAGATGATTTCGGACGTTGCGGTTATCTGTTTGATATTAAAGGATAGTCTGGCAACGCCTTCCAATGTGCTATCGCCATTGATGCGCTCTTTATAGGTGCCTTGCAGGCTTAGCGGCACATATTTGTTGCCGATCTTGAAGCTATGATCAACCGACAGGCTGTGCGCGCTGCGCAAATCAGGATCGTAACGCTCGCTTCTGAAATCGGGGCTGAGCCATACAGATTCGCCGCTGATCAATGTTTGGCCCAATTGGCCAAGCATTTGCGCACGCAGCGCATAGCCTCCGCGGGCATTGCCTGCTGCTGCCAGTTCGACCAGTGCAGGGCCCACGGCGCGGCGCACCGATCCTTCGAAATAATAGTCGCGGCGGCCCTCATATTGCGAGGTAAACAGCGACGCGCCGATGGATGTGCGCGGATCAAGCCCACGCTCAACGCCGACACCACCGCGCCAACCGGTAAATTGCTGCTGATCAAGCGAACCAAAGTCTATAAGGTCACGCCCCGCATCCTGGATGGCAGCCCAATAATAGGTTTCACGCGGCGGGATTGAATCCGGGCCGACAGGGATCATCTGCAAATCGCGCCGGACCTGACCCTGTGGGCCATAGAGCACAATCTCAAACCGGTTCTGGCCATATTGCAGCGGCACATCGAGGAATTCGTAGCGCCCATCGCCGCGGCTTTGTACATAGCCGATCAGCTGATCATTGCGGTACAGCTCGGCATCCCAACCAGCAGGCAACTCGCCGCGGAAATTGGTGCGGTCAAAGCTGTCGGGGCGCCCCACTGGTCGGTTGGTCACAAAAGCCCCGCGCCCGGCGGTGTTTTGCACCACCAAAGGCGATGATATTGTCGACACATCGCCAACGGCAAAATGCGTGGCCTTCAATGGCCCCAGTAGCCCGCCTTGCGGATCGGTGCGATAGGCGCGCAACCGCAATGTTTCCGGAATGCCCTGATTGTCGGAGGAGAGCCGGGCATCAAAGCTGGCCTTGGCAATCTCGCCGCTGGCGTAGATTTCATACCGCCGGTCCAGTTTGAAACCATCCAGCGAATCCTTGCGGCCATTGACTGACGCCACAACGTCAACCGAAGGCGTGCGCCAGAAACGATAAGGATCCTTTGCCTGCGGCAGGGCAGACAGATCAAATTGCGCCGTCGGCCGGGCTTTGCCTGCGCGTTGCTTGCGCTCCTCAGCCAATTCAAAGGGCAGCTTGCGATCGGACGTGACAACCAGCAGCGCATTTGACAGATCGGCTTTGACATCGACATTCAACCAACGCGCCAATATTCTGGTATCAACGCACCAGCCCTCTGGCACGTCACGAATATCATTCGCGCCGAGCGCCGCTGATTTGTTCATGATTTGTACTGTATTGGCGTCCCGATCGATGGTCATTGTCCGGCTTTCTTCGAACAACCAGCCAGTTGCGCGGCGCGACTTTTTGTCGAGCCGGACCGGTAGGTCGAAGGCCATGATCACATCGCCCATATCGACGCAAATACCATTGTCGGTCTGGTAGCCGCGCACGCCATTGCCCACGCGCAGCGAACCGACGCGCACGTCGAACAGCAGCGCATCATCCTCATTGGCTTGCCAGGAGGCGCTGGCTTCGTTTGCCGGAACGGCGAAGAGGCCGGCAATGATTGCCAGCCTCAACAGCCTGTTGGCGAAATAGGAGATCAGCCTGCGCATGGGCAAATGCCCTGCCTGCCTTTTGCCTGCTTAGCGCAGAACCGTGCGCAGTTGGGCGATCAGACCGCCACCAGCTTCGGGTGCCTCATAATAGGAGATCACGACTTCACCGGGCATTTTCGCAGCCGAGGCAGCATCCAGTGGAAGTGAGACAATTCGTGACTGAAGCTCTGGATAAACCGCGATCCCCTTCGCAACCAGTAGCGGTTCTGCAACGCCAGGGCGCGTGACATGAACTTCGCCAAAAACTGAGCGGTCCCCCTGACGGGCAAGGCTAAATTGCAGCGTCTGGCCTTCATTGTCGCGGGCGATGCTGGCATTGGCGATTGCAGCGGTCGCCTTCAGCTCGCCCTTGCGGACAATTACAGGGATGGTGACACCATAGACAGGAATCAGGTTTATTTTCAAACCATTAGCCTGTGTATCCTCCGCCGTGACGTCGGGCGTCTTGGGAATGGCGCGGAACAGCATATGGGCGCGATATTCGCCATCCGGCAGGGCCTCGGTGCCTTGCAGGCCGATGCGGATTGATTGCGGCTGGTTGGGCGGCAGCGTGACGCGACGGGGCGCGAAACGGATCATTTCGAGTGCGGCCTTTTCCGTTGCATTGGCTTCTTCAGGGACGACATCGTCCAGTTTGCCAATGTCATTCATGCGGCGCAGCTCGAGCGAAATGCGGTAGGTCGCTTCTTCTGCCCCGATATTGTTCAATATTACCTCAGCCCCGCGGCGGCCATCGAGTACAACGCGCGTTGGCGCTACCAGTAAGTCTCCCGCAGCCTTGGCCGGAATAGCCGGGCCAACAAATGCAGCGGCGACCAGCGCCGCGATTGAGAGGGAGCGCAAATTACGCGCACATGACATGATCATAGTCCAGTCCATCCACCAAGCGAGCCAGCGCATTGCGCCGCGCCCGCATTTCCACAGCAGGCAATCTGCCAGAATATGGTTACCAAGCTCCTAAAGCGGATGTAAAAGCTGCGTGATGCAGGCAAAGCAAAGCCCCGACTGCACGGGGCAGCCGGGGCCTTGGGGTGGTACGGACGCGAGAGCCCGCGCCCGTTTCCGATCATTACTGATAGTCAGCGGTTACGGTGAACGCACCATTATAGGTGCCAGCGACCTGGTTGGCACCAACGGTCAGCGTGCCGCCAACAAAAATGTCCTGCAGGTTGGCCGAATCGAAGGTGATCGTCGAGGCTGAAGAAGCCAGAGCAAGGCTCATGCTTGCACCCGGGCCGGTCAGCGTGGCTGTCGGCGAATGCGAAACGGCAATGACATAGCCGTTGGTGGCCGCAGTCACCTGAAAACGAGCGCGCGAAGCGGCGCCAACGCAGGTTACGCCGGTGCAGGTGCGGGTGTTGGAGCTGGTCGGCAGTGCGACGGTACCAACAGCAGCGCCCGAAGCGACGGTGCCCAGATCGAGGTCAGCAAATTTGGTCAGCTCAACCGCGCCCAGGATTTGGACAGTGGCGGTAGCGTTTTCGGTGTCCGCATAGGCGGCGGTCGAAGACATGGCAGCAACTGCAGCAGCGCCCGCCAGAACGATTTTCATCTTATTCAACATTGTCTGGTCCCTTTGTGACGAATGACAAACTTAATCGGAATGCCCCACTGCATTCGAGCCTGCTTCTGCCACGGGAGTTGATAAGCCTTTGCTGCTGCGCATGGTTAATAAAACGTGATGCGTCATTTTTTTGACGTTTGAAATCAGTTGGTTGAGCGGAATTTACAAGAAAAAATTTTGATGCTTATGTTCAAAATTGCTCGCCGGTCAGTCTTTGGCAAAGCATATCGAGCTGATCGAGGCTGCGATATTCAAAGGTAACAGCGCCAGCGCCAGCCGCGCCCTTTTGCGCGATTTTGACCTTAAGGCCCAGAAGGTCGCCTAAATGGGTTTCGACGGCGCGGATATCAGCATCATTGGACGAAGCAGAAGCACGCGGCGCATGACCGGCCTTTGCGCGGGCATCGGCGCTGTTCTTTTTGACCAAAGCTTCGGTCTGCCGCACCGACAGGCCCTGCTTCACGACAACAGCTGCGAGCCGCACAGCGTCATCGCTTGTCAGCAGCGCACGGGCATGCCCCATGGACAGCTTGCCCTCGATCACCAACTCGCGCACCAGCGTCGGCAGCTCCAGCAGACGCATCATATTGGCGACATGGCTGCGCGATTTCTCTACAATCGCCGCGAGCTCATTCTGGCTATGGCCGAAGTCCGTGCATAGCTTACGATAGGCCTCGGCTTCCTCTATGGGGTTCAGATCCTGCCGCTGAATATTTTCAATCAGCGCGATCTCCAGCGTCTCTTCATCGCTAAGTTCGCGGACTATCGCCTTCACATGATGCAGTTGCGCCCGCTGCGCTGCGCGCCAGCGCCGTTCGCCGGCAACAATCTGATAGCCTTGGCCGTGCGGGCGAACCAATATTGGCTGGATCAGGCCGTGCCGCTTCAGGCTTTGCGCCAGTTCTTCCAGCGGCTCTTCGGCAAAATGCCGACGGGGCTGCGCCGGGTTGGGGTGAATATCGGCCGTCAATATGGTGGCTACGCCTTCAGCCGGCGTCTGGCCTGGCAAGCTGCGACCTTCGGCAACCCGGTTGGCAGCGCGATCCAGCGACACTTCGCCAAGCAAGGCATCGAGCCCCCGGCCAAGTCCCTTTTTGCGCAAGGGCTTGTCTGCATCGCTCATGCGGCCATCTCCGGCGCAGGCATGCGCGCGATCAGTTCGCGGGCCAGCGCCATATAGGCTTCCGAACCCGGGCAGCGATGGTCATAAATTAGGGCGGGCAGGCCGTGGCTCGGCGCTTCAGACAAGCGAACATTGCGCGGGATAACGGTTTCGAACACCAGCCCGCCCAGGCAGCTACGCACATCTTCTGCGACCTGATCGGTCAGGCGGTTGCGCCGGTCAAACATGGTGAGCGCGACGCCAAGGATGGAAAGTGAAGGGTTAAACCGCTGCTGAATTCGCTCAACTGTCTGTAATAATTGACTTAATCCTTCCAATGCGAAAAATTCGCACTGCAATGGCACCAATATGGAATCGGCAGCAACAAGCGCGTTGATCGTCAGCATGCCCAGCGAGGGCGGACAATCGATGAGGCATACGTCCCAGCGATTTTGTCCGTTGGCGAGCGCCTTTTGCAGCTTGTGAGCACGATCCTCATGGTCGACAAGCTCTACCTCAGCTCCGGAAAGATCGACAGTCGCGGGCAATATGTCCAGACCCGGTATCATGGTCTTGGTCGCGGCCTGCGTAACAGTCGTCTCCCCCATCAGAAGATGGTAGCTGCTTTGCTCCCGGTCTGCGCTTTTTACACCCAGCCCGGTGGAAGCATTGCCCTGTGGGTCAAGGTCAATCAACAGACAGCGGCGACCGCAGGCAGCAAGCGCAGTGGCGAGATTAATCGCCGTGGTGGTTTTTCCGACGCCGCCTTTCTGATTTGCAATGGCGATTCTTATCATCGCTTCTGCCGTCCTTTCCCCGACCTCTGTTGGGCCTGATGCGTCCGTTGGCCCTGCACATGCCCAACCAAAATGCCTGCTTCGGCGTCGGTTACGCTCGGCTCGACTGCAAATTCGAGATTCCAGCGGCCGTGAGCCTCATGCAACTCCCTTAGCGCATTTTTGCCCTTTGGCAGCAGCCATAAAGTTTTTTGTGTGGAAAATCTTTGGGACAAATCGAGCAATTTAGGCAGCGGTGCGAAGGCGCGTGCGGAAATGACCGAATATGGGGCGGTTTCCACGCGCTCAACAGCCATGCCAGCAACCACAGCCCGGTCCTCAAGGTCCAATAACCGGATTGCCCGGTTCAGATAGTCGATTCGTCGTCCGCGTGATTCAACCAGCGTAACCCGATGTGGTGAAAGCAACGCGACAATGATACCGGGAAAGCCGGCGCCCGATCCCAAATCGAGCCATTGCCCTGCTGCTTTGGGTGCATAACGCAGCAATTGGGCGCTATCGACGATGTGGCGGGCCCAGATGTGATCCAGGGTGGAGGCGGAAATCAAGTTTTGCTGCGACGCCTCTCTTTTCAGAAAGGCGACAAAGGCGTCCAGCCGCTCCCATGTTTCTGTTTCACGTGAAACACTGAGAGTATCTTTGAGCCAGCTTTTGGCTTCTTCCTCGGTCATGCGGCCTTTTTCTGCGCAGCGCGCTTGGCATGAACCAGGATGGTGGTGAGTGCGGCAGGCGTTATCCCGCGAATGCGGCCGGCAGCGGCAAGCGTGTCCGGCCGTGCGGCGTCGAGCCGCTCAGCCATTTCGTTCGAGAGCCCGGCAATAGCGCGGTAATTGAGATCGGCAGGAAGCCCAATCCGCTCGTTCGCCGCTAGATCGCGCAATTCTGCGTCCTGCCGCTCCAGATAGGGGGCATAGCGTCCGTCCTGCTCGAGTTCAGCTATGATCTCGGTGCTCCATATTGGTGTTGTTTCACGTGAAACATGGAGGAGCGCAGCAAGATCGACCGTTGGGAAGCGCAGCCACTCAAAGAGGCTCATGCGGCCTGCATCGCGCTTTACGTCGATCCCGTTCCTGATGAGCATATCGGCACTTAGCTCCTCGGCAAGCATATCCAGCAGTTCGGCCTTTTGTTGCTCTCGTGCTTCAAAAGCTGACTTGCGGTCATCGGTTGCTGCCCCCATAGCAATGGCCAAAGGCGTCAGCCTTGTGCTTGCATTGTCAGCCCTGAGCCGCAGCCGATATTCCGCCCTGGCAGTGAGCATCCGATAGGGCTCTGTCACGCCGTGCAGCACAAGGTCATCAACCATCACGGCCATATAGCTGTTCGACCGGTCTAGCGAAGGTCCTTCGCGGTTCAGCACGGCGCATGCTGCGCCCATGCCTGCAATCAAGCCCTGCGCTGCTGCTTCTTCATAGCCTGTGGTACCGTTGATCTGCCCAGCACAATAAAGCCCTGCAAAGCCTCGCACGGCCAGTGTCCGGTCGAGCGCGCGCGGGTCGATATGGTCATATTCCACAGCATAGCCGGGCACGACCATCTCAACCGATTCCAGACCGTGCATCGAGCGCAGCATTGACAGCTGAATATCGGTGGGCAGCGAAGTGGAGATGCCATTGGGGTAGATGAGGTGCGAATCTAGGCCCTCGGGCTCCAGGAAAACCTGATGCCCCTCACGATCGCCAAAGCGGTAGATTTTGTCTTCGATTGATGGGCAATAGCGTGGCCCCTGCCCCTGAATGTCACCGCCAAATAGAGGTGAACGGTCAAGCCCGCTTCGGATGATATCATGCGTTGCAGCATTGGTCCGGGTAATGGCGCAGAAAAGCTGCGGCACATGGCGTGCTGGCGTCATTGCTGACATAGTCCAGCTGCCGCAATCCGAAGCCTGTTCTTCCAGCACTGCCCAGTTGATGGTACGTCCATCCAGACGCGGCGGGGTGCCGGTTTTTAGGCGGGCCATAGGAAGCCCCGCGCCGCGAATCTGTTCAGCCAGCTTCAGCGCACTATTCTCCCCGATCCTCCCCCCAGTTAGCCTTTCCTCGCCGCGAAACAGCTTTCCGCCCAAAAAGGTCCCAGTGCACAATATCACCGCCCTGGCTGTCAGCGCGGTGCCATCGGCCAAATCCAGTCCAGCGATTTCATGCTGGCTACCGGGCGCAAAACGCAACGCCGCGGCTTCGCCTTCAACGACGCTCAAATTGGGTGTTGCGGCAAGCTGCCTGTGTATCGACGCCTTGAAAAGCCTGCGGTCTGCCTGAATGCGCGGACCTTGCACGGCTGCACCTTTGGAAGCGTTCAGCATGCGGTAGTGAATTGCCGCATCGTCCGCCGCACGCGCAATCAGCCCGTCAAAGGCGTCTACCTCGCGCACCAGATGCCCCTTCCCCAGTCCGCCAATGGCCGGGTTGCAAGACATTGCGCCGATCGTATCCCGGTTGAAACTGACCAATCCGACCCGCGCACCCATGCGCGCCGCCACAGCCGCAGCCTCAACGCCGGCATGTCCGCCGCCGACAACCAATATATCAAAATCGTTCATCGGCGCCGCGCATAGCCGAATGGGCGGTTTGCGTCAAAGTCGCTTGTAATGCTTCATCGCGGGCGAGTGTGTTTCACGTGAAACATGGGGTTACTACTTCCCGATGCAAAACCGCCCGAACAGCGCATCAAGCATGTCTTCGGTGCTCGCACGCCCGGTCAGCGCGTCGAGAGCCAGTCGCGCCTGTCGGAGTTCCTCTGCGGTGATCAGCAGATCCTCTGAATCGGCGGCGCGTTGCAGCGAATGGGCGGCTTCGGCCAGCAGTGCATTTTGCCGACGATTAATCGCAAAGGCATCAGCGGGTGGGAGGAGGTGCCTGCCGGTGTCGGTGAGCCAAGCGACGAGCCTGGCCAGTCCTTCCCCTGTCTTTGCCGACACCCTGATTGCCGCATTTGATTTTGGGGCATGTGTGGGATCATCAATCTTGGCTTCAACTTCCAACAATTGCGAATGCGATGGCCCTTCCCTCT
This sequence comes from uncultured Sphingorhabdus sp., assembly GCA_964452835.1. Lineage (GTDB taxonomy): Bacteria > Pseudomonadota > Alphaproteobacteria > Sphingomonadales > Sphingomonadaceae > Sphingorhabdus_B. Next base: position 18,196 of record CAYVQO010000008.1, on the reverse strand, counting down.
CGGTGCCCAGCCACAATAGCATATCTGCTGCCGCTATCGCTGCCTCGGCCCGTTCGATGCCAATGGCCTCGATGATGTCACTGCTATCGTGCCGCAGGCCTGCAGTATCGGTCAGCAGAAAGGGAATCCCGTCAAAAGCTACGGGCACCTCGATCAGATCACGTGTTGTTCCTGCAATATCAGAAACAATCGCGGCTTCGCGTGCGACCAAGGCGTTCAGTAAGGTGGACTTGCCACTATTGGGCGGACCAGCGATCACAACACGCAAACCATCGCGAAGTTTTTCGGCAGAGGGTTGCCCAAGATGCTTGGCTATGGCGTCATGAAGCATAGTGCAACCATTTGATATTAAATCATAATCTGGCCTTCCAACATCATCCTCATCTGAGAAGTCCAATATTGCTTCGACCTGGCCTGACAACGCCAGCAATGTTTCTCGCCAATTTTCGACAGCCCTGCTAAATGCGCCGCCAGCCATATTCATGGCCGCACGCCGTTGCCATTCGGTCTCGGCAGACAGCAGATCGGCAAGTCCCTCTGCTTCGTTCAGATCAATCCGGCCATGGGCAAAGGCCCTGCGGGTGAATTCGCCTGGCTCGGCGCTTCGCATTCCCGGCAGTGCCGCGAGCACCAACCCCACGCGTTGGATGACAGCGCGACCACCATGCAAATGCAGTTCGGCCAAATCCTCACCTGTGGCTGTTGCCGGGCCGGGAAAGATCAGCACAAGCGCCTGATCCATAATTGCGCCTGCTTCATCCCGCAAAGTCCTGACTGACGCCTTGCGTGCAGGCGGCAATGCCCCTGCCAGCGCTTGAACGGCGGTAAAGGCATGCGGGCCACTTATCCGGATGACGGCAATCGCGGCTGGTGGCGCGCCGCTAGACAGCGCAAAAATTGTGTCAGCGCTGTCCATGCTCTAGGATTATTTCTTGTCCTTGCTGCCGCCCAGACCGCCGCCCGCAAGCCCACCCATGAGGCCTTTGATAAAATCCATGCTTTGGTCGCCCATCGGCACCCAGTTGCGGATCATGCCTTGCACCATTTCAGGCGTCAGCCCCTTGTCCGCCACAGCTTTCATCTTTTCCAGATAGACATCGTGCACCTCAGATAGATCGGGAAGGCCCATCAGCCGGCGGACTTCCTCTGGCGTGGTATCGACTTCGATATTGAATTTCATGTTGCTCTCCCTCTCCATTCCGGCCTTATCCAGATTGCGAGGACCACTATAGTCGCATAAGCGAAGGGGGCAATTTCTCAATTTCCCCCAATAGGAGAAGGCGACCATGGGTGAGCTTATCAATATCCGGGCATTGGACGAAGATGCGCTGTTTGGCGGTTATGCCGCGCAGCCAGCGGGCGATGCCAAAGCAGCAATCATTGTTATCCCTGAAATCTTTGGCGTGAATCCCGGTATCCGCCAGAAATGCGATGGCTGGGCGCAGGCTGGTTATCTGGCTGTAGCAATTGATATTTTCTGGCGCTTTGCTCCGGGGGTTGAACTTGATCCGGATGTAGAGGCGGAGTTGAATGAAGCCTTTGGCTATTTTCAGCGCTATGATGCCAATGACGGCGTGAAGGATATTGAAGCAACCATACATGCCATCCGGCGCGGCGAGCTGGGCATGCCCCCAATCGAGAAAGTCGGCTGTGTCGGATATTGTCTGGGCGGACGTCTCGCCTATATGGCCGCGGCGCGGACCGACATCTCGGCGTCAGTGGGCTATTATGGCGTCATGATTGATACGATGCTGAATGAAAGCAGCGCCATTGCCAATCCATTGATGCTGCATATCCCGACCGCTGACCATTTTGTCGGGCCCGAGGCTCAGGCGGCAATCCATGCCGGGTTGGATGCGCATCCCAAAGTCGTCTTGCACGACTATCCGGGACTGGACCATGGCTTTGCCGCTGAAATGGGTAACCGGCGCGATGAGGCAGGTGCCACCCTTGCTGATTCGCGGACAGCCGTTTTTTTCACCCAACATCTTGGTTGATGGCGGTGGGGCGGGCCTTCGCCTGCCCCACTCCGATCAGAATTTGAAACCAGCTTCGACCCCGATCAGCCTGCGCATGCCGGGAGAGATAAAGGAGCCGCCAAATTCAATCGCCGGAATGGCCTCTGCGATATATTTGCGATCCAGCATATTGTCGGCAAAGACCGCCAGATTCCAGCGTTCGCCTTCCAATCCGAAGCGCAGATTGAGCACGCCAAACGCGTCGCGTTTGGCCGCGCCATAGTCGCCATTACCGGCAATAGGGGGGGCGCCAAATAGCGACACGGGCAGCAAGGCGCTGAATACGGTGGGGCGGCTTTGATCCTGCACAGTGTGGAACCATGTGTCCCCTGTGATGCGATAATCAGCGCGCAGCAGCAGATCGATAGTGTCGCTCAACGGCGCATCAATCTGGGTACCCAAATTGATGGTATAGTCAGCCGTGTAGGGCGATTTGTTGCCCACGGTATAGGTGCGGGAGCTGTTCCGTTTGATCTCACTATCCGTCAGGTTGACCGAACCAAAGATCTTCCAGCCATCAATGATACGACCTGTCAGGTTTAGTTCGGCCCCTTTTACATCGACCCGATCAATATTGGAAACCACACGCAACAGGCCAAAGGACCCGACGAAAAATTCGAAAAACTGCATATCGGTGATGCGGGTATAATAGCCTGCCAGATCATAGCTGATCCGGCCATCAAGCACCGAGCCTTTTACCCCAATCTCGAACGAGCTTGATTTTTCCTTGCGGTAATCATCATTGATGAAAACATCGGCATCAATAGTGCCAAAGGCGCCTGTCGTGTTGTTGAAAAACTGGTTGATCGTTGCTGATGCCCCTTGGTTGTTAAAGCCTCCCGATTTGAAGCCGATGCCCCAATTGGCATAGATATTGGTGTTGCCATCGCCCGGTTGCCAGCTGAGGCTGATTTTGGGCTGGAGTTGCTTGAAGGTGGCATTCTTGTCCGGGATCAGGCCGGTCGCGGGCAGGCCGGGATTGAGCTTCGCACCGGTAATCGGATCGTTGACATTGGGCACGCGGTTGGAAACATTGCGGTCCTCAATATCATAGCGCAGCGCTGCACCGATTTTAAGCGAGTCTGAAAGCGCATAATCAGCAGAGCCGAACATCGCATAGACATTGGTCTTGAACTTGTCGGAATAGAGCTGCGATGTCGGGTTGCTGCTGCCCGGCGCATTATAGAGCGTCGGCAATATGCCCAAGCCCAAATCTGCACCCAGGCTGACGCCTACCGAGCGGTCTATATTGAGAGCATAGCCACCGATCTGCCAGCTAAGCGGGCCATCGCCATTGGAGGCAAGGCGGATTTCGCCGCTTATATCGGTTTGCTTGCGAATCTGTAGCTGGGTTCCGTCGCACGTGGTTGGGCTGTAGGGCCCAAAAGTTGAACCCGAAAAATTGAAGATGAAAGGAACGGGGATGGCTCCGATCACGCCCGGCGGATTGACTGGAAATCCGCTATTGGCGGCGGTTGAGGCGAAACAGGCATTTTGTACTGCCAAATTGGTCGGATTGGCGGGCGCGCCAAAGGCGGGAGAAATGTACCGCGCAAAATCTGCCGAGGTGCCGTCGGCCGTGAGGCTCTGGTCCACATCCGAATAAAGCGCCCATGCGGTCAGCTTGGTTGCGCCAAAATCATGTTCAAGCTTTATGGAGGCGTCAAAGCTGGTCTGGTCATTGGTCGGGCGGATATTGCTGTAATAGCGGAACGCATGGTCATCGACATCTTCGTTAAAGGCTCCGCCCAGGGCGGGAAGGTGGAAGGCTGCGTTGAAATTGATCGATGCCCCGGACAGATCGGCATAGCGGGCCTTCACGTCAATTTCCGTCGCATCGCCAAGTTGCGCAACAAAGCGGCCATCGACGCTCCATACCTTCTGGTCATCAACAATCTTGCGGTCGTTGAGAAAGATGTTGCGGTAAAAACCATCGGTCTGCCGATAATAGCCAGAAAGCACCAGCCCTGCGCCTTCGCCGAGCGGGGTCGAGATATGGGCCGTCGCTTCCAGCGTATTTTCATTGGCGTAGCTGGCACGGACGGCACCTTCCAGTGCATCTCCGGGCTTCAACGTCTGGATGACTATCGCCCCGGCCGCGGCATTGCGCCCATATAGCGCGCCCTGAGGACCCTTCAATATTTCGATCTGGCGCAATGTCCCCTGCGTCTGGTTCAGTTGCGCTGTATTGGTTTTCAAAATACCATCGACGACGAGCGCGATTGAGCTTTCGGCATCGCGCGCACCATTAATGCCGCGAATATTGACCTGCGTATCGCCTGCCTCTGCCGTGCCTGTAACAATGGTGACGCCGGGGGTAAGTTGCGCGAAATCTTGCGCCTTGTCAGCACCGGTTTTGCTCAGCGCGTCGGACGTGAGCACCGTGACCGATGCGGGAACATCCTGTAGCCGCTCATCCTGTCGACGGGCGGTAACGATGATTTCTTCGGCTTCCTCGCCAGAATCGGCCTCGACACCGTCAGCGGCGTCCTGTGCCCAAACGGCGGTCATAGGCGTGGTGCAGAAAGCAATGGAAGCGAGAAGAAAGGACCGGGTTTTCAGCATGATACTCTCCCTGAAGGGCAACCAGTCTGGCTTCGGCTATGCTATATTTGTCGCCATAAGGTTGCGTTCCACCGCAGCTATTGTATACAATATGCCCGTCGTCAAGAGGCAGTAAACCCTTATGTCCAAGGCATCAGACCGCGCCTATTTGCAGATCAGGGCCATGATCCTGTCGGGTGAATTGTCGCCGGGTTCGCAAATCAGGGAGGAGCAGCTGGCCGAGCGGTGCGGTGTATCGCGCACGCCAATTCGTGACGCCCTGAACCGCTTGCAGGCCGAACTGCTAATCCGCCGAACGGGTTCGCAGCGCAGCTTTGTTGCTGACTGGTCACTTGATGATGTTGAGGATGCCTTTACCTTGCGCGGCATGCTGGAGTCACTTGCCGCCGAGCGTGCCGCTACCCGCATCAGCGGTCAGGATCTTGTTCGTCTGCGCTGGTTGAACGCCGCCATTGCAAAGGCCGTTGCGCATGATCCGCCCGATATACCGGCATTTCTTGACCATAATCTGGCCTTTCACAACATCATCACCGACGCTGCCGGGTCGCCGCGGCTGTCAAGCATGTTGACCAAATTGATCGAGCAACCGGTCGTCTGGCGCACTGCGCAAAATTATGATCGGAGCAATCTTGAGCGTTCGCATCGTGAGCATGAAGAGCTGTTGACAGCCTTTGAGCGGCGTGACGGGGCCTGGGCTGCTTCCATCATGGCGGGGCATATCCGCCGTGCCTTCCACACCTATGCCGACGCCCATGGCCGCAGTGCCATTGACCAAGCAGCAGAATAATGCGGGCTTGATTTTGTATACAATAAAGACAAAAGGGCGAATATGGCAGCGCATGCAATAGAATTTGTCGAAGTCGGCCCGCGAGATGGGTTGCAGAATGAAAAGACGTTGATTGCAACGGTCGACAAGATCGCCCTGATCGAACGGGCGATCAATGCTGGCGCGCGGCGGATTGAAGTGGCCAGCTTTGTGAACCCCAAAAAAGTCCCGCAAATGGCGGACGCAGAGGCGGTTTGTGCGTCCCTGCCGCGACGCGATGACGTCACCTATATCGGTCTCGTCCTGAATGAACGCGGCGCGTCGAGGGCCATTGCCACCGGGCGGATTGATCAGTTGGGAGCCGTCGCCGTCGCTACCGATGGCTTCGCTATGGCGAATCAGGGGCAGACCAGCGATGAATCTGTGGAGGTCGCAAAGGCCATTGTCAGGCAGGCGCAGGCGGCGGGACTAAACGGACAGGTTACCATTTCCGCTGCCTTTGGTTGCCCCTTTGATGGCGAAGTGCCGCCAGAACGGGTGCTCGAAATGGCAAAGCGGCTGGCCGATGCAGCGCCTGTTGAAATTGCCTTGGCAGATACCATTGGCGTTGCCGATCCCGCACATGTCGCGCGCCTGGTTCACCAGGTCCGCGCAGCCGTCGATCCGTTGCCGGTGCGCGTGCATTTCCATAACACTCGCGGAACTGGCCTCGCCAATGTGTGGGCGGCGGTCGAAGCCGGAGCCAGCGTCGTCGATGCCTCTTTGGGCGGCCTTGGCGGCTGCCCCTTTGCGCCCGGTGCTGCGGGCAATGTGGCAAGCGAAGACGTTGTCTACATGCTCGACCGCGCCGGGGTAAAGACCGGTATGGACCTGTCGGCATTGGTCGAGGCAAGCGGCTGGTTGAGTGAAATCATGGGGCGGAGGCTGCCCGGGATGGTCGCGCATGCGCCACCTTTCCCAAAGGCCGCTTAAAAGGGGTCCGCCCCCTGTTTCGAGAAAGGACGTAGGATGGGCTATCGCCTGGGTGTCGATGTGGGTGGAACCTTTACGGACCTGTTGCTGTTCAACGCCGAAACCGGCGCGTTCTGGCGGCACAAGACGCCTTCTACACCCCATGATTCCTCGGAGGGTATCCTGAACGGCGTGAACGCCATTTGCGCGAAGGCAGGCGTGGCGACGCGCGATATTGACTATTTCCTTCACGGCACCACCGTCGCGACCAATGCCGTGCTCGAGGGCAAAGGTGCCCGTGTCGGGCTGATCACAACCGAAGGCTATCGCCATATCATGCAAATAGCCCGCAGCTTCGTGCCCGGCGGGCTGGCTGCGTGGATCATCTGGCCCAAGCCAACACCGCTGGCGGCGCTTGAGGATACAGTTACGGTCAAGGGTCGAATGAGTGCGGCTGGCGAAGAATTGCGACCGCTGGATGAAGCAGGAGCGTGGGCTGCGCTGACGCAGCTGAAAAGCCAGGGCGTCGAGGCAATTACGGTCAGCTTTATCAACGCTTATGCAAATGGCGCGCACGAAAAGCGGGTCGGCGAAATGGCACGGGAGATCATGCAGGATGTGCCGGTTTCCTTGAGTCACGAAGTGCTTCCCGAAATGCAGGAATATGAGCGGACGTTGACGACCGTCGCCAATGCTGCGGTACGGCCTGTGGTGGGCAAATATGTCTCAAACTTGCGCGGCAAGCTGGCGGTCAGCGGCATGGCCGGCAAGCTCTCTTTGCTCCGCTCTGACGGGGGGTTGATGTCGGCCCAAAAGGCCGAAGAACATCCGGTCAGCATATTGATGTCCGGACCAGCAGGCGGAGTGACCGGCGCGCTGTGGGTTGCCAAAAATGCTGGCCTCAAAAATATATTGACGCTGGACGTCGGCGGTACATCCACGGATGTGGCGCTTATCGAAAATCTGGAACCCCGGCGTCAGCGGACCACCGAGGTTGGCCATTTGTCGGTCCGCGCCTCTGCGCTTGACGTCAAGACGGTAGGCGCTGGCGGCGGCTCAATTGCCTATGTCCCCGAATTGACAAAGGCCTTGCGTGTCGGCCCGCAGTCTGCCGGCGCAGTGCCGGGACCGGTTGCCTATGGTAAGGGCGGAGAAGCGCCAACGGTGACCGATGCCAATGTAGTGCTGGGTTATCTTCCCGAAAACCTGCTCGGCGGTAGTTTTCAGCTGGACCGAGAAGGCGCGAAGCGGGCGGTACAGACGATTGCGGACGCGCTGGGTATAGACCTGATGGCGGCGGCGCGCGGGATCATCGACATCGTCAACGAAAATATGTTCGGCGCGCTTCGGATGATTTCGGTGCAGCAGGGCTATGATCCCCGCCATTTTGCCCTGATGGGCTTTGGTGGTGCAGGGCCGCTACATGTGAATGCGGTAGCCCGGTTGATGGGCAGCTGGCCTGCGATCTCTCCTGTTTCTCCCGGCGTACTTTGCGCTTTGGGTGATGCCACCACGCGGATGCGAACGGAAACCGCTCGCAGCTTTTCACGGCTGGCGAAGGATAGCCACGCCGACGAACTGATTGCGATACTGGATGAAATGGCTGCACAAACCCACGCCGAATTGCGCTCGGACGGCGTGCCCGAAGGCGAAACAATCAGCATGTTTGAAGTCGATGTCCGCTATGCTGGACAAGCCTTTGAAGTCCCGCTGACCATCACTGCCGATGCGCTGCTTGAGAGTGGTATCGAAGGCATCCTCAAACGCTTCGATGAGGAACATCTTCGCCTTTTCACATTCAACATGGATACCCCGCATGAGATTGTGAACTTGCGTGCAGTGGCACTGGGCCAGTCGCTTGATTTGCCCGCAGTTGAACTGCCCAAGGGAGACGGCAACTCGATTGCCGCCAAGATGCGTGATCATACACTGTGGATGGACGGCAAGGAGCAGGCTGCGATCATCTATGATCGCTCCAAATTGCGGCAAGGCGACGTCATTCCCGGCCCTGCTATCGTTGTCGAGATGGACTCGACTACACTCATCGAAGCCGGCTGCATCGCGACGGTTGATGCTGTCGGTAACATCCTGATCAACCTGGCTTAAGGAGCAAGCACATGCCCGCAACCATCGTTGAAACCAACACCACCCCTTTCGCCAAAATCGACATCGATCCCGTCACGCTAGACATCATCGAAAATGCGCTGCGTAATGCCCGCATTGAGATGGACGCAACGCTCGTGCGCACTGCCATGTCCCCCGGTATCCGCGAGCAGGGCGATGCCTTTCCGTTGATCGCTGATCACTCAGGCAAGATGATTGTCGGCCAGTTTGGTAGCTTCATCGACGGCTTCCTGCGCGGCTTTGACGGCACGCTGGAAGATGGCGACATGATCTTCCTGTCCGATCCCTATAGCTGCGAAGGCGCGATTAGCCACTCAAACGACTGGCTGGTGCTGCTGCCCGTTTTCAAGGATGGTCGGTTGCTCGCCTACACTGCCATGTTTGGGCACCAGTCCGATATTGGCGGCAAGGTTGTCGGCTCAATGCCGATAAACGCGCATTCGATCTTCGAGGAAGGGGTGCGCATCCCGCCGGTCAAAATCTGGCGCAAGGGCGAGTATAATGATGATCTGATGAAGCTCGTGATGCACCAGACGCGCAAGCCGGACTGGTGCCAGGCCGATCTGAATGCGCTGATCGCTTCCTGCCGCGTTGCGGCACGCCGCGTTGTCGAGATGGCGGAGCGGTTTGGCGACGATATCTATGTCTCGGCTACGCAAGAACTGCTCGCGCGCAATCACCGCGCGATGAAGGCACTGATCGGCATGGCAGTCGCGGAGGAACCGGTCAGCTTCGAGGATTATGTCTGCGACGACGGCATGGGCTATGGCCCTTACAAGATCAAATGCACCATGTGGCGCGAGGGCGGACGCGTGATCCTCGATTTTGCCGGAACCGACCCGCAATCGGCAGCGTCGATCAACTTCTACCTCAATGAAAACATGTTCAAGATGTTCTTCGGCATCTACATGATCATGGTCTTCGATCCGCAAATTTTGTTCAACGATGGTTTCTACGACCTCATTGATGTCCGTATCCCTGAAGGGTCGCTGCTCAAACCCAAATTCCCGGCGGCACTTTCCGGGCGCACTCATGCGCTGGGGCGCATTTTCGATATCCTTGGCGGCCTGCTGGGGCAGAAGACGCCAGAATTCCTTAACGCCGCAGGTTTTAGCTCCTCACCGCACCTTTTCTACTCCGGCAATGACAAAAAGGGTGACTGGTTCCAGCTGTTCCAGATCGGCTTTGGTGGCATTCCGGGGCGCCCGCTGGGCGACGGGCCCGATGGCCATTCGCTTTGGCCGGGCTTCACCAATGTGCCCAACGAGTTCCTCGAGCGCTATTTCCCGATGGTTATCGAGCGGTACGAAACCGAGCCGGACAGTGGCGGCGCGGGGCTACATCGCGGTGGCAATGGCATTCATATGACCTACCGTTTCCTATGCCCCGGAACGATTTCGATCCATGATGACCGCTGGTTCGTGCCGCCATGGGGCGTCAATGGCGGCCTGCCAGGCCAGCGTGCAAAGAAGATCCTTGAGAAAGCCGATGGAAGCCTAACAATTGTCGGCAATAAGGTGGAAGATGTCCATGTCGAGGAAGGCGACCAGTTGCACTTCATCACCTGGGGCGGCGGCGGCTGGGGCGATCCACTGGAGCGTGATCCAGCGCTGGTCGGAAAGGAGATTGTCCAAGGGCTGGTGACGGCCAAGGGCGCAGAAGCCTATGGTGTGATCGCCAATGACAATGGGGTGGTTGATGCTGCCGCCACTGAGGCCTTGCGCGCGCAGATGCGGAATAGTCGAGGCGACCTAAAGCTTTTCGATTATGGTCCGTCCATCGATCACCTGCGCGCCAATTGCGAAGCTGAAACCGGGCTGAAAGCCCCGATCCAGCCGGTCTGGGCAACGGTCGAGGCGGCTGAATGATGCACACTGGCCAACAGGGCGCGCTTCACGATATCCGCGTTGTTGAACTGGGCCAATTGCTGGCCGGCCCCTTTTGCGGTCAGTTGCTCGGCGATATGGGCGCGGATGTGATCAAGGTTGAGCCACCCGGTGCCGGGGATCCGATGCGTGTCTGGGGGCAGGGCGCGGAAAAGGTGCAATGGGAAGTGATTGCCCGCAACAAACGTTCCGTATCCGCCAATCTGCGTATCCCAGAGGGGCAGGCGCTTGTCCGTAAGCTTATCGCCAAGGCCGATGTGCTGATTGAAAATTTCAAACCCGGCACGATGGAGAAATGGGGGCTTGGCCCGGATGTTCTGCATGCTGAAAATCCCGGCCTGATCATTGCGCGCATGTCTGGTTATGGCCAAACAGGGCCCTATTCGGACCGTGCCGGTTTTGGCGGCATTGGCGAGGCAATGGGCGGCTGGCGATATATTGTCGGAGAGCCCGACCGGCCACCCAGCCGCATGGGCATTTCGATCGGGGATACGCTGACGGCCACTTATGGCTGCATGGGTGTGCTGGCTGCGCTCCACCACCGGTCAAAGACCGGCAATGGCCAGGTGGTGGATGCAGCGCTATACGAAAGCGTATTGCAGGTTATGGAGGGGCTTGTCCCCGAATATGACCATGGCGGCTTTATCCGCGAACGTTCTGGCTCTATTCTTCCCGGCATCGCGCCATCCAATGTCTATCGCTGCGGCGACGGCGAATATATGATCGGGGCCAACAAGGATTCGCTCTGGCAGCGGCTGGCCGAAGCGATGGGGCGGCCTGAACTTGGCAGCGATCCCCGTTATGCAACGCACATAGCGCGGGGAGAAAATCAGTTGGAGCTGGACGCATTGATCAACGCATGGACGCAGACGCTTAGCGTAGACGAAGTCGATGCGTTGATGACCGAATATTCGATTCCTGCAGGCCGCGTCTACCGCGCACCGGAAATGCTCGAAGACCCGCATTTCAAGGCGCGTGAGGCAATTATCGAAGTTGAAACCGAACGTTTTGGCAAATTGAAAATGCAAAGCGCCTTTCCGAAACTGTCGGCGACGCCAAGCATAGTGCGCCGCGCCGCACCGTCTGTGGTGGGCCAGCATAATGTCGAGGTTTATGGGGCGTTGCTTGGATATGGGGATGCGGAATTGGCGGTGCTGGCGGCATCTGGCGCAATTTGATGCCGGACAACGAACTCAATCTGAACTATGCTCGGGCTTTTGGCGGTCACCTGCCATTTGGCAAGCGGCCGGCATTGTTGATCATTGATGTCGTCATGGCCTATTTTGATCCAGCCTCTCCGCTATATGCCGGGGCCGAGGATGCGCTTGCGAGCAATGTGCGACTGCTTGCGTCGGCCCGTGCGGCAGGGATTCCCATTATCTTCACCAATGTCGTCTATGAACCGGGCGGCGCAAATGGCGGACTATTCTACCGAAAGATACCGGCGCTGAAGGTCTTTGATGCAGGGTCGCCGCTTGGCGAATTTCCGCCCAGCTTGCAGCCGGCTGAAGGCGAATGGGTCATTTCCAAACAATATGCATCGGCCTTTTTCGGGACAGGGATGGCCGCCATGCTGTCTGACAAAGGTATCGACACGCTGCTGATCACGGGCATGTCTACCTCTGGCTGTGTGCGGGCTACGGCGCTGGATGCGTTGCAATCCGGCTTTGCCCCCTTTGTGGTCCGCGACGCCTGCGGCGACCGGCATCCAGCACCGCATGACGCCAATCTGTTTGACCTGCAGGCCAAATATGCTGAGGTGATTTCAGAAGCCGAGGCCGTCGCTTCTCTACGCAAGCTTTAGATATTGCTGTGGCTCATTCACCATTGCACTGCATCTGGAGCGGGTGAGGGGAATCGAACCCCCGTCGTCAGCTTGGGAAGCTGCTGCTCTACCATTGAGCTACACCCGCATGATTCGCCGTTGCTTTTTAGCGGCCTCATTGGTCTTTCACCAGAGGGCCATCACGGCAAATCCTGTAACCGGTTAACATTGCGCACAGGAGGGAAGAGCTGCACGCGCCGCGCGCCAATATGTTCGGCGAAGCTATAGACCGAACGGTTTCGGTCATCCGCAAGCCAAGCAGTCAAAGCCGAAGCTGTCGCGATCGGCCATAGCCCCAATAAAGGCTGCGCGTCGATTATGGCCGGTCCATGGCCAAGTTGTTGTGCCAAATCACGCGGGATGCCAATCAGATCGCAGCCCGTCGAAAGCACGCTGTCAAAGCCAGAATCCCGGGCACAGATCAGGGCCCCTGCCAGTCCACCCAATGGCCCCAGTGCTGGCGAGGGGTAATCAGGCACGCTGCGAAAGCCCGTCCATTCCCGTCCCACGACCACAAGCGCACCCACCTGCGGCGCAAGAGCATCGGCGACATGCTCGAGTAGCGGCTTGCCCTCAAACAGGGCTTCAGCCTTGTCCGCTCCAAAACGCCGCGATTGGCCGCCTGCCAATATCGCGCCGAGAATATTCATCTCAGTCGCTCAGCATGCCAGGCAAGATGGTCGCCCATGAAGGTGGAGATAAAATAATAGCTATGGTCATAGCCAGGCTGCATGCGGATCGTGGCTTTTTGTCCGGCTGCTGCGCATGCTTCTTCGAGTAAATCGGTCCTCAGCTGCTCTGTCAGGAAACTATCTGCGTCACCCTGATCCACCAGCAGATCGGGCAAGCGTGCGCCTCCCGTGATCAGGGCGCAGGCATCATATTCTGCCCAGATCGATGGATCCGGGCCCAGATATCCGCCAAGTGCCTTCTGCCCCCATGGGCAATTTATCGGCGAAACAATAGGGGCAAAGGCCGATGTCGAGCGATAACGACCCGGATTGCGCAGGCTGATGGTCAAAGCGCCATGCCCACCCATCGAATGGCCCATTATGCCTTGAGCGGCCAGATCAGCAGGAAAGTGAGCTGCGATGATTTCGGGCAGTTCCGCCTCAATATAGCTGCGCATCCGGTAATGCCGGGCATAGGGTTCTTCGGTCGCATTGACATAGAAGCCTGCACCCAGTCCGAAATCATAAGAACCCTCTGCATCGTCGGCCACGCCTTCACCACGCGGAGACGTATCGGGCGCTACAAAAATCAGGCCAAGCTCCGCGCAGGCGCGGCGAAACTCGCCCTTTTCGGTAACATTGGCATGGGTACAGGTGAGCCCGGAAAGATACCAGATGACCGGCAGTTTCATGCCCGGAGGATGGTTGGGGACAAAGACCGAAAAGGTCATCGCCGTGCCGGTTGCGCTGGATCCATGGCGATAAACACCCTGAATGCCGCCAAAGCTATAATTGCTGCTGATGGTTTCAATTTGCATGCCCTGTTCGCTAGCAAGCTTTTGCGCTGCTGCAAGGCTTGCGTGGCGCATGCCCTTTTGCTACGGGCGCGCTCCTACCTGTCAGGGCATGTGCGGTCATGGCGGAATTGGTAGACGCGCAACGTTGAGGTCGTTGTGGGCGAAAGCCCGTGGAAGTTCGAGTCTTCTTGACCGCACCAGACAGCCCCGCTGCCGCGCCAGTCGGCTGTTCACTTACCTATTGGTTCGAATCGGAGCTGACAGACGGGCTGAACGCCCAAAATTTTGCCATCAAAAATGTCGTGACCGGGACTATCGCCAATACCAGCCCGACATAGACGGCTGTCGGCCAGTCATTATGACGAACCAAGGCCAAGATCGCGCTGGTCAGAACAAAACTGGTGAGCGATACAAATATATAACGGCGGGCAGAGCTTATCAACGGGCGATCCGTGTCAAATGTCCAGCCAACATTGCCCAAAAATGAAACGGCAAAGGCCGTGCATGCGCCGAGCAGATTGGCGAAATAGGGATTAAAGCCAGCGGCGTCGATCAGCAGCCAGGCCAGTGCAACATGGGCAAAGCTTGCCGCTATTCCGACTAGCCCAAAAGAAAAGATTTGCCTGAACCAGTGCACCTCACGACTCTGGGCGGCGAGCCACGGCGTAAAGCGAAAGGCCAATGGGGAAATTGAAGCGGCCCACCAGCTTGCGTTCAAAGGCAAATATCGCCCGCAATGCCCCATTCAGCAACCGCCCCGGCATGCTATCTACACCACTTTGCGAACCCGCAAGGCGCTGCGCCATGCGCTGGGCAACGGCAACCGGGAAAAGCAGCGAATTGAAATAGCCAATGCTGCCAATGGCAAAACCTGCGTCGCATAATGCCTTTTCAAGGCTCGCCTTGGAATAGCGGCGTTTATGATGGTGGATCTCATCATGTTTGGACCACAGCCATGGCACGGCTGGAACAGTGAGCAAAATCGACCCGCCGGGCTTCAGCCTAGCGTGGAGCGCCTGTAGCGATTCGGTGTCCTGCTCAATATGTTCAAGTACATCAAGCATAGCGATCAGGTCAAAATGCTCACCGTCAAAGCCCGCCTTGTCGGGCAGGTAGCCATGGGCAACGGGGCGTTTGGACAATGTTGTGGCAAAAGCGCGGGCACTGTCTTCAAATTCAAAGGCGTCCAGCTCGCCAAATTGCTGCAACAGCGCCAGATTGCCGCCATAGCCGCAGCCTGCCTCCAAAATCCGCGACTTTTCCGGTAGTTTGACGAAACGGCGGATCAGCTGATCGATAATCTGGCGGCGTGCGACGAACCACCAATGCTGGCCCTGCAATTCGCGCAACGACTGATAAGCGACAGCATCCATGATTATAGTCCTTCGGTTTCGGCAACAATGTACAAAGGCCGCCCGCGTACTTGCTTGGCGATCCGGCCGACATATTCGCCCATCAGCCCAAGGCTGAGCAGGTTAAGCCCGCCAAGGAACAGGACGGCGGCCATGATCGAGGCATAGCCCGGCGTGTCAACGCCCAAAAAGATAGTGCGACCGATCAAATAGGCGGCATAGCAAAATGCCAGCAGCGAGATCGTGGCGCCAACAATGGTCCAGATTCGCAGCGGCAATGTGGTGGAGGACGTAATGCCATCCAGTGCCAGCGCCAGCAGTTTGGATGTGTTCCATTTTGTCTGGCCGACAGCACGGGCAGGCCGGGAATATTCCAGTGTTTCGGTGCGGAAACCGATCCAGGAAAACAACCCTTTATTAAAGCGCGAATGCTCCGTCATGCGGTTTACCGCGTCGACGGCGGCGCGGTCGAACAGGCGGAAATCGCCAACATCTTCTGCAATCGGATATTCGGCCAGCGAATTGATTGCCTTGTAGAAAAGTTGCGAGCTAGACCGTTTCAGGAAAGTGTCGGCACTGCGATCACAGCGCTTGGCATTGACCACTTGGCTACCGGCCTGCCACCGTTCGATCATTGGCCGCAACAGCTCTGGCGGGTCTTGCAAGTCGACATCCATCGGGATCACGGCGTCACCCGATGCCGCTTTCAGACCTGCACTTAATGCTGCTTCCTTGCCGAAATTGCGCGACAGCCGCACCAGTTTGATGCGCGGGTCGTTATGGCACATGTGCCGCACCACTTCTGCCGTGCCATCGCTGCTGCCATCATCGACAAAGATGATTTCAAAGCGCGGCGCAGGGGTACCATCGGACCAGCTTTTTGCGACAGCTTCGTCAATGGCGGCGGCGAAATGGCCTACGGCGTCATGTTCGTTATATACTGGCACAACAATCGACACCAAGGATGCCTGGTGCACGGCGCCTATGCCTTCAAAACGCAAACCTTCAATCATTGCTTTTCTCCAGCTTCACGCAGGCCATTGTGCCAAGGCCCATATTCTTGCCCGTAATCTTGTGGCGATAGCGGCAGGTCCATTGGGGATCCTTGTGAAAATTCGGCATGACGTGCCCAGCCGCTGAACGGCGGCCGGTGTCGTACAGCCAGATGAAGGCGGGCCGCTTGCCCGTAAATTCAGCGCGCAGCAGGGCATTGGCATCGGCCTTTTCCGGAGCCACGATTGCCGTTACCGGAACCGAATAGCCTGATCGTTTCAGGAAGTAGCTGCCAATGCCTTCCAGCGAGCCTTTTTCCAGTATCTTGGCAGCTGGGTGATCCCACAGGAAAACAAGCTCATCCGGCTGGTAGCCCATGACAAAGCTGCTTGCCTCCTCATAGCCATAGGCGGAGCGCGCCCGCGACAGTCCTTCGGTGTCGCGCGGGTTCAGCACTGGCAACAGGAATACAAACATTAGCATCAGCGCCAGCAGCCTTTGCTTTGGGCAGCGCTGGATAATCAGCGTCAGCCCCAGCATTGCCGGCGGCACGAAGGGCACGAAATAGCGGTCGGCAAGTGAATCCTGCAGCAGGCCAATAATCACAGCAATCACAAAACCAAGGATCGCGGCATAGGCCGATAGCGCCAAGGCTTTTTCGCCTGCCGTGCCAATAATGCCATCGTCGCGCTGCCCCAGTCGGTTCTGGTATAGCATGAGCCCGATCAGAAGGATGACAGCGGCTAGCGCAATGAAATTCGTGATTCCCAGGACATAAGTCAGATGTTGTAGTACCGTGCCGAAATTAGTCGGATCATACCAAGTCACATCGGGTCGCGCGTAATCCTTCAAGCGCGGCAAATGGCTGGCAAACCAGGCCAGACCGGGAGCGGCGATGAACGCAGCGGGCCAAATGCGGAGCATCGCAAGGCGGTGGCGGCAAAGCAGAATGATGGCCTGACCAAGCAGCAGCGTCGCTGCAAAATAATGCGTCATAAACATCAATGTGCCAAGCGCCACCCAGGCCGCTGCCAGTCGCAGTGTCAGATTTTCGAGCAAATGGGCGACGGTCAGGCTGGACAGGACCGAAAGGAACAGCATCAGGCCATAGCCGCGCGCATCAGTGACGACGAACAAGTTGGGCGGCCACAACAGCATTAGCCCTGCAAAAACATAGGCGGCATTTTTGCTCAGCCCTTTTGGTCGCCACAGCAACGGAATAAATGCCGCTGCACAGCTGAATAGGAAACTGGGAATCCGCAGCGTCAAATTGCTGTCGCCGAACAGATTCATCCAAAGATTCAAGAAGATATAATATAGCGGCGGATTGCAATCCAGCCAAGCCTCATGCCAGAAAGTCGCCCAGCTGCCTTGGCTGGAAATCATCGCGCTCCAGGTTTCATCCAGCCATAAGGGCAGGATAGCGGAGAGATACAGGCGGTGGCCGATCACCAATAATGCGGCAAGCACGACAAATCCCAACAGGAATTTCTCCAGCGCATCCGTAGAGCTTTGTCTGGCTACGACCAATGTGGTCATAATTCCCCCAAATCGATATGATGCTTTCGCCCTAGGTAATCATGGTTAAAAAAGTCTAAATGCGCCGGGCTGTCCGTGTGACGCCTCCGGCCAGACAATCGCCCTCACGGCTTTTGCTTTCCTGTGTGCCGATTTGGTGGTTAAACCGCTTGCAGGGAGGGCAAGCAGCTATGTTTATCGGTCATTTCGCGCCAGCCATGGTTGCAGCAGCCCATCCCAAGGCGCCCAGCCTGCCGGCGTTGTTTGTCGCGGCGCAGTTTGTAGATTGGCTGTTTTTCGCCTTTCTGCTGACAGGCACAGAAGCCATGCGGTTCCGGGAAGGCGCATCGGTGATGAACCCGATGGACCTCTATCATATGCCTTACACGCACAGCCTGGCTGGTTCAGTCGGCTTTGCGATGCTGTTTGGAGCATTGTTCTGGAGCATGACAAAGAACCGCGCCGGTGCCGTGATTGCCGCGATAGTGGTGCTGTCGCACTGGTTTCTAGATTTGCTGGTCCATGTGCCTGATTTGACTTTGGCAGGCAGCGAGCCAAAGCTTGGTCTGGGCCTCTGGAACTATCCTGTAATAGAAATGCCACTGGAGCTCATCCTGACCTTCGGCGCGCTTTGGCTCTATGCGCGGGCGCGGCAACCAAAGCTTTTTCCGCTCCTAACACTGGCAGCGGTCATGCTGGCGCTTCAGGCCGTGAACTGGTTCGGTCCGGT